>JBAYXD010000091.1:0-2536 GCA_041673725.1 Bacilli bacterium | reverse complement strand
ATCACCTAAAGCCTTATATTTTTTAGCAGTATCAACAAAATCTTTACTAGTTTCTTCAATAGTTAAGTAATAGTTACCGATTAAAATATCTTGGGAAGGAGTAACAATTGGTTTTCCATCTTTTGGAGCCAAAATGTTATTACTTGCAAGCATTAAATGTAATGCTTCTTCTTGAGCAGCTTTACTAATTGGAAGGTGAACAGCCATTTGATCGCCATCGAAATCAGCGTTGAATCCGGTACAAACAAGTGGGTGTAAACGAATTGCACGTCCATCAACAAGGATTGGTTGGAAGGCTTGAATACCTAATCTATGAAGAGTTGGTGCACGGTTAAGTAGCACTGGATGTTGAGAAATAATCTTTTCAACAACATCATAAACATCTTCATCTTTGGCATCAATCTTCTTATCAGCTTGTCTATGAAGGGTACATTTTCCTTCTTTAATTAAAATTGCCGCAATAAATGGACGGAGTAAGTTGATTGCCATTTCACGTGGAATACCACATTGATACATCTTTAAAGATGGACCAATAGCAATAACACTACGACCACTATAATCGACACGTTTTCCAAGTAAGTTTTGTCTAAATCTTCCTTGTTTTCCTTTTAAACCACCACTTAAAGACTTAAGTGGACGTCCAGCAGGACCAGTAACAGGTTTTCCATTACGTCGACCATTATCGATTAAAGCATCAACAGCTTCTTGAACCATACGTTTTTCATTCATTAAAATGACGTAAGGTGCATTCATATCAATTAATTTCTTTAAACGATTGTTACGAGAAATAACACGACGATATAAATCATTAAGATCGCTTGCGGCAAAACGACCGCCATCAAGTTGTAACATAGGTCTTAAATCAGGTGGAATGACTGGTAAAGCATCAAGAATCATCCATTCTGGTTTATTTCCAGATTTAATAAAAGCATCCAAAACTTCAAGACGTTTTGTTAATTTAGATAAGTTTTGACCTTTAGCATCCTTAATTTGGCTACTAACTAAATCAAATTCTTTCTTTAAATCGACTTCTTGGAGTAATTTTTTAACAGCTTCAGCTCCTTCACCAAAAGTAGCACCAGTTTTTTCGGTAATAAAATCAGCGCAACCGAAGAAATCAAATGGTTCATTTGGATTTTGTAAATGAGCTAAAATATCATTGGATCTACCAAAATCAAGGCTATCAGGTTCAAGAGTTTCTTGAATTTCTTTGATAGTAGTAATAAAGACTTCTCTACCAACACGGTCATCTAAGAATTCCTTATAATAAAGAGTCTTAGTTGAACCTGGGTCCATACAAATGTGAGCAGTGAAATAAACAACTTCTTCCAAAGCTTTTGGAGAAATGTTTAAAACAAGACCCATTCTTGATGGAATACCTTTTAAATACCAAATATGGCTGCATGGAGTGGCAAGTTCAATGTGACCCATTCTCTCACGACGAACTTCTTTAGAGATAACTTCGACACCGCACTTTTCACAAACAACACCAGCATATCTAATCTTTTTATATTTTCCACAATGACATTCGTAATCTTTACTAGGCCCAAATATTCTTTCGCAAAATAAACCATCCATCTCAGGTTTTTGACTTCGATAGTTAATGGTTTCAGGTTTTGTAACCTCACCATGGCTCCATTCACGAATTTTTTCAGGAGAAGCAAGACCAACTTTTATACTAACTAAATTATTTACATCAAACATAGTTTCTTATCCTCCTTACTATTTGAGTAGCTCATCAATGGTCTCTTGATCATTTGATTGAACTGCCTCTTGGGTATATGTCGATTCAGTGTCTGTACTGTCATCGATACCACCACTATTATCATCATCGTTACCACGATTTTGCCCAATATTACGAATTGAACGCATTGAACGTTGTTCTTCTTTTTGGGTTTGTCTAGCAAGATCATCCATATCAATTATCTTCCCTTCTTTATCTCGAAGTTCGACATTCATTGATAAGCCCATAAGTTCTTTTGTAAAGACCTTGAAGGCTTCTGGAATTGATGGTTTTGGTAATGGTTTTCCCTTAATAATAGCTTCATAAGTTCTACGTCTACCAACACGATCATCACTCTTGATAGTCATCATTTCTTGTAAAGTGTAAGCGGCTCCATAAGCTTCAAGTGCCCAGACTTCCATTTCACCAAATCTTTGTCCACCGTTTTGGGCTTTACCACCTAAAGGTTGTTGAGTAACCATTGCGTATGGTCCAGTAGCACGTGCGTGTAACTTATCATCAACCATGTGAACAAGTTTAATCATATACATAACACCAACGTTGATTCGACTATCGAATCTTTCGCCAGTACGACCATCTATAAGGTTATATTTTCCATCTTTTGGCATCTTTGCTTCATTCATCATTTCGAAAATCTCATCGTTACTAATACCATCAAAAACCGGAGTAGCAACTTTAAGACCACCAAGTTTCTTAAGAGCCATACCTAAATGGACTTCAAGGACTTGACCAATATTCATACGTGATGGAACACCTTGTGGGTTAAGCAAGATATCAACTGGAGTACCATCT
>JBAYXD010000090.1:0-2597 GCA_041673725.1 Bacilli bacterium | reverse complement strand
ATATAGTTTTGGCATTAGCAAACATGGTTGAAAGTAGGGATAAAAATACCGGTGACCACATTAAACGTACTTCGATTTATGTTGATTTAATTTCTTCAGAATTATTAAAAGAAAAGAAATTCCCTAAAGTTTTAAATCCTACTTATCAAAAGCAAATGGTTATGGGCGCTTCTTTACATGATGCTGGCAAGATTAAAATTTCAGATACAATTTTAAATAAACCTGGAAAACTTACTCCTGAAGAATTTGATATTATGAAGACTCACACGACTGAAGGCGCGAAGATTATTGACATGGCTCTTGAAGGTATAACTACTGATTCTTATCTTTCAGTAGCAAAAGAAATGGCTGCTTACCATCACGAAAGATATGATGGAACTGGTTATTGTGCGCATTTAAAGGGAAATGATATTCCTTTATCTGCTAGAGTTATGGCGGTTGCGGATGTATTTGATGCTCTTGTGTCAAAGAGATCTTATAAAGAACCATTTTCTTATGAAGACTCTATAAAAATAATTAAAGAAGAAAGTGGTACTCATTTTGACCCAGTAGTCGTTAAAGCATTCTTAAGTGTTAATGTGCAAAATAAAGTCCTTGAGTTATTAAAAACTAAAAATTTGGACTTAATTGAAGAATCTAATAAAGCATAAAAAATCCAGGAATTACCTGGATTTTTGATTATTCTAATTCAAATGCTCCTGTATAGAGTTGATAATATGTTCCTTTTTTAGCTATTAATTCTTTATGTGTTCCTCTTTCAATAATATTTCCATGGTCTAAAACAAGTATTACATCACTATTTTGTACAGTAGATAAACGATGAGCAATTACGAAAGTGGTGCGACCATTCATTAACTTATCCATACCATCTTGAACGAGTTTTTCGGTTCTTGTATCAATTGAAGAAGTTGCTTCATCAAGAATCATAACTGGTGGATTTGCTACAGCAGCTCGAGCAATCGATAATAATTGTCGTTGACCTTGACTCAAACCCTCCCCATCTCCAGAGATTACTGTTTGATAACCTTTTGGTAACATTTCAATAAAACCATTAGCATTTGCGAGTTTTGCGGCATTTATGCAATCATCATCACTTGCTTCTTCGTTTCCATAACGGATATTTTCCATTATAGTGCCAGTAAATAAATGTACATCTTGAAGAACAACCCCTAAGGATTTCCTTAAATCATATTTTTTAATTTTATTAATATTTATTCCATCATACCTAATTTTTCCATCATCTATATCGTAAAAACGATTTATAAGATTAGTGATGGTGGTCTTTCCAGCACCAGTTGCACCAACTAAAGCAATTTTTTTACCTGGTTCAGCCTTAATTGTTATGTCATGCAAGACAAGTTTATTTGGCACATATGAGAAATCTACATGATCAAGAACAATTTCTCCCTTTAACCAAACATATGTTGTAGGACTATTGTCTTGGTGAATGTGCTTCCATGCCCAATGCAATGTTTTCTCTTTACATTCAATAGGTTCGCCATTTTTTCCTATATTCGCATTAACGAGACTTACATATCCATTGTCAATTTCTGGTTTCTCATCCATGAACTTAAAGATTCTTTCGGCACCAGCAAGAGCGGTGACAATTGAATTATATTGATTAGCAAGTTGACTGATTGGATTTGTAAAACTTCTCGAGAGACTTAGAAAACTTGCAATCATTCCGAGCGTTAAAATATTAAAACCAACTAAACTGAAATTTGTAAGTGACATAATAGCCATATAACCACCAAAAATTGCGATTATTACATATTGGATGTACCCAAGAGCATTCATCATTGGCATCATCATATTGGCGTTTCCATTAGCATAGCCAGAACTTTTTTCCCAATCTTTATTCTTTTTATTTAAAATATCGCAACTCTTTTTTTCGTAACAGAATACTTTAACAACCTTGGCTCCATTTACCATTTCTTCGACATATGAATTTAAATCTGCAAGATTTTTTTGTTGGGAAATAAAGTAAGAACCGCACTTTTCATTACTTTTTTTGCAATTACAAGTATGAAGCCCATTACAGCTAAAACAACGATAGTAAGCCATATACTTATATATAACATGCAACAAAAAACAGCTAGTATAGTGAAAACAGAATTAATCAATTGTACAAGCGATTGAGCAATCATTTGACGTAATGTATCAGTATCATTTGTATATAAACTCATTATTTCGCCATGAGTATGTTTATCAAAATAACTAACAGGGAGCAATTGCATCTTTTTAAACATTTCATCACGGATCTTTTTTAACGTTCCTTGCGCAATTGTTACCATTAATCGGCTATAAAATAAAGAAGACAATACTCCAACTAAGTAAATTCCTGCCATAATTGCTAAAACAATTATTAAAGAAGTCCAATCAGGATTTTGATTTCCAATTAATGGTATAATGTAATCATCGATTAATATTTCAATAAACAATGCTGAACCAGCACTTGTTAGGGCGCTTAAAAGTACACAAACAACAACAATTACCATGGGCCATTTATAACTTGCCATATACTTAAAAAGACGTTTTAGAGTAGATGAATGAAACTCTGCTTGTTTAGTTTTTTTTGTTAATTATTTTTTCCATTT
>JBAYXD010000089.1:0-2634 GCA_041673725.1 Bacilli bacterium | reverse complement strand
TATAAATCTTTGGTAAATCTCTATAAGATTGAATAATATTTTTATAATGATTACAAAATAAAACTTCACTAGTTGGACGAATAATTAAAGGATCATCAAGTTTAGCACCTCCAGCTTCCGTAGCAACTAAAGTCTCTGGTGCAAATCCAGCGATATGGTCTTTTTCTTTTTGAAATTGCGAAGCGGCAATTACTAAAGGAAGATAAACATTTTCCGTTCCAACTTTTTTAAATTCTTTATTTAAATAGTTTTGAATTTCTTCCCAAATAGCATAACCATAAGGGCGATAAATAATAAAACCTTTAACATCGCTATAATCCATTAATTCGGCTTTTTTGCATACATCAGTATACCATTGAGCAAAATCGACATCACGTGGAGTGATGTCTTTATTTTTAACAATAACTTTTTCCATAATTTAATTCTCCTACTTAACCATCGTTAATAATTTTTTATGTATTTTTGGATCAACTGGTAATAACATTGGATCTTTTTTCGAGATAACATCATTACTAAAATCACGAATACCTGTTTTTGATAATAGTTCAATGCTTTGGAACGACGAAGCATTGAAACAAATAATCGGTGCGCCAATCTTTGCAAGTTTATCATATAAACTCTTAAACTTGATAAATGATCTTGAATCTTGCTTAACATTCGCTTCAAGAAGCGGATCAACAAAATAATAATCAAATAAACGATAAGTTGCGTCTCTTAAAATATAATCACCAGTGCGAATTACAATTCCAAGGTTATATCCTTGTTTTTTAACTTGCATGACTTGTAATTCAAGAGTCTTTTTCTCTTCGGCATCAATTAAATCAACATTAGGTATTGCAAAAATTATCTTTGCTTCTTCGCTATGCGCGATATTTTTAATCGCCTTTATTGTGCAATCTAAATCTTTTAAAGAACAAAAAATAATTAATTTATAATTGTTATTTTGTGATTGCGATAAGAAAGTTGGAATAATCTTACGAACAACAATTGTCATCAATTCACTAGAAAGATTAAATTCTTCAGCATATTTAATAACATCAACATTGTTATCAATTAAGTTACTAGTAAAACTAACATATGTTGAATAAGCAAAACAACTAACTCTAGAGTTTGTAATATGGACAATTGGAGCAAAGCTAATACTCATTTGTTTATGTTTAATGATACGTTCTATTTCAATCTTATAAGTTGATTCAATAATTGAAGTTTCGTTACTTCCTGCTTTATAAATAGATATACGACGATTAATTTCTTTAGCGGTTTTAAATAGATTACTTAATACCGCATAAGCATCATCATAATATAAAGGTAAGTCTGTTACCTGTGAACTACAAACATTAAAATCATAAAAATTACTAAGTCCTCTAACTTCTAAGAATTTTTCTACTCGCTTCACTGCCTCAAAGATAAATCTAGATAATTGATAATCATTTAAAGTTCTTAAATCTAGAATAGAGAATTCAAGGACATCTGCGCTATAAAAAAAGCACGAAACATTATTATTAGTATCCCTATATAAAGCATCAATGACAAATCGTCTTAATTGATATTGGTTATAAAAATTAATGGTATTAGGTTTTACAAAAAATCTAAAAACATGCATCGTTCCTTTATTAAATCTACCTTCATCATACATCTTCTTAATCAACCCTAAATCATAGATATCATGTCGAGTGTTCTTTTTTGTTACTCGATGTTCAACTGGAGTATTCATTAATCTTGTTAAACTTAAATATAATACTCGTTTATTTTTATCAACGGCATTACATTTTAAAATTGATCTATAAGTGAGTTTTTTCTTACGAATATCAATTATTAAATTTGTAATAAGTAAAGAATCTTTACTCATTGGATCAAAATCTAAAGTAAATAAAGAATTTATAAAAGTTTTAACATCGTTTTGATCTGAATCACTAAAGAAATTTAAAAAATCAGCATAAGATACCGTTGTAATTTTACGTAAATCATTAAAATCAAAATAATCGACAGTAGGATTATTGTCTTTATAGTTAACAATAAATATTCGGTCGTTTTGGAAAGTCTTTAAGTTATTTAATTCCTTATTTTTTCGTTGAAACCCCATCGTTAATGCTGAAGCTAAAATTAAAACAAAAATAGCCAGGATACAAAAGACTACTACTAAAATTGTGACTGCAGTTCCAGTATCAATAGCATCGACTAGAATAAGTCCTCTAATACTAAGTAATTTTTGAATATTCATACGTAAGTATGATAAACTTTTTTAAGCTTTTTAGAAAGATGTTATATTTTTATTGTATTTATTTTATAATACTAAGGCTGGAGAAATACCCAAGCGGCTGAAGGGGCCAGTTTCGAAAACTGGTAGAGGCGCATAACCTGCGAGGGTTCAAATCCCTCTTTCTCCGCCATTATGTTAAAAATGAGCATTTTTGCTCTTTTTTTATCTTTATTTAACTTTTTATAACAATAAATGACGAAAAAAAGGGGTATTTTCTTTAAGTTGTTAAGGATAACTATTACTAAATAATCTTTTTAATGTTAATGAATTTTGATTGGCTAATGGAATCTAAAAAACAATTAGAATCTAAAAAAGTTACTAAACACGATTTAATTAAGGATACTAATCTTAAATGAACTTCCTATTCACACCAA
>JBAYXD010000088.1:0-2751 GCA_041673725.1 Bacilli bacterium | reverse complement strand
CTGAGTAATAATGCTATTGTACTTTCTGTATCGGAAAGTAACCGCTACAAAACAAGAATATACAAAACATAGAATAAACTACTTAAGCCCCTTAAATACAAGGGGGTTTTTAATGTTTATACTTTGTGTTGTTTTAAAGTATTCATTGTTAACATATTGCCAATTGATTGACAATAAAACATTAAAAGCAATTTAGTCTGAAATTAAATAATTAACTATAATTCATTTATTATTTTCAAAGAATAAATTAGCTTTCCTTTTTATTCTTTCATTATTATTTACAATAATCCACCCCGTTTTTTTTTGTTTCATCGGTAAATTGTCTAATAGTTCTCTTATATGGTTTACTCATGCTCATTTGTAGTTTTTTTTACCAACTGGCCTTTGTTCATTTTCAATCAATTAGTTATTTATTTCGCAGTACCTTGTGCGTTCGTACAGACACACTCTTTGACAAGTTTTTGGTTATAAGGTTGGCTTTTAGTGCGACTTGACAATGTGCGTGGCTGTGAAGCGTAGGCATTTATTTCTTCTTTTTCTGTTCTATTGCTTTTATTGCTTTTTCAAAATCTCCTTCTGTTATCATCTTTTTTTCAGAATCTTTAAATTTCTCATATTCTCTTTCTGCATTTTCCTTAGCTAATGCATGCGAAATTGAGCCTGCATTATTTAAAATTTCCCTGTCATTTAAGGTTAGGAATCCATTTAATTTTGCAATCCAATCCTTCATATACATTGGAATTCTTCTCATTGCTTGTCCTTGTGCAAAAATCAAATACTGTTCAACCAAATTATTTAGTGATGTTAACTCTTCTTCATTCAAATAATTTTTAGCAATAGAAACATCAGTTTTCCTGATTTTATCACCTCTCCAATTTGTCATGCCCATATTTTCTTTTGTACTATCGGCTCTCAGGCTAATTATTTCAGCAGCAGTTTTACCTGTAATTGCCCAATGCAATTTATTTTGTACTGTTTTAAAGAAACCAATACTAATATCAAGTGTCGGGTCATAATCAACACTTGTTGAATAAATATCTGTTATTTTTCGGTAGAATCGTTTTTCAGATGTACGAATATCCTGTATCCGTCTTTCAAGTTCTTCGAAATAGTCGAAAGGTAAATCAGGATTTTTTAATCGCTCATCATCTAGCACAAATCCTTTTATAATGTATTCTTTTAAATGTTGAGTTGCCCATTGTCTGAACTTTGTAGCTACGTGTGATTTTATTCGGTAGCCTACTGAAATAATAGCATCGAGGTTATAGAATTTTTGTTTACGTTTTACTTCCCTGTTTCCTTCTTTTTGAACTTGTAAGAAATCCTTACAAGTTGCTTTTTCCTCTAATTCTCCTTCTTCAAATATGTTTTTAAGGTGAATGGTAATGTTTTGTGAAGTTGTCTGAAACAATTCAGCCATTAACTTTTGAGTAAGCCAAACAGTTTCATCCTGAAAACGGACATCCAATTTTGTTTCTCCATTTTCGGTTTGATATATAATTATCTGGGATTTATTTTCTTCCATTTGATATTTCCTGTTTTATTTTCAAGAATTGCTCTGCAAATTTTTTAGCTTCTAATCTATTGTCAATTATTGAAATAGTTTCATTATTGTATTGAGCTTTATTTGTCCAGTTATATGAACCATGAATTACTTTTTCTAAATCAATCACACAAAATTTATTATGCATTAATTTGTTGAACTTGTTATTTGACGGAGCAAAATACACTTCAAAATGCTCCTTTAGTTTTTCTTTTAAAGTTGTGTTTATTTTATCATCATTCAATATTATTTGAATGTTTAAACCTTGCTTTGCTTTTGTATATAATAGATTTGCTAAATCTCTGTCAGTAAGCCACGCAACTGCGACCCAAATTATATATTTCGCGCTACTCAATTCTGTTGTAATAAATTCTTTAATGTTCTCAAATTTTGATATTAATTCCAATGAATCAGAGTCAAAAAAATTAATAATTAATTCATCTAATTTACTGTCAGGATACTTTCCTGCCATTTTTTTACCCAACTCAAGTATTTGTAAATTATCTAAATGAGATATTCGCTTATAAACGTAATTTCTTTTGCTTTGATATGCTTCTTCTGTTGTTCCTTCATCAAGTTCATAACCTGTACAAATTATTGCTAAGTTATTAGCAGATTCTTGTGCAAGAGTTTCTATGATAGTCTCCGATAATTTGTTCGCTTCTTTTGTTGAAATTGATACACGTTCCCTTAAATTATCAGTATCATTTAAATAATCAATAACAGTTTGTAAATCTGCTTTCAAATCATAAGCTTCGGTTATGTATTCTGGATTAATGTCAATTGACTCCAACATTTTTAAAAGTCTCGTGTTATCTAAACGTTTCAACGAGGCAACAAATCTTTTTGCTAAATCCTTAAAAGAATATAAATATGCTGTTTGCATATCAGGGTCATCACTTGGAGAACATTTTCCAAGTGGGAAGTTTTCAACTTCTTCAGAAAGATTATTTATCCTATCTAATAGTGATGACATTTACTCTATTTTATTTTTATTAATTTCTTTAATTGTTGCAATTAACTACAAATATATCAAATTATTATAAATTTGTTGGCAAAAAAAATAGCTCTTTTGCAAGCTAAAGTTTCGGTTTGTGTGTTGGAGCTTGCAAATGTGCTATTTTGTGTGTCGGCTGTTCATTTTATTTCTTTTTTCTAACTATAAAATCACCACTGTCGTTTCTTTCTTAGGCTTATTGGTAACGAAT
>JBAYXD010000087.1:0-2824 GCA_041673725.1 Bacilli bacterium | reverse complement strand
TTAGGGTCTCCGAAATTGTTCGGGGTTCAAACGGGGTTCTTGAAAAAGAACCCCTTTTATTTTGCAATTTAACCCCGTAAAAATTCGAATTATTTTTATTAAAAAATCCTCCATAATAATGTTGCATAAATATAAGGAGGATTTGTCATGTTTGACATTAATATTTTAGCATTGTTTGGCTATGATACAAACAATTTGGTTTTTTATGGAGTTGCGGATGAGGATGAAACTCAAGTCACAATAAATGTAAAAAGAAAGGTTAGTGTACATTTTTGCCCAAAATGCAAGCAAACAACAATAATTATTCATGATTACTATACAAAATCTTATACATTAACCAGTTTATCTACAAAAACTATTCATATTATCTTTCATCAAAGAAGATACAAATGTAAATATTGCGGAAAGACATTTGTTGAAGAAAATCCATTTATAAAAAACGGAAATTATAAATTGAATTTAAATCTAATTAAACAAATAATAGTGTATCTCAAAGAGACTATGAGCTGCTCGTCTATTGCAAGATTGGTTAATGTATCTGATAGGTCTGTAATAAAAGTGTTAAATGATTATTCAACGCCAGTTTCTAGGAAGCTTCCAGAAGTTCTTTGCATCGATGAATTTGCAAGTTATCGCGAAAGAAAAAAGTTCCATTACCCATGTTTGCTTATTGATTTTAAGGCTAAAAAAATCGTTGACCTTCTCAGCTCGAGGGATAAGAAATCATTAAGAGAGTATTTGTTAAAGAAACCAAAACAAGAGATTGAATCAATAAAATATTTATCTATGGATATGCATCAGGATTATAAAGATGTATTTTTGGAATTTAATAAAAATATTATTGTTATGATTGATTCATTTCATTTTATTCGTTATGCATTACATGGATTGGATATGGTTAGAATAAGAGTAATGAAGAGTTTTGATGAATCATCTATTGCATATATATTATTAAAAAAATATGCCAGATCTTTAGATAAAAAAGAACCAAATAATCTTCATAAGTTTAGAGTTAGATATCTTGGAAATTCCTATTATTATGAAACAGATGTTATTGAAATAATGTGTCAATTTAGTTTTGAATTGGAAAAAGCATATGAATACGTACACACATTCATTAAACAAAATCAAGAATGGACATATAAAGAAGCATTATTAGGAATTAAGAGAACTTATATGCGTTTCCAAAATTCTGGCATTCCAGAATTGGTTGCAGTAGGGAAAACATATGAAAATTGGTATCAAGAAATTTGCAATTCTTATCTTGAAATTGATGATGGAGTTTATGTTTCTAATGGTTTAATTGAGGGTTTTAATAATAAAATAAAGAAAATTAAAAGTGTTTGCTATGGGATTACAAATTTTAAGCATTTAAAGAATAGAGTTTTTTTGATATTTAATAATAATGAACCCCGTAAAAAGTTGTGATATTTAAAAAAAGACTAACCCCGTAAAATTTCGGAGTACCTATTATTAGGCTCAATTAAATGAGTCTTTTATTTTATCAAAATTGGGCACAATAACCCAGATATTAATAATATTTGAGCTAGCAAATAAGTAATCATAATATAAAAATCATCTCGTTTAAATTGCTTAATAAAATTCTTTGTCATTACCATTGAATCGCTTATCATGAAAAGCGCGTATCCAAGGGAGAACAAAATATAAAATGGTGAATATAAAACAGAGAAAGTGATTCCAGTTACTAAGTTCATTAATAAGGTAAATATATAAATACCACCGCATATACAAGTTGTTTTATCGGAAAATTTTCTAAGTAGTGGAAAGAGTCCCAAATCTACAAAGAAACAAGAACCAATAATAATAAAAATATACCACCATACAAAATTGAAATTTGTTTCTAAAATAATTGCAATCAAATAACATATATGGCCTAAAAAGAAAGATAAAGTTCCTAATAGAAAGAATATCTTTTTTTCTTCTTTTATTAATAATGCATCACCAATCAAACCAAAAATAGCGCCCATATAAATAAGTGGATAATTTGGTGCAATTATAATAATAGTAATCGAAGCAATTAAAAGCGGAATAATCTTAAATCTTTTTCTTTTTGTTTCGTCTTCAATAAAACCAAAAAAGACTTCAATTAAGAAAAATATTATAAAAAGAATAAGTCCAATTATTGCCGTAGTTATCCTTGCTTCATAACTCATATATTATATTTTACAATATTAATTTTAAGATTTCATTAACTATATATTTAATAGATTTTTAGGTGTATTATATTTATATGAAAAATAAATTTTTAATAATGATTTCACTTATTACTGCCACACTTTTGTCTAGTTGTGGTAGTAAAACATATAGTTATAAAGATTATGAAATTAACATGGATATGGATTCAGATAATTTTAAAATTATGCAATTAACTGATATACATATTGGTGTTACTACAGATTTTAAATATGCTACAAAAATTTTAAAAACAAATATTAGAGAGTGCAATCCAGATTTGATTGTTATAACTGGTGATACATTTATGGAAGCGACTTCAGGAATTGTTACATCTACCCTTGATTTCTTTAATAGTTTTAATATTCCTTTTGCTTTTACTTATGGAAATCATGATCTTCAAGGCTTATATGATCGTTATTTTATAAATGATTATTTATCAACGTTAAAGAATGCTAAATTTATTGATTATAAAGATGATGATTTAGCTGGTTTAACAAACTACTATATTAATTTAAAAAGTAATAACTCTATCATTTACCGTCTATTTATCACAGATTCAAATTCAAATAATATAATTGATGGAAGTATTGTTTATGATGGATTTCATGAAGAGCAAATTAAACAAATA
>JBAYXD010000086.1:0-2828 GCA_041673725.1 Bacilli bacterium | reverse complement strand
TTCTACAAATATTGTTACTAAAATCAATAAAGGTGAATCCGGAAACAAAGTATATTACGCAATCTATAAAGAAAATAGTAAGAGTTGTAACTTATGGTGGTTATGGTTATTACTTATCTTAATTCTTATTCTTGTTGGTGGCGGAGTAGGATATTACATCTATAAGAAGAAACATAATAAGAAGACAGCGTAATAAAAGTAAAACGTTTAGGAGTATATTCCTAGACGTTTTTAGATAAGCTCTTTTATTTTGTTTAAGAGGATATCTCCATGTATAAAATGTTTTAGATAACTAATAATTAATGAGTAATCTAACTTATCTTTAAGATCTCTAAATGAATTCAATACTTCATAATAAATATCAGTAGGGTATTTTGCTTTTAAACGGATTAATTCGATTAATAGACGTTCTAAATTATAGGTTTTAATATTAGTTCCATTATAGTTTATAGTTACTTTTCCAAGATTTAAGGTATCTTCTTTTTGAAAAGATTGAATGATTCTTTTATCTTTTATTTTATGTTCATTGCTTTTGGTTACGACATAGAATTTATTTGGAATATTGTCAGTTAAATCATAATAATAAAAAGCGCTTAAATTTGTAAATATTACGTTTGGATATTTAGTAATAAGAGATTTCTCATCAAACATTAAGACCTTAGAATTACTATATAATCCATGCGAAACAAAGAATAGCTTCTTTTGCTTTACAAGTTTTCTAATAGAATATTCATTTTCGCCTTTATTTAATAAATCTATTGTTTTGAATATCATATGAATAGTTTATATAATCGTATGTATAAAGTCAAAACGAACATACAAAAATATAAATTATTATTTAGAATTATTTTTGTTAATCATTTTAAAAGCGTCTAGGATTAAATTTCCTAGACGTTTTAAGTGTGCAGATAATTATATTGGATGTTTTATTAATATTTATAATAAGTCGCCAAAATAACGTTCAATAGTAGCCATATGAGCCCCTGAACCTTGATTTGGTAAATTGATAACTGATGTAAGGATAGCTTTCTTACCATCTTTAAAGACCAATTTATATTTAATCCATTGAGCGCCACTTGCAATAACTATGAATTCTTTTAAATCTTCTTTTTTGAATTCATAAGTACCAGCTTGAGCACCAGTAATCATAAAGTGATCATCTTTCATTGCTAAATAACAAGCATTAAAGTCTGGACTATCAACAGTACCAAAATTCATATTGGCACCTTTCATTGAATCTAGAAATCCCATATAACTACCTCCTTTTGTAACTTTTGTTACTATATTAATTTTAAAATGAGGAGCAAAAAAAGATATTAATGCTTTGAAATTATGGTTTCAAAATGTAGAAATAAAATGAAAAAATTAATTATTATTATTGATAAATTTTTCAACAAATTTATCAATAATTTCTAGATATCTTTTTGGTAGATATTCTCTTGTTTTTTCTTTAAATTCTTCACTCACTCCATAATAAGCTTCAGCAATTGCACAAGTCATATCAGCAATGGTGTCGCTATCGCCACCAATCGTGATGGCTTTTCTTAACGCGTCTTCAAAAGAAGTGGAGATTAAAAAGCAAAAGATAGCTTCAGGACACGAGTCTTGGCAAGTCGCTTTAAAGTAATAATTCTTTTTTAGATCTTCATAGTCCATATCTAAAATATGAGGATAATAATTCTTAACAATATAATCTTTAATATCATTTATTGGTGTTTTGTTTTTAGCTAAAAAGATTGATACAGCAATTGCTTCCGCACCTTTAATACCTTCAGGATGATTATGAGTAACTTCTGTAACTAGTTTAGAATACTTTTTAACTTCATCTAGTTTTTTACTAACATAAGCAACACTAGATACTCGCATGCCACTTCCATTACCACAACTATTATATGGAAGATGAACATAATTATTGACCCAAGAATAAAACATATTCCCAAATCCTCTACGAGAATCATTATTAGTAAAATCTACTAGTTTTGTAATTAATTTATCTTTAAAAGTATCATCATCTACTCCATAAAAGTTATTAAAAGTATCCATTATCGCAAGAGTTAGTACTGAATCATCGGTGTAACGCATATCATCCTCAAATAGTTTGAAATTATAGTCATGAGTATTGTTAAATTCATACTTTGAGCCGTTAATATCACCTATAAATGCGCCATACATACTACTTATTCTCCTTATTATCATTATCCATTAATTCATCCATCTTTTTAAAAGCATTTTCTGGAATACTATAATCTATATCTTTATATACTACTAAATCATTTTCCATTATTGTCCATCTTAAGAAGTCTTTTTCTTTATAAAAGGAATAGTTGTTTATATCTATTCCTTTAAGAGCACTTTCTCTTTTTTCCTCATTTTCAAAGTCTTCATGATTATGTAAAGCTTCACGTATTTTATCTTGGTCTCCATGATACTTTAAATAGTAATAGACTAATAACTTTTTTGAATGTATTAAAAATTCTTTTTTATGAATGTGAGCATATAGTCTCATTCTTAAAGTTACTTTCATTTATTGTTTTGCTCCTTTATTTTTTAATTTATTAATTAATTCTTTTTTATTTTCTTTATACAATACTAAATCTTTTTCACTCGTTTTATATTTATCAAATCCTTTTTCAATTACCATTATATAATCATCAAGATTAATACCTTCTAATACTCGGTTACGATTCTCTATATTATTTATACCATAATGGTCGTTCATTGCATTTTTAATTGCGACTTGATCACCATTAAAAGTTACATATAAAAAGACAAAATATGGTTTACTTTCTTTTATAATCTCTTTCTTGTGTATTAAAACATATAGATAC
>JBAYXD010000085.1:0-2844 GCA_041673725.1 Bacilli bacterium | reverse complement strand
ATACAAGGGCAGGAACTAGATGTAAATATACTAGAGGAGCTACAGCAGTTCCCATGGGAAGGTGACAGAGTAGTCGGAAATAAGTTCCAAGCCTGTTCTCCTTTTCGAGAAGAGAGTCATCCGTCATTTGCAGTTAATCTGGATAACGGAACATGGGTAGACAGCGGAAGTATAACAGAGTATTTACACAAAGGTAATTTTGTAAAACTGTTAGCACTTTTACGTCAAGACTCATATGATACCATAGAAGATTATCTGATAACTGCATACGGAACTGTGTTAGCAGATACTGACGGATTAACTCTGGAGATACCAATAGAACTGGAACACAAGGCACCACCGATTATCAGTAGAAGTCGATTATGTGCTTTATATGAAAAGAAAACTGATTACTTAACAAATAGGAATATTTCAGAGGATATTCAGCATATGTTTGAAGTAGGGTATTCAGATAAGAATAAATCAATAGCTCTGATTTGGACTGATAAGCACAACCAAGTCGTCAATATAAAATACAGACGTATAGACAGTAAGAAGTTCTATTACTACAAAGACGGACAGAGAATAAGAGAACACTTGTACGGACTGTATCAGTGTATAAAATCTGAGACAAAGCGAATTTATATATGTGAAAGTGAGATTGACGCTTTAACATTATGGAGCTGTGGAATACCTGCTGTAGCTTTAGGGGGAAGTAGTATCTCAGATAGGCAGTTCGATTTGCTTATGTCCTGCGATTTTACAGAATTTGTCATAGCGACTGATAATGACAAAGTAGGCAGGAGGATTGCAGACTTTCTAGTCGAAACTTTTATACCTTTCAAAAAAGTTTTTTTATTTCCATTTCCAGTGGGGAAAAAAGACATAAATGAGATAGAATTGGCGGTGCTACAGGATTTGTCAGCACACCTAAAAGTACCAGAACCGTTCACATTCGACCTAAAGCTATAAAAATTTCCTGTATGTTAACGAAAAAGTGTTGACAAGAATATTGAAAGCTGTTATTATATACACATACCAATCAACGGAAATTAAATAAAATAGTAGGTAGCTGTCACAATCGGTAATAGTTACCTACATATAAATTAGGAGGATATGAAAATGAAAAAAGGTTTTAATGGAGAAATTAACAAGTTAGCAAGTTTAGCTCAGAAGGGTAATGACTATGCACTATCCGACTTATACGAAAAGACAAGCTCTACATTTGCTCAGATACTTAATGACTATAAGGCAAAGAACAATCTGCTCGACTTTTCATTTGATGACTCGGATTATTACTCAGCTATCGGACAGGCTCTTTGGGAAGCAGTTAAAGAGTATGACATCCACAAAGGAAACTTTATGTCGAGACTTACCATATTTGCTAGAAATAGGATGAAAGAAATAACAGACATTAACCTAGCACAGAAGAGAACAGATTTATCACAAGGTACTTATAGCACTGAGGTTCTCTTTGAAAAAGACGAGTTTGACATAGTAGATACAGATAGCAACTCTGACCTAGAGGGATTAATTGCTGACTTCATTAAAACCGACAAACATGGACAAGTTATCTCAATTCTAATGTCCTCCAATACACAGGATTTACGTAGAGAACAGTTTATCGAGTATTTTGGTAAATTCGGTGCTACAGAAAGAAAGTGGGTACAGAGAACAAAAGAAAGATTAAAGAAGTATTTAGCAGAAAACGAACTATTTGTGTAATCGCTGTTTAATCAGCTTACTATATATTAAATTAAAGGAGTAGATGAAAAATGTCATTAGTACAAGGAAAAGGTTCTGAAATAGACTTCGCACCAGAGGTAGACTTAAAAAAGGTCTTTATTCGACTGAAAGATGGCGAAGACATTCCAGTTAGAGTGTTATCCGTAAATGATTATGTCGAATATAAGGCACACGGTTCATATGAACACAAAATTTATACACAGGCTTGTGTAGCACCACTAGGGGAAGACTGTCCTCTCTGTAGGGCTGCGAAGTCTGGTATAGAAGGATTTGACGCACTTTACCCAAAGAAGCGTTATCTATTTGCTTTTGTTGACTTAACAGATGGCACTACAAGAGTTTGGGACTGTTCTAAAAACCAAGCTAAAGATATGCTATCACAGATTAAGGAATACGAAGACAGTTTAGATGAAGTTGCTTTCAAACTGAAAAGAACAGGAAATAAGACTGACACAAGTTACAAGCTCAATCCTATTTTAAAGATGAAAGGTGCTATAGCTGACAAGTTCCACGAATTTGATGACGCTGACGAAGTACCTGTGGATTTCTTTGAAGCTGTTCTTAAACCAAGAAGTATAAACTTTATGAAGACAATTCTGCAAGAAGCAGGGTTCCCAGTGTTAAAGTTTTATCCAGACTTTGTACCAGACAATCCAACAGAAAGTACAGGCACATCTGAGAGCGAAGGAACACCTGCACCAACAGACGACGATATACCATTCTAAACAAATTAAACAGACAGAGAGGGAAAATATTCCTCTCTTTTTGTCGTTGTCCGTCACAATCCAGTCTATTCTCCTACATATAATACAGAGAGAGGAGTTGACTTAATGGGTTTGGCAAAAAAAGTAAAGCTAGACGTAGCACCATTTGACAGCAGAGGAAACGAACTATCGACTGCCTTATTTAAACAGTTTAACGAATGGCACGATAGCGACCACTGGGATAAAGTGGAAATCGAAAAACTGCTATTAAGACAGAAAGAATACGAGACATCACAGATAGGAAAGAGGAGTCCAAGACCAGATGATATTCAGATTTACAGTCCTTCTGGAGCCAGTAAATGTGCCAGAGAATTGTATTTCAAGGCTAAAAAAGTAAAAAAAGAGGAGGAAAGAT
>JBAYXD010000084.1:0-2941 GCA_041673725.1 Bacilli bacterium | reverse complement strand
CTTCATATTAATAGAAGCAAACGATAGTAATAGCGAGAATATTGCGCCTGCTATCGCCGAAATAATCATTGCGATTATAAATAACCATTGTGAATTCGCAGTTTCTGCGCCAAATACATTACCGTTGATCATGGCTCGACAAAATATACAACCAATAAAAGCACCAAAGATCATTTCACCTTCAAGACCTAAGTTAATAATTCCTGAATGTTCTGAGAAAGCACCAGCTAAAGCAACAATCATCAAAGGTATCATACAAATAATAGTTGCATGAATAATAAATGTTAAATCCATTATTTATTTTCCTCCTTCTTTACATCAATATCTTCGGGCATTTTATCAGGCCCACCTTTTTCAATTGGTGGCGTTTCCACTGCCTTTTTAATCTTCTTTTTCTTAAATAATCTCCAAATAACATTTTGGAAAAAGGTTGTAAAACCAGCAAGATAAATAATGACAGCAATAATAATATCAGCAAAATATCTATTATATCCAACACTAACAAGGTTAGTTCCTGAAGCATTAATATAACGAATGAATAAAGCACTAAATATACAAGCTATTGGATTACAATTTGCTAAGAATGCACCAGCAATACCACTAAATCCATAATCAGGTAAAATTTGATAAACAGACTTAAATTGAATTTCGATTCCAGCATGTAAATAATAGAAAGCTCCACCTAAACCAGCTAAAGCTCCAGCAATTGCCATAGCAAGCATGATGTTAAATTTATCATTGATACCAGCATATTTTGCTGAGAACTTATTAGCACCACAAGCCTTCATAGAATAACCAATTGTTGTTTTGTTTAATAATAACCAACATAAAACAGCTATTATGATTGCAATAAAAATACCAATATCTAAATAAGAATTATTGGTTAAAGATCCTAGTCCCCAATCAGGAGTACTATTTCCAGTTACTGTTGTAGTAATAAGATAACCTGATTTACCAGCACCAGTATTAACAAGATGCGACATCGCATCACTTGAGAAAACCCAAGTAAATAAATTAGCTGCAATCCAATTGCTCATAATCGAAACAATAACTTCATTAATGCCAAAGAACGCTTTTAAGCAACCTGGTATTAATCCCCAAACAAGACCAGCAACAGCCGCACAAATAATTGCTAAAATCCAAACAAATACTCCTTGAACAGCATTTCCAGTTGAATTTATATTTAACGCAATAAGTAAAGCCATCATCGTTCCCATTAAAAATTGTCCAGGAGCACCAATGTTAAATAAACCAGTTTTATAAGCTACTGCAACACTTAATGAAGTAAAAATTAATGGAACGGTATAGAAAATCATGTTTCCAAAGTCATTTGGTATATCGTAAGCAGTAAATGGACCAGCAAACAAATAAGCAAGTCCCATAAAAGGCTCAGCTCCACTAATAGAGAAAGACGAAAAAAGCATAATCAAGAAACCAATAAGTAAACCAATAAAAATTGAAACAAGAGAAGCAGTAAATGATTTGAAACCACTACTCGAAGTCAAACGTTTCATTGGTTCGATAATTGTTGTTTTATTCATTTTTGCCATCTCCTCTCTTATTCTTTAAATCTTTCTTATTAATAATAGG
Organism: Bacilli bacterium; assembly: GCA_041673725.1. Lineage (GTDB taxonomy): Bacteria > Bacillota_I > Bacilli_A > RFN20 > CAG-826 > Onthovivens. The sequence continues at coordinate 1,351 of JBAYXD010000084.1, read as the reverse complement.
ATAACCATCTTTATCAACTTTCATCCTTTTTGCTCCTGCCATATAAAGACCTAATTCAGGAACAGTAACTTCTTTTGGATTAAACGAACCAACAATTTCGCCCTCATACATAACAAGGATTCTATCCGATAAGTTCATTACTTCTTCAAGTTCAAGCGAGATAAGTAAAACCGCATGTCCATTATCTCGATCACTAATTATCTTTTTATGAATATCTTCAACTGCACCTACATCAAGACCTCGAGTTGGTTGAACCGCTACAAGTAAACTATGGGTTTTATCAAGTTCACGACCAATAATTACTTTTTGTTGATTTCCACCGGACATACTTCTAGCAATTGTCTTTCCACCTTGCGAGGAACGAACATCGTATTTCTTAATAATTTCTTTTGTATATTCTTCACGAGCGTTAAAATCAATCCATCCATGTTTAGAGAACTTATCGTCACGATATTGTTCAACAACCATATTTTGTTCAACATCAAAATCAAGAATTAAACCATATTTATGTCTATCTTCAGGAATATGTGACATCCCACCTTTAATTTTTTCATGTATACTACGACGAGTAACATCTTCATTATTAATGATGATTTTTCCTTCTTTTAATGGTTCAAGACCAGTAATTGCATTAACAAGTTCAGTTTGTCCATTGCCTTCAATACCAGCAACACACACAATTTCTCCTGCTCTAACCTTAAAAGAAACATCTTTTACCGTATCTTTTTTTGTATAGATATTTTTGACGCTTAAATCATCAACTTCAAGAACAGTTTCTTTTGGTTCAGCATCTTTTTTAGGAACTGTAAAATTAACTTCATGTCCAACCATCATTTCTGCAAGTTTTTCAGCATCTGTATCTTTCGTTGCAACGGTTCCAACATATTTGCCTTTTCTTAAAACTGTACAAGTATCAGAAACTTCCATAATTTCGTTTAATTTATGGGAAATAAATAAAATTGATTTTCCTTCTTTAGCCATAGATTTCATGGTTTTCATTAAACTCTCAATCTCTTGTGGAGTTAAAACAGCTGTTGGTTCATCAAAAATCAGAATATCGTTATCACGATATAACATTTTTAGAATTTCAGTACGTTGTTGCATACCAACAGAAATATCGCTAACTAAAGCATTTAAATCAACCTCTAGTCCATATTTCTTCATTAATTCAGTGCACTTTTTTCGTGCTTCGTTTTTTGTAATCCAACCAACTTTTGCGTTTTCGTCTCCTAAAATAATATTGTCAAGAACCGTAAAACATTCAACCAATTTAAAATGTTGATGAACCATTCCAATATGAAGAGCAGTAGCGTCATTTGGCGAACGAATAATAACTTTCTGGCCATCCTTA
>JBAYXD010000083.1:0-3006 GCA_041673725.1 Bacilli bacterium | reverse complement strand
GCCATCTTTTCTCACCTCTTTGTCTGTTCTTCCTTCTTACACTTAATATGTAGGAGGTGACATTCGATTGTGACAGATACTCTGAAAAATAAATAAAAAAAAGAAGAGAACCTATTACAGGCTCTCTACATAATCATTGACATCGTGCGGTATACCGATGTTTTCGGTTGTCACAATAATGTCTTCTAATTCTAATTGTGGTAATATTGGATAGTCTACTGTTCTAGTACGGTCATACTCTTTTCCTCTGTGTGCTAATATCAACATTGACTCTGACATTCTAGCCACAAGTTCTTCCGAGTAGTCTACACCGTAAATACCTCTGAATAAGCTTGTTTCCAGATAATTGTAAGACCTCATTCCCCAGAAAGGTGCTTTAATATCCATATAAAATCCGTCGACTAAATATGAAATCTGCTTCATCTTTGCAGGATAGGTTCCATTAGTATTTACAATAATCAGACCAGAGAATATCTTTTTAACTTCAATTAAGAAGTCTTCTATCTCTTCTGCACTGTAAATCAAGAACTCTCCACCAGAGAATATAACAGCTTCGGCAAGTCCTTCTGCTTGTCCAATCTCTTTCAGTACCTCTTCTGTACCTATCGAATTGTCTGGAACCTCTTTGTTTAAGTTATTGTATACATGACAGCCATAGCAATGTAAGTTACACCCATAAGAGAAAAACATTAAACTGCTTTTTCCCTTTACGTCAGTGTAAGTAGTAAGACTGTCTTTTGAAAATCTAATCTTCTGTGCTTTCCTTTTCCCCTCCATCTTCATTTTCCATAACCTCCTCATACGTAGCTTCTGTAAATCTCTGTCTTTCCGCCCAGTCAACACGACGAGCTTTAGACCAGAAGTTGTTTGCTCCGACATAGACACCGTCTTTAACTGTTATCTTTTTACGTGAAATAGCCTTTACGTAACCGATAACTCTGGAATAAGTTGAAATATCATCTGAACCACAACTACATTTACCTATTTTTAAACCATCTGTAGCAATATATCTTTTACCACAGTTCTGACAAACAGCAAGTGTAGTGGTTATTGTCATATAATTTATAGGCTTCTCGAATATCTTACTGATATATCCTGCGAGTTGCTCTGGCTCTAACTTAATCTCTACAAAATGATGTAAGATAGAACCACTTGTAGCGTAGCCTTGGAACTGGGCTGCGTTCTCTATCTGTGCCATAAAGTTCTGTTCTGAGAAAGGTAACATACAACCTGCTGTCAAGAAGACATCTTCACCGTGACCTTGTGTGAATACCTCTTTTCCGAGTTCCTTACCGAACCTTATATCGTCTCTAGCCATTTTAACTCCTGCGTTTTCTGACGGAGCATATTCTATTCCGCAAGCAACCTTATCTCTCTTAATGAAATAGTTGACTTTCTCTGTCATAAACTGCATAATCTTATGTGCTAAAGCTTGACCTTCTTCACTCTTCATTCCACCTTCATATCCAACGTTTATTAAACCTTCGTGCATACCTGTTACAGCAAACACATTAAAGTAATTCTGTAATGTCATATTGAAAGCGAAGAATGTAGGATATAGTTCCATGTTATTCTCTATCCAGAACCTTTTAGCTTGGTGACCTTCTTCCATAATCTCCATGTCCTTGTCTATAGCCTTAAACAGTTCGTCTCCTGTACCGTATTTAAGTAATAGTCTATCTATATTCAGATTAATTACCTGTACTGCTCCTGTAGAACCTGTGGAGCTACCGAAGATACCACCGCCTACGTCTTTTAACAACTGTAAGTCAATGTTAAGTCTACAGCACAATGACCTTGATACAGAAGGGTCTTTAGCCTTGATGTACGGATTAAGTGCCTTGTAGTGTTCGTCTTCAAATGGTTTCTTTCTGAAATTCTCAAAGTAACAGCCACCCCACTTATACATCTGGTCTAACAAATATAGAAATGTCGGATTGTCAAAATGGAATGTATCTGTAATTGGTACAGTTATTAACGGAAATGTAAAAGGTGAGTTATCTGCTCCCTGTGCCATTACATCAATTATTGCCTTGTTAACTCTGTCAAAGTATTCAGCAGGGATATCTTTATACTGATAATCTTGTCCTACTCCACCAATAACAACGTATTCGTCTGCTACTTCTGGACTAGCCTTACCAAACTCTAAAGTGATGTTACTGAAAGATGACTGAGAACCAGACCTTAAAGGCATATTCAATTCCCAGATTAATCCCTGTAACTCTTCTTTTAAATCTTCGTCAGTCCACTTTCTTCCTGCTACTTCTTCTTCGTACTGTAGATAAGAAGCGACAATAGTAGTCATCTGGGACAGCATAACAGCTCCAGAAGCCTGTTGAGATATGAGAGTTACTGCATTGGAGAAATGTCTTATTAACTTAGACAGTCTCTTTGTAGGTGCAGAAGCTAACATATTCTTTGCTATTGTAGGCAATCCAACTGTTGCTATATCCTTACAACCTAAAGATACACAGTATGGTGCTAACTTCTTATCATGCGGATAAATCTCTCCTGCTTCGTATAAGGCTCTTAATTCTGGTGAAAAAATCTCATTCATTAAGTAGTCTTCTTCCTCGTGGTTGTCAATGTTATGTCGTAAAAGTGCTATAGAATAGACAAAATTACTGTTTTCCCTCTTTAAGTAATCTGCCTTTTTATCCTCTGTATTACTTGTGAATGTCTTTATTACTTCTTGTGATGTTTTTAATAGTGCCATTAAATACCTCCTGTTATTTTTGTGTGACCCCTATAAGGGTGTATTACTTAGTTAGCTGAGGGGCTGTTTTACAACCCCGTATTCCTATAATTCTATACCGTTTTCTGCTAATAATTCGACAATCCTATCATAGTCTTTTTCTAGTGAGAGTCTAATGAGTAATCTATCTCTCTTCTTATTAATCTCTTTTATTCGGTCTTCAAAAGGCTTTTCGATATCGTCTGTATTAACAGAGTCTAACTGTATGAAATGAAAAATCCCGTCTTTAAGAACGTCTCTTCCATCATAAT
>JBAYXD010000082.1:0-3374 GCA_041673725.1 Bacilli bacterium | reverse complement strand
AACCATTAATAACGAGATAAATATAAGGTTTTGCGTGTTTATAGTGTATTTATTTTGAGTTAAATCATAATAAACGCCTTCACTTAATAAATAATTCATTAAGAAAGGAATAAACATTTCAAGAGCCGCTTCAAGCATTGTTAAAACAAGGGCTAGTATCGTTTCTTTTTTATATGGTTTTATATATTTATATAATTTTTTATAGCCGTTTGATTTCTTTATTTTTTTAGACATACACAAATTATAAAAGAAAAAATGTGTCATTCAACACATTTTCCTTATAAATATTTTTAAATCTAATTATTGTTCGAGTGGATTGCCATTACCATCATATTTGACATTTCCAACAAGAATAAGAATTCCATCAATTAAACTCCAAATAGCACCAGCACCAAAGACAAAAGCTAAGAGTAGTTGAGCAACTCCAATTCCAACATAACCTAAATACATTCTACCAATTCCTGGTAAGAAGATATTTAATAAACCACCAGCTAATCTACTCTTTCCAGTAGTTCCATCACCAACGACTTTGCCATTAACGGTTTCCTTTTTTGGTTCATCTTCTTTTGGATCAACTGGGCAACCGCAATTTGGACAATATTTTACATTTTCAGGTATTTCTTTACCACATTTTCTACAGAACATATTAATAAATCTCCCTTTTCTTATAGATATTATACCTACATTAATTTGAAATTATACACAATAATTTAATTGTGTTTAATAATCTATAAATAGAAAATATCAAATTGTAATTTATTTGCTTTATATTTAGATTAAATATTATAAAATATATACGTTATTAAAGGAGAAATTTAAATATGTCAAAGACTTATGAATTAGTTTTAATTCGACACGGCGAATCAGAATGGAATAAATTAAATTTATTTACTGGTTGGACTGATGTTGATTTAAGCGATAAAGGTGTTGAAGAAGCAAAGCAAGCAGGCTTACTTTTAAAGAAAGATGGTTACCATTTTGATGTTGCTTATACATCATACTTAAGACGTGCTATTCATACATTGAATTATGTTTTGGCTGGTATGGAAGAAGAATTTATTCCAGTTTATAAATCATGGAAATTAAATGAGAAGCATTATGGTGCTCTTCAAGGATTAAATAAAGCTGATACCGCTGCAAAATATGGTGATGAACAAGTTAAAGTTTGGAGACGGAGTTATGATGTTCCAGCTCCAGCAGTTGCTGAAGATGATCCACGTAATCCAGCTTTACAAGCTCCTTATAGAGACGTTGATAAGAAACTTTTACCACGTACCGAATGTTTAAAAGATACAGTTGAAAGAGTTGTTCCTTATTTTGAAGAAACAATTAAACCACAAATTAAAGCAGGGAAGAGAGTTGTTATTGCTGCCCATGGTAATAGTTTAAGAGCTTTAGTTAAATATCTTGAACATATTAGTGATAACGATATTGTTAGTTTAAATATTCCTACTGGTGTCCCACTAGTTTATGAGTTAGATGAAAAATTTAATGTCATTTCAAAGAAATATTTAGGTGATCAAGAAGCTATTAAAGCTGCAATGAATGCTGTTGCTAATCAAGGCAAAGCTAAGAAGTAGTAGTTTTATAGTATAATATAGGTATAGCGTTGAGCTATACCTTTTTATATAGAAGGAAGAAAAAATATGGAAAATAAAATTATTTTAACCAACATGTGTATGGTTTACGACAATAATGGCAACATCCTTGTTCAAGATAGAGTTTCTAAAGACTGGCCAGGAATTAATTTCCCTGGTGGACATGTTGAATATAATGAATCTCTTGAAGAATCTTGTATTCGTGAAATGAAAGAAGAAACAGGACTAGAGCTTAAAAATCTTGAATTTGTAGGTGTTTATGAGTGGAATATTATTAAAGATCATATAAGACATTTAGCTATTCTATATAAAAGCAAGGATTATAGTGGTGAACTTATTTCTTCAAATGAAGGTAAAATGCTCTGGATTAAGCCTGAAAATTTAAATAAATATAAACAATCTACTGATTTTGATAAGATTTTAGGTTTGATGTTAAAACAAAAGAAATAATCGACTATATCGAAGGATTCTTTTTTAGCATGTATACGTTTAGTATAATTGTAAATAAAATGTAAAGTTTTTATGTCAATATCGAGCGAAAATGTCCCAAAACATAAGTCTTGTTAACTAACGCGACAATTCTTCTTGAAAGCTTCTTGGAAATTGTCGTAATTTTCATATCTCCAAGGATGGTTCAATGGCGGAACCCATTTACTTCTTTTTGCAATATTCGGAGTGATTTGATCAAACATTAAAGAGTCTAATTTATTTTTATTAAGTTTTTTCAATTCGTAGATTTGATCATCAACTGAAACAAACTTTTCTCCATTAAAGGCGTTAATTACAAGGCATTTCGTGTCTTCAAGAAAACATACTAATGTATCATCTTTAAAAGCTTGGTAATATTGGTTTTTGTATTTTATTGCGCTGCCTTTATCAAACCTTCGCTTTGCAATAGTTGATAAATAAAAATCTACTTTTGTTTTGTCTACCTCAACAAATACACTTTTGAAATCATCTAAATTTGAACCAAATTTTAGATTAAATTTAGGGATAAAAGAATCAACCAAGAACTTATTGGCATCATCAATATTCTTCAAATTATTTAGTTTTAACTCGACAGATAATCTATCTTGTATTGTTTCATTAGCTCTTTCTACTTGTCCCTTACTTTGTGGAACGCTAGTTGTCTCAAGTATGCAACCTAGTATTTTACATGAATACCCAAATTGAGTTAAGGTATTCTTAGTTTCATCTTTGTTTCTTTTTTGCTTGTATGTGAAAACCGTTCTTTTATCTGTTTTAAATTTATTAGGAATGCCAAAATTCATTAGTATTTGTCGGAAAATATTGAAATAACCAAGCAATGTTTCTTGTTCACAAAAATAACCTCCTACGATTCTACCCGTAGCATTATCTATGGCTAAATGTAGTGTTGCAAAGAAGCAACATCCCCAAATTTTCGAACATGCATCCATTTGAATTAATTCGCCAAAATATTTGGCTCTTTCTTGTCTTGGGTGGGCATCTTCGATATTAATTTTATGATTCACGAGAACTTCTACATCGATGTCATCAAGGAGAGGTTTTTCTTTTTTAATTTTGTTTTTAATAATTCTCCTTCTCGTCATTTTATGGATTTTTGGTGTATAGATTTCGTTTTTAAAAAGCAAATTATAAAGATTCGCATAAGAAATTTTTATATGGTCCCTCTCAAACAACAAATCTTTTAAGTGGCTAAAATTACACATTAAATAATTTTCGTTTTCACCCTTATATTCTTTGCGGCATAAATGTATTATTTTATTAGAGAGTGTATTGCTCATTTTATTAGCG
>JBAYXD010000081.1:0-3427 GCA_041673725.1 Bacilli bacterium | reverse complement strand
ATGCAATGTCTGTGTTAATTCATAGCAAAGAAATGACATTATTATTTAATTATTTTGTAAATAAATTTGCAATAAATAAAAATGTTCCAAATTTTATCAAACAAATAAATCCTAAATTGCAAATGAGCTTTATTAAGGGATTGTTCCTAGGAGATGGGAGTTGTACTTCAAATAATAAAGTAAGTTTTGCTACAATTTCAGAATGTCTTGCATATGATGTTGCACATATTTTAGAAAGAAATGGGATTAAATGTTCTTGCATAAAAAAAGATGCATATATTGATAAAAACAATATAAATCATAAAACAAGTTATATTATAGAAATCAATTCAAACGAATTTAATAAATATTGGAAAATATTTGAAAATTCAAATGAACTATTTAGTTATGATGTAAATGATAAAGAAAAATATTCTTCTAAACAAATATTAACGATAAACAATAAAAAGTATTTAGCAAAAAGAATCAATAAAAAAACAGAATATTTTTACGATGGATATGTATATTGTTTAAATGTTAATAATGTGCATTCTTTTAAATTAGAAGGGATTTCTGTTCATAATTGCATTGCTTTTTGGAATAAATATACAATAGATGATAGAGATTTGCCATTTGGTGATAATGCTAATGTAGTTGACTATTCAAAAATTGATGAAATTGTTCTTAAATTATTTAATCATTTCACAGACTTTTATCTTGAAGTGCAACCTCATAATACACAAGCACAAAAAGAAATAAATGCTCATATTATGGAATTACATTATAAATATAATATTCCTATTATTGCTGGAACGGATAGTCATGTAATTTATGAATCACAAATGGCTGATAGGGATGATTTACTTAAATCAAATAGTATTAATTATCCCGATGAACAAGGGTGGTTTATGGATTATCCATCACTTGAAACATTTATTAAAAGATTTCAAACACAAAAGATTTTGAATGATGATGAAATTTATGAAGCAATAAATAATACAAATAAGATATTAAACTTTGAAGATATTAAACTTAATAGAAATTTGAAAGTGCCAATATTAAAAACATTAAAAGGTAAAACACAACAAGAAAGAAACCAACATCTTAAAGATATTTTAACTAAAGAATGGAATTTGCAAAAAGGTGATATAAATGTTACAAAACATGATGAATATATTAAAGCTATAAATTATGAATATAATGAAATAGAAAAATGTAATATGGCTGATTATTTTATTGATACTTATGAAATAATGAAACTAGGAATTTCAAAATATGGTGGTGTACTTACACCTAGCGGAAGAGGAAGTGCAGTTAGTGATTATATTAATAAATTATTAAGACTTACCAAAGTGGATAGAATAAATGCACCCGTTACAATGTACCCCGAAAGATTTTTAACAGCAAATAAAATTATAGAATCTAAAACTTTACCCGATATAGATTCTAATTGTTCTGATAGAGAACCTTTTATTAAAGCACAAAAAGATTTAATTGGGGAACAAGGTACATTTGATTTGATAGCTTTTGGCAAACTTCATTATAAATCAGCATTTAAGATGTATGCTAGAGCATATAATCTTGACCCTCAATTAGCCAATCAAGTAACAAAACAAATAAATCAATATGAATTAGCTATAAAACACGCAGATGATGATGAAGCAAAAGACTTGATAGATATTTATGATTACGTTGATAAGGAAAAATATGAAAATTTAATAGATGGGTGTCAACAGTATATGGGTATTATTGACAATTTTAAGCCACATCCATGTTCTACCATTTGTGCTGATTTTGATGTAATAGAAGAAATTGGTGTAATCATGGTTAAATCTGAATCTCAAAAAAATACAAAAGGAACATTTGTTGCTGTGATTGAGAGTGGCACTATTGATTCTTTCGGTATGCTCAAACAGGATTATCTAAAAGTTAGTAGTATTGGTTTAATTTATGATATTTATAAAGAAGTTGGAATAAAACCATTTACTGTAAATGAATTATTAAAAAAGATTGATAACAATAATAAAGTATGGGATATATATTCTAATGGTTATACTATGGGTGTTAATCAATGCGAACAGTCTAAAACTACACAAAAAGTTATGACATATAAACCTCAAAATATATCCGAACTTACTCAATTTATTGCTGCAATTAGACCATCTTTTCAATCAATGTACAAAACTTTTGAAGCAAGACAACATTTTGATTATGGAATTAAGGCTTTTGATAATTTAATACAAGATGAATATATGAGTTCCTCATTTATTCTATATCAAGAAATACTCATGAAAGTATTAAGTTTCGCAGGATTCCCTATGAGTGAAACATATACAATTATTAAAGCTATAAGCAAGAAAAAACATTATGTAATAAATAATGCAAAAGAAAAATTTATACCTAATTTTGCACAAGCTATATTAAATACTAAAGAAACTAATAATAAAGATACGGCTATTCAAATGTCTAACAAAGTATGGAAAGTTATTGAAGATAGTGCTTCTTATGGATTTAATTGTAGTCATGCCTTTTGTATGGCAATAGATAGTGTTACATTAGCTTACTTGAAAGCTTATTATCCATTAGAATTTTATAAAGTAACTTTACAAAAATATACTGATGATGGGAATAAAAATAAGGTTTCTTTATTAAAAAAAGAAATGATAACAAGAGGATTTGAGTTAAAACCAATTAAATTTGGTGATGATAATAGATATTTTACTATTGATAAACAACATAATTGTATCAATCAAACGATGTGCAGCATTAAAAAGATGCAAAAAATTGTTCCTCAAATTATGTATAAGAATAAGGATAAAACTTTTAATTCAATGTATGATTTATTTAATTTTATTATTAATAGTAACATTAATAAGACTAGTATAGATATTTTAATAAAATTAAATTATTTTTCAAATTATGGAAATATCAATCAATTATTATTTGGATTAAGTGTATATGAAAAATATATATCATCTAACGTATTAACAAAATTCAAACTAACATCATTAGAATTAAAGGCATTGGTGGGATGTTATAAAAAAGAAACTGACAAACAAATTAGAGATATTGATAATATTAAATTTATATCTAACATTATTAGTCTTACCCCTATCCCACCTTCTACATCCCTAGATAGTATTTGTTATGAACTTGAACTTTTAGGTTATACTGATATCACTATTCCCGATTCACCTTATTATGCGGTGGAATCAGTAGATATTAACCAATATGGCACACCATTTATAAACTTATATCAAATATCTAATGGTATATCGTTTCAATATAAATGTGATAAGAAATTCTTTAATGCTTATCCATGCGAACAAGGAGATATACTTGATGTAGCGTTTCGCACCAAGCAAAAGAAGAGATTTATCGGAACAGATGATAAAGGGAAAAATATTTATGAGGACACAAATGAAACAGAAGAAATAATTAAGTTATA
>JBAYXD010000080.1:0-3807 GCA_041673725.1 Bacilli bacterium | reverse complement strand
ACATCAGAGATGTCTTATATGACTTATAAAATGTTTAACAAAATTAAATATGGTTGGTAAAATCAACACAGTACATAAAGCTTCTTATGCCTACAAATAAAAAACGCTATATTAATATGATGTTAATATTAAATAAGCGAGAAAGAATATCATTAATAAAGTTTATGTTTCATTCTTTTTAATATTATCTAATCTTTTTAAAATCGATGGATGACTCCATAACATAAACTCCAAGAAAGGATGAGGATTTAAGTACGAAAAACTACTTTTTGTTAATTTTATCAATGCTAATTTCAAGTCTTCTCCATAACCAATTTTAACTGCAAAAGAATCAGCGGCATATTCACGTTTCCTTGAAAAATAATTAGAGATAAACGAAAATAAACTTGTAAGTAAACTCATAAGTTCCAAATAGACAACAAAGACAAGTCCATCATTGTGGGCATTAGCTTCAATATTATCAAAACCTAAAATGAAAGATGTCCATAAGTATAAACAAACTACTTATATAATACAAATGAGTATCGTACTAGGAAAAGACTTTAAATTATCTTTATGTTTTGCATGCCCAAGTTCATGAGCAAAAATAGCAATTATTAAATCTGGACTAAATTCTCAATTAAAGTGTCGTAAATAACAATCCTTTTACTTTTTCCTATACCAGTAAAATAAGCGTTTTCTTTCGTTGATCTTTTTGAAGCATTAACAACATAAATTCCTTCAATAATAAAGTCATTTTTATTCATTAAATCCATAATTTTAGTTTTTAATTCTCCATCTTGAAGAGGAGTAAATTTATTCATAATTTTTGATAAGTATGGAAATAAAAATTGGATTAAAAGGATTGTTAAAATAAGTAAAACCGTGGCAATAATTACTGCAAAGTAGCTTGGTAAGTATGTCATTAATAAAAAGAAAATAATTGCAGCGACAATTGTTACAAAACTTTCAAGAAATAAAGACAATAAATTATCCAAAACAAAAGTAATTACTTTTGTTCGATTGAATCCATATTTTTCTTCAATTCTAAAAGTTTTATATATAGAAAAAGGAAGTTCTACAATAAATTCTATGAAACAATAAATGGAAAATAATAATCGTAATCTCTAAAAGATAATTATTTGGAGTATGGTCGTTAACAAAAGTAAAAAAATTGAACAAAATAAGAAAAATTAAAGGCAAACCACTAATTGCATCTTTAATAATTCGATACCTATTTACTTCTTTTTGATAACTAATCCACTTCTTATATTTATGGTCTTCTTCAAATTCTTTAAGCGAGTCAGGCACATTTCTATTGGTACTATTTATATAGAGTAGGTCAACAAAAATACTATAAAAATAGCTTATTAATAAGGTGATAACTGAGATAATTCTTAAATTCATTTACTTTCGTTATTTTTCTCAGTTATTATTTTATCACTCTCATTTTTTTCGTCATTATTTATTTTTTCTATTTCAAGAGAATGCTTCTCTTGTTCTTTCTTAGCTTTTTTATATCTAATCTTTTGATGAATAGATTTAAAATTAACACAACAAAGTAAAACCGCAAATAATACAATTCCACCACCAGTCAGAAGTTGCCAAGTAATTGGACTATTATAAAAAATGATAGAAAACATTGTGCCAAAGGTTGATTCTTGGGCAAGTAAAACGCCACTTACTGTTTCGTTAACGTGTTTTTCAGCAATGCCTTGAATAATATAAGCAAGACAGGCACTAATTAAAGTAACATAAATTATGCCAATTAATCCACCTGTACTAAAATGGCTTTGATTTGGAAAAAAAGGAACTATTATAAGTGCCAAAATTCCCATTACCATTAGTTGCATTCCCGCCAATCCAAATGGTTTATCATATTTACTTAATTGACCAATATAAGCTATTTGAATCGCAAAACAAATGGCTCCTGCAAAATTAAGTAAGTCCCCAATTCCTAACTTAATTGTTGAGCCATCATAATTTAATAATCCAATACCAATTAGAGCAATAAAAGCTGCAATTATAAACTTTTTATCAATTCTACTTTTGAAGAAAATGGCCGCAATAAACGGAACTAAAATAACATTTATAGCTGTAAAAAATGCACAATTAGGAATTGATGTTCTTAGTTGTCCTTCCGTTTGGGCATAGTATCCTAAAAATGTAAAAAAACCGCTTATAAGCGCACCTTTTATAAGTTTTGGTTCTCGCCACCATTTTTCTTTAAAGGATAACAAAAGACAGATTCCGCCACCCACAACACCTTTAGCCACCATGATTCCAAGTGATGACCATCCACCATCTAAAGCATTTTGAACAGCGCTATAACCAAGTCCCCATAAAATTGCAACAAGTAATAATGCCGCAATACTAAGATTCTTTTTTGACTTTTCCTGTAGCATTCCCTGTCTCACTTCCATCAATAAATTGTAAGGTAACATTCTTTCTAAAATTACTTGGAGTCATATTCTTGTATTTTATAAAGTTAAGGTTAAATGTTTTGACGTTACTATAACCAACGTCTAACGCAATATATAAAATTTGATCATCAGTTGAAGCTAGTAATTCACAAGCTTTATTAATACGAATAAAGTTAAGTAAATTATCAAAATTCTTTTCCGTGTAATATAAGAGCGACCTATTTACTTCGACTGGTGAAACACCAAATCTTTGGGCCACTTGATTACAACTTAATTTCTCAGTTGCATAGTTTTTATATAAATAATCCGTAATTAAATAAGCAAAATCCTTCGTTGTATTGCTATAAAGATTTGCTTTGCTATTTTTATAATATTTACGATATTCCATCGGGGTTAAACCAACATTTGATTGGAAATGTTTAGAAATGTGGGATGCATCAACAAATCCTAATAAGGATGCAATATCATTTAAACTTAAATCAGTATGAATTAAGTATTCCACCGCTTTTTCAATACGAATGTCATTTAAGACATTAATAAAAGAAACACCTGTAATATCCATGATATGTTTTGAAATACTTGATTCCGACATATAAAAAACTTTGCTAAGTTTTTCAAGAGTCAATTTATCACTCGAATGAGCATAAATATAAGTTAAAATTGAACGACCTTGTGAAACATTGAATTTTGTTTCTTTGTCGACAGTTTTTCCACAGTTTTCTTTGATATATCGTTCAAAGAAAATCATTATTTCAACTACTTTATTTGAAACATATAAATTTGATAAACATTCAGGAGCTTCTTTTTCATCGAGCGTTGAAGATAGCCCAAGTTCATTTTTTAAATCATCAAATAAAGCTGACATATGTTGAGCTTGACTATCATTTAAATATAGGGCTGGATGCGATGAAATTAAGCGATAGAGTTCACCAACTTCATTATCGTTAGCAAATTCAGTTTTAAGCGAACCATTAATAAACGAATAATCATAAATAACTTTATTAAATTGTAAGGTAGCTAAAACTTCAGTAATATCACTAATTTCCCAAGGGATAATTGCAATTAAAGTATTTGGTAAAATTTTATAAGCAACCCCATCAATAACAATGGTTCCAAAGCCTTTTTTGAAAAATAAAAAACGCGCCGCCTGATGTATAAGCGGTTTGGTTGGTTCTTCGATTACCTCGTAATCAAAAGAACATATTTTGCTGCGATCTGTTTCGCTAGCATATCCTTCTTGAAGTACTGCTAATTTATCCATAAATTATATAAATAATTCTATACTTTATAGACCCAATAAGCAAACAAAAACCAACCGCAAATGCGGTTGGTTATTGAATCAACTATTGACTATAAAAGGGCATAGTCAATATTTGTTTTAACTAATTATTATTAAGCACCAACA
>JBAYXD010000079.1:0-3897 GCA_041673725.1 Bacilli bacterium | reverse complement strand
GTTTTATATTTTTTTTAATTTAATTTTAGACTTTTTGGTTATCTATTAATAGTTAGAAAAGATTAAGTTAGGAAAATCTAATAAGAAATTAACTTCTGAAATTTGTATAGTAAAACACTTGAAAAATGTCTGATAAAAGTCCTGAAATTTGTATAATGAAACACTTGAAATTTGTATAATGAATGTTAAAATATGTCCATAAGGACGAATAATTTATGAATTTAAAGAAAGATGACTATTTAAAGAGATTAATTGATAATAAAATTGATAAGTATTTATCTATTTTTAAAGCGATACAAATAGTTGGTCCAAAATGGTGTGGAAAAACTTGGACCGCTTTAGAGCACGCAAAATCCGTATCTTTTGTTACTGATAAAAGTACACAAAACTTAGCACGTATTGACCCTAAATATATTTTCCAAAAAGAAAGCCCACAATTAATAGATGAATGGCAAATTGTTCCATCAATTTGGGATGCGGTTAGAAATGAGTGTGATCAAACTAGTAAAAAAGGAAGGTTTATTTTAACCGGTTCAACAACATTAGTAAATGAAATAGATGATAAAAATGAACTAATTAATCACACTGGTACTGGAAGAATTATTCAACTCTCAATGTCAACAATGTCACTTTATGAAGCAGGCTTTTCAACTGGTGAAGTGTCTTTGTTATATTTATTTAGTAATAAAGCAATTAAAGAAGGATATGTTCGTAAGATTGAATTAAATGAATTAGCCTCTTACATAATACGTGGAGGTTGGCCAGATAACATAAAAACACCAATTGAAGATTGTGCCCTTGTCTCTAAGAATTATTTAAATTCAGTGATAAGTAAAGATATTAACGAAAGAAAAGACCGAAAAAGAAATCCAGAGAAAATGAAAGCATTAATACAATCGTTAGCAAGAAACGAAAGCACGATTGCTAAGGACTCAATTATTCTAAAAGATATTAACGAAACTGGAGGAACCCAAGAAAGCGTTCAAAGTAGAGATACTTATTACGATTATTATGGGGTTTTACAAGATTTGTATTTAATTAATAATCAAAAAGGTTATTCACCAAATTATCGTTCTTCAGCTAGATTATCTAAAGGTGAAAAAAGACATTTAATTGATCCTTCTTTAAGTGCTGCTGCTCTTGGTTTAACTAGTGAAAAACTAATTGGTGATTTAAAAACTTTTGGTTTTCTTTTTGAAGCGCTTGTTGAAAGAGATTTAAGTATTTATATGAATTATTATGATGGTGACTTACTTTATTTTAGAGATAATGTATCAGGCGATGAAGTAGATGCAATTTGTGAGATGAAAGATGGAAGTTATGGAGCGATTGAAATAAAGTTATCAGAAAATGGAATTGAAGAAGCTATTAAGTCTCTTAAAACTTTCTATAAAAACGTTATGAAGAAACCAACATTTATGTGTGTTATTGTTGGACACTTAGAAGCAGTTATAAAAGATAAAGAAAGTGGAATCTATATTGTTCCATTTACATCGTTAAAACCATAAAATTATTAACTAAAAAGGAATTCTTTGAAATTTTAGAAGTTCTTAAGACTTTTTGCTACTAAAAAACAACTTTATTTATATATTTTATAAATATATAATATTTAAGTAAAAAGCAAAACATTCGTAAGGGTGTGACGCAAAACTAAAGGGTCTTAAATAATAAGACAGCCAGGTGCCTAAAATTAGTTTTTAGTGGCACTTATTTTTTTATAAAAGAGCATCTAATAAACTAGGTTAATGTTTTATGTTAATTTCTAAATAAAACATTTTAACTCTCATTATGAGGTAAAGTTTTGAAAAATTTCTTCAAGAAAATTGTGGATGTTATTAAGAATAATCTTGTCAAAACTACATTGATAGTTGTTTTAAATGTGTGCTTTGTGGCCCTTTGCCTTGGTATTTCAAGTTATGCTTGGATAATTGCGAAAGCTAATCTTTCAACAATTACTGTTGATAGTGGGTCTTTAGAAGTTTCAACAATTGAAGTCACGGCTTATAAATACGTTTTTGGAACGAGTGGAAGTTTAACAGATTACACAACTGGAACTGTTACTTCATACGCCTTATCAAGTGGAGCAATTGAAATGAATCGTTTTGATCCAGTTTCAATTTACATTCAAAATCCAACTGATGCTGAAATTAAGACAATGTCTTCTAAAATGAATTCAAATGTTGTTTTAGAAGTTAAAGTAACTTTAGCTAGTGATTGTGACTTTACTTTAAAATTAGATGCGGTTAAAAATAGTAATACTAATCCAGATACAACAACATATACGGATGGAATTGCCGATTATATTACTTTCTGTGGAGCGGATTCTTCTGATACAAATTTTTCTAATATAACGAATTCGACTTTAGATAAAACAACAACCGAATATAAGACTTTAGTTTTTGATACTGTAAAAGCTTATGGAGAAGGAACAAGTGCAACTTTATCTTCTTTCCATAGTGGAGATAATATTGTAACTACAGCTAATATAATTTCTAGTTTAAGCAAAAATAAAGGGGATACAGTGACCCTTTATTTAAATATTGACTACTCTTATGATTATGTTAAAAAGTATGCAAATGAAGATTTATATAACCCAAAGAAATTCTATATGAATTATGGTTTTAATGTTCGTGCAGATCAGAAGTTTCAATGAGAAATTTTGCATACAAGAAATTTGCTAATTCAATTATTAGATTAGCTATTATGGTAAGTTCGATTACATGTGTTGTAATTGCTTTTACTTATGCAAAATATTTTGATTCACTTACAAATGATTACGCTAATAATGAGGGATTACCTGGTGATATTGGCTTACGAAGTTACTTCCATACAGGAACTGGAACGAAGCAAGACCCATATGTAATTACGCGTCCAATTCATTACTATAACTTAACGCGTTTACAAAACTTAGGTATTTTCGATTTAAATACTTCACATGCTGGTGATTCTACAAACAGCAGTGATCATCGTTATTATTTCCAAGTTGGTTATGATCTTGATAATGCTGATAAAGATAGCAATGTTACAACTGGGCTTGATGTTTATGCATCAGATGCCAGTGATGCTGCGGTTGCTACTTACCTTGATATGAGTGGTACTACCTACGCAAGTAATGTATTATCGGTTGGTAACGAAGGCATGCCTTTTTATGGCGTTTATAATGGAAGCAATATTTTAATTAAAGGGTTAACAATTCATTCAACACCTGAAGATGTTGGTGTTTTTGGGTATGTAGCTAGTTCAGGAAAAGTTGAGAACGCCTTATTTTCTGATTTAACAATTTATGATGATGGTTATGATACGGCTAATCTTGGATTTTTATATACTGATGCTGCAGCAACTGCTTCGACTTTAACGTATAAAGTCGCTACAAGCGATGCAACTGTCTATAATTTATCGAAAGAAATTAGTGATGTTAGTTGTGCTGATCAAATTGCGTCTTGCAATACTTTTACTGAAGAGCAAATTCAATATACAAGCAGTGGAACAACGACAAATGGGCTATTTACTGCTACATTCCCAACATTATCTTCTACTTATGTTCCAGTAGTACGTTCTTCATCAAGTACCATTTTGCCTGTTACTAATATGGTGAGTAATGGAACATATACAAATACAGTTTCAATTAATTATGATGCTTTAAAAGATACTTCTAGTACTTTTTATACAACAAATAATAGTGAACTTGATTTCCGTATCTCGCTTGTTGCAAGTAAAACTGTTGATCCATTAACTTACTCAAAGGTTTTATCGACTTACCTTGTTAAATTCAAGAACACAATTAGTGGTGATACGCATACTTTGTCAATGAATGTCTATCGAGACTATGTTGATAGTACAAATCCTGATGTCTATACTCAATATGCTCATGGTAGTAACGTTGGTTATCTAGTAGGG
>JBAYXD010000078.1:0-4018 GCA_041673725.1 Bacilli bacterium | reverse complement strand
TGCTTCATCACCCATCTCCATATGGACAAGTCCCCTAAGGTCAGCTTTAATCTCTTTGATCTGATCTGCAAGATCTTGGATACTGTTGCAACCTGTACCGGCATAATTCTTAATGAGGCCACTTAAGGCACTACCAACATCAGTGTAGAAGCCAAGCGTAGTATTTACTTTGTACTCCTGTCCTTGGGGATGTATTACTTCCTGTGTCTTGACATTAAGAATGTCCTTCATAGGAACTTTGGTATCTTCTCTGGTAAGAGTCCAGTTCATATCAGCTTGCTTCTGAATAGTATACCCTTTGTATTTAATCATATTATCTCCTGTGTTATATGCCAGTGCTCCCAAAGCCACCATCACGCTGTGTCTTAGTAAGCTCTTCTACTACTTCAAAGTCTGTAGTCTCTGTCTTGCAGAATCTTATCTGACCAATACGTTCTCCTCTTCGGCAGACATAGGGGATACACCCACCATTAAACACAAGACCTTTAACCTCTCCTCTATAATCACTATCTATTGTACCATATTCTATAACCCCTCTCTTGTTCATACTACTACGGTGCGAAATAATCCCACAGTATCCACGAGGTATCTCCATAAAAACCCCTGTACCTATCATACCTACATGTCCTGTCTTTATAACAACCTCTTCATTACTGTAGAGATCATAACACGCACTACCTTCAGTCCCCTTAGTAGGGGCCTTTGCACCTTCATCCAGTTTTATCCGCATCGTCTAATCCTCTCTAGTTCTCTTCGGATCTTAGCAGCACTCTCAGCTCCTTTAGCCTCTTCCATGGCATTACCGCACTCTGTAAGGAAGATCATCAACTCGTCAATCATCAGGTTGACCTCTACCCATTCGGAGGTGGGGGACTTCACCACTATTTTGATGTCCTCCCCCACTATCTTCAGGCTGATAGTCTCAAAGTTACATGTTCTCAAAGTTGTCATCCTCTTGTTCCATAAGAATAAGCTCTAGTACTGCCATAGCATTCCAGGCTCGGTGGCTTGCATGGAGGTACATACTGTCCTGATCCCTACTGTGGATGTGCATCTCAAGGTTGTGTCTACCAAGAGCATTCTCAAACCGTATCTTAGCATTAGGTATGTTCTTCCATTCACCTGCTGCTTTACCTTCTTTAATTCCATAAGAGGTAAGCTTAGCTAACATAAGGAGTGCCCTTGGAAAGTCAGCCATCATCTGACCTACTGCTGGCCGCCCTTCATCATGCTTCTGGTCAAGAGGCTTATCTTCTACTGGAGAGACAGGTCGTGTAGGACTCTGACACTGGAACCACTTGATAGGCTCTTCTTCTAGTACCTGAGGAATGAGCTCCTCTATACCTGCCTTGTATCCCTCTGGCTTAAAGGGTTCATTGTTCATCAAGGTAATATCCATATGCTCTCTGCTTGAACACTCAGGACACTCTTCCAATCGAGAAGAGTCATAGATACGGTGACAATTGCTACACACTACTTGATTATCGGACATCTTGAAATCCTCCTGTTTGGTTTTCAAAAGGAACTACATTACCTTGTGCATCTACCTGTGGTTTCAGGTAGTAGTTTCTCATCTTCTCTTGTGTCTCTAGAGAGAGGTCTCTTGCTTGCTCCTTATTAAAGGGAGGGCGGAACTCTACAGAGGCAATGTTTTCATTGTACCAGAGATACTCACCATCCTGATCTCTAGCATTAAGGACATCATGATCCATCATAAAGAAGATTTCAGACAGGTGTAGATCAAGTCTATCCTTACACATCTTGACTACTTCATAAGAGTAATCCCATATGTTACCACGTGCTATCTCTTCATTCAAAGGGATAGAAGAAGAGGTATAGTATCTCCAGTCACTCTCCTTCCATGCTTTAGGATCATACCACTCACTCCCTTTGTCATAGCACTTATACCCACCCCGTGGCCCATCCCACCACTGAAGGACCTTCTGACCTACATAACGTTTACCTGTCTTCTTATTGGTAATCAGATAGATGAAGCCCCAGTACTTAGAGGTATCTCCCATATTCTTCCAATGATGATTGTAGTATCCCTGATACAGTTTATATTCTGCTTCTTCGGGACTCCTAGCACATCCAAAGTACTCTGTCTTATTGTTGATATGTTTCTCTGCTTTGTAACCTGACTTAGTTTTGTATACACCTTTGGGAAGTCCAATATATTTCTTGTTCTTTCTACTCATTCAAAGTCTCCTGTTGATTTATCTTCTCGTACCTCTTTGAACCTTGGCTCTCTCAGGTTCCCATTCTCTGTGTAACTCTTAGCATCCACCTTTACAATCTTACCTAAGATAGAAGAGGGGTCTTTCCACCAGAGGTCTCGCTCACTATCACTCATCCCACTAATAGGTATCTCTAGAGAGTCACCATCCTGCTTACCAAATGCCTTAAAGAGAACCACTAACTTCCCTAAGGTATGCTCATACTTAGAACCTTTTTTACCAGGTAGTCCCTCTACTACAACTAGATCAAAACTTAACTTCTCTTTGAACTTGATTAAAGATTCATCTCTTTTGCCAGCAATCCATGGAACATCCTGTGCATAGACACCACCCTCAAGACCATCTGCTATCATCTCCCTAGAGACATCCCTAGCATCATCAAAAGTAAGTTTGTATTGTTCAACAGTATAAGGGTACATGTTCCTTAGATTCCACTGTCTGTTACCAAAGGACCTTGGACTCACACCTTGAATGAACTCCTCTAGTGTAAGAAGATCATGGAAGTTATCTTTCATACTAGTAGGCTTGAAGGTACCTTGCTTAACCCTTGAAGGTGTAAGGTACCCACTAAGCTTAGCAAGAGGGTCAAGAGATGTAATTTCAGAGATGAACACTAACCCCTCAGCAACACCATTGAGCTTCACCTCAATCTTAAGGTCAAGTCCTTCACAATTACTAAGAGCTTTACCTGATCTCCCCCAATGTCTTACTTCTCCATTAACAAATGTAACCAGAGCATAGACACCATCAAGCTTCTCAGAAAGATACCCTGCCTTCTGCATTCTGTTTCTTTGTGTAGGGTTAAGCTTCTCTGACTCAAGTGCAAGGTGTACTGTCTTCTTCTCTTCTCTCACGGGGTCTTTGAATCCAAGGTACTGCCAGATGTTCTCCATTCTTTATTCCTCCTTATATATCCTAGGTGGTCTAAACTTAATAGCCCCAATTGATAGGTTGAAGTACATAGGTGTACCATCATTGAACTCAGCAGCTAGGACATCTCTCTTCCATAGTTCTTTTAACTCACCATAGTGGAGAGTACCTCTGCTACGACATTGACGAATGATCTTGTATTCAAAGATGTCATCAGGATTATCTCTTATGAACTTAGTAAGAGACTTAGAGGAACCACTATAGGTTTTCCAGTCACTCTCCTGCCAACAGCATGACTTCCACTTAGGAGATTGTCTATCTGTTATCTTACTCCTGCACCCCTTTACATTTTGCTTAGCTGTATAGTATTGTTTTTTTCCAATGTATCTCTTCTTGCTTTTCTTGTGAGTGATACAGTACAGGAACCCAAAGAACTTATCAGGTTCTGCCTTGATCCCTACCCAGTGACCTTGTGTCATTCAGTCACCTTACAGACAAAGATAAGTCCCCAGAAGATAGCAGGTAGTACAAGTGAAAGACCTATATAAACTTCTCCAAACTCTATCAGAGCCATACCACTTCCAGCAATTACACAAGCAGGTGCACCAATCATAGCAACCTTTAGTAATTTAAGAAGCATCGTCAACTACCTCCATGTCTTGAGGTTGGACATACCATATGCAACATCCTCTTGAGTTATATACCCCCTTGTCAAAGCGAACTTCATAGCCACCTTCAGGAGAGGATGGGTAGTCTATAACAATACCCTCAGCTCCCAGTGAGAAGAACTCATAGTTATCAATTGAGTCACTAATGATACGTACTCTTGTTCCTAGTTCAAGCATTGTCATCTCCTTGTGTAGGCATCTCCCACTTATCATCTGCAGACCTAAGAAGATATAGCATCTGCA
>JBAYXD010000077.1:0-4094 GCA_041673725.1 Bacilli bacterium | reverse complement strand
ATCTATTCTTTTTATAATGTTTGCACTAATCATCATTCCAGGACCATTTGCCATACAATCAAGATGAAATCTTTCTCGAACACGAGAAGTTAACCTACAATCTCTTAAATAATATAAACCCATACATTTCGTGATGTTATTTTGGTTTATATTGCTGCTATTTTCTAGGCATCTACCACATTCTACTCCTGATTCAAAAGCGTCATTCATGACATCTATAAAATTAGCGTCAGGAATGTTATCCGCATCAAAGCGAATAAAACATTCGTAACCTTTATTTAGTTTTAAAATTTCTTGGAAACCATATTTCAAGGCATAACTTAATTTATGATGACTAGGGTCATCGTCTTTTCTTTTAAAAACAGTTGCTCCTGCTTTTTTAGCAAGTTCTGCGGTATTGTCTGTACAATTATCAGCAACTACGTAAACGTCATATAAATCTTTTGGATAATTTTGTTTTGCTAATATTTCTTTTACAGTGTTTCCAATAACATCTGCTTCATTTCTTGCGCAAATTAAGATACCAAATTTATGTTTCTTTTTTGCTTTGGGAAAAACCGTCTTTTTTACAAAGAAAAAAATAATAAATATTAGTTGAGCCGAGAATGCAAGTCCTATAAGCACCAATAAAAAATCATTAATTCCCGAAAGCCATTCATGCAAATAGTCATACCATACAAGTGCTCTATCTAGTATCATTTAATCCTCTAATTTCAATTCTATTACAATTGCCCTTTTAATTCGAACAAAATATCTCTAAGCTCAATAGCTTTTTCAAAATCAAATTCCTTCGCTGCTTTCTTCATTTCATTTTCAACTTGAGTAATCTTATGTTTTAGTTCTGTTTTAGAAAGTTTACCCTTAGTTTCAATTGATTCTTCTTCGTCCTTCTTTAAGTTAGTTATTGGAGGTTTAATTTCTTTAATAATTGTTTCTGGAACAATACCATTTTCTTCATTATATTTTGCTTGGATTGCTCTTCGACGATTTGTTTCGTCTATACAATACTTCATAGATTCTGTAACCGAATCCGCATACATTATTGCCAAACCGTTTTTATTTCTTGCGGCACGACCAACAATTTGAATTAAGCTTCTATTGCTACGTAAAAATCCTTCTTTATCCGCATCTAAAATCGCAATTAAACTAACTTCAGGAATATCTAATCCTTCACGTAAAAGATTAATACCAACTAAAACATCATATTTTCCTTTACGGAGTTGATATATAATTTGGCTTCTTTCAAGAGTTTGACATTCACTATGCATGTAAACCGTTTTAATACCTTTTTCTTTAAGATATTTAGTTAAATCTTCCGCCATTTTAATAGTTAAAGTAACAATCATTACACGTTCATGTTTAGCAACACGCTCGTTAATTTCATTAATTAAATCATTAATTTGTCCAAGAGTTGGTCTAACTTCAATTTTTGGATCAAGAAGTCCAGTAGGACGAATAATTTGTTCAGCAACTCTCCCTTCAGCAAGTCCTAATTCATAATCTCCAGGAGTTGCAGATGTACAAATTGCTTGATTAACCTCTCCTTCAAATTCCTTATAATTTAAAGGTCTATTATCAAGTGCACTTGGTAATCTAAAACCATAATCAACAAGAGTTTGCTTTCGTGAATGATCACCATTATACATACCTCTAATTTGTGGTAAAGAAACGTGTGATTCATCAACAATCATTAAGTAATCTCTTGGAAAATAATCAAGTAAACAAAATGGTTTTTGACCTGGTTCACGCATATCTATATATCGAGCATAATTTTCAATTCCAGGACACATACCAAATTCTTCAAGATTTTCTACATCTTGTTTAGTACGCATTTCTATTCTTTCAGCTTCTAATAATTTGCCTTCTTTTTTAAAATAAGCAACACGTTCATCTAAATCTTTTAATATGCCTTTACAAACACTTTTAACTCTTTCAAAAGTTGAGGCGTGGTCATAAGCGGGATAAATAGGACAAGTTTTAAAATTTTCTAAAACTTCTCCATCAACAAAATTAATTCTTTTAATCGATTCAATTACGTCATCAAAAGTTGAAATTCTAATATATGTGTCTCTACTTGCGATAGGGAAAACATCTATAACATCACCATTTACTCTAAATCTTCCTGGTGCAAAATCGATGTTATTCTTTTTATATTGAGCTTCAATTAATCTTTTTAAAAATACATTTCTGTCTAACTTTTCATCTACTCGAACATCAAAAGCGAGTTTGATGTATTCGCTTGGGTCTGTTAAACCATAGATTGAAGCAACAGAAGCAACAATGATTGTATCTCTTCTTTCTAAAATTGAGTTAATCGCACTCGTGCGAAGCATCTCAATTTCATCATTCATTAATGCACTTTTATCAATAAAGGTATCGCTTGCAGGTAAGTAAGCTTCAGGTTGATAAAAATCGAAGTTACTTACAAAGTATTCAACTCTATTATTAGGGAATAAACCCTGCATTTCAGCGTATATTTGACCAGCAAGTGTTTTATTTGGCTCAAGAATAATTGTAGGCTTTTGGGTCTTTTCAATTATATTAGCCATAGTAAAAGTTTTACCAGTTCCTGTAGCTCCAAGTAGTACTTGCACACGTGCTCCATCATTAATTCCCGCAACAAGTTCTTTGATTGCTTCAGGTTGATCGCCAGTTGGTTTAAAATTGCTTACTATTTTAAATGGAGTTGAATCATCAAGCATTTGGCTTATCTCCATTATCCTTATCAACTTTTTTAGCCGACTTTTTAGATTTCTTTTTAAATCCTTCTTCAATCATCTTTATAGTATTTTCTTTCGTTGAAACAAGAGGACTCCATCCTAAACCATTAACTTGCTTTGCTTGATAGCAAATAAGAAATGCGTTTGGATCAATTTCCGCAATTTCATCTCGAACTTTAACAAATTCACGAGTCGAAATTGCGACACTTATAACTTTTTTATTAATCTTTGTATATCCGCCAATTACATCATAAATTGTCGTTGTTTTATCAAGTTTAGTAATAATGTAATCATTAATCTCTTTATACTTTGTAGTATTAATATCGATAACAAGTCCACCACCAGTTGCAGTATAGGTAACTTCAATCATTGCCGAACATGCAAAAGCCGACATAATACCAATTAAACCCCTATATAACGCGTCACCATCGCGAGAGACAAGACTTATCACAATTCCCGCAAGAACAACAATTGCATCACATAAAAAACTTAAAAGACTAGTTTTCATATTGGTATATTTATTAATAATAAAGACTAATACATCAAGACCACCAGTTGAACCACCACCATTAAAGGTAATTCCACATCCTACTCCAACTAAAGCGCCACCAATTAAACCGATAATTAATAATCTTCCAACACCCATAAGTTCTAGGTTACTAGCAAGAATGTTTCCACTACTTGCATCAATGCTCATTCCATCAACAATAAGTAAACTAACAAACCATTCGCCTAAATTAGTTCTTAATATAATGGATAAGAAAATTGGATAGAAAATAGTTGATATTAATGTACTTAACGAAAAACGAGGTCCAAGGAAAATAACTCCTAAGATAAATAGACCCCACATAAAAATATATGACCAAATATCAACAGTTAAAAATCCCGCACTGCTAATTAAAATACTAATACCACTAATTCCACCATTAACAATTGAAAAAGGAACAAGAAAAACACCTGTACCAAACGCAAGTAAAATTGCACCAGCAAGGGTCAATAAAAATGATTTTATTGTAGTTTTAATATTATTCTTACTAAAAAGACTTTTAATATTATTAACCATGTTTTTTTGCCTCCTCCTCTAAATAACTATATATGAATTTAGAAATATCTCCATCCATAACTTCACTAATTCTTGTATCTTCGTATCCAGTTCGATTATCTTTGACTAAAGTATAAGGACAGAACACGTAACTTCGTATCTGACTTCCCCACTCAATTCCCTTCTTTTGACCAACAATATTGTTGATTTTTTCTTCATTCTTTTCTTTTTCAAGTTCATATAATCTTGAACGAAGCATATTCATTGCCATCTCTTTATTCTTTAATTGAAAACGATCAATTTGACAAGAAACAATAATTCCAGTTGGGATA
>JBAYXD010000076.1:0-4342 GCA_041673725.1 Bacilli bacterium | reverse complement strand
CAGTTTTGTAATAGTTTATAATAGTCATAGAGAAGCTCCTTTAATTTTTACAGTACACTAATTATAAAGCTTCTCTTTTTTATATGTTGCCCACAAATTCGAAACGGTATCAATTATCGCTTTTACAAACTACATTTTTTCCTATATATTTAAGTGGAACAGAATATCTTTTTCCGCCCCAGTTTATTAATGATTCTTTGCTTACTTTTCTAGAAATGGGTTTTAGATTTGTGTAATCACTAAGAATGTCATAATTAATTGGACGACTAAGGTATTCTTTTTCTTTTTGCTCAAATAAATCATGCGGTTTATGACCAGTTGAAAGGCATATTTCATCATTGATTTCTTCATTAAACTCTTTAACAATCACATTCAGTTCTTCAATTGAATTAAACTCGTGATCATATACCCTAAGTCTATTAACTATCTTAGCTAATGTTTCAACCTTGCCTTTAGTTTGTGGTCTATATGCTAAACAAGACAATGGTAAAAACATCGCATCTTTGGAAAATTCATAAAATTTATTATTATAAATCGGCTTATAAAACTGAGATCTTGACCTATCAATAACTGTTTTCATGTTGTCAAATAGAATTTCTTTTGTAAAACCTCCAAAATACTTGCTAGCACTAATAAGACATTTAAATAAAGTTACTTGACTCATATCTGTCGTCAATTTTATAAATTTGTACCTAGAAAAACCTAAAATCATCAAAAATATATTTATTGTAAATTTCTCGTTGTTTTTTGAATAAATCGATAAAGACTCTTTCCAATCAACTTGAGATTGAAGACCGGGTTCAGTTTCAAATCTCATTGTTGCTTCGTGTGTTTTGTTTTCTTTGTGTTTTCTACAAATGGTTTTTACTGAAGAATATCCACCTTTATATCCTTTTTTCTTAATAAAATTAAATATCGATATTGCCGGAGCATTAACATCACATTTATTGCATATTACTTCAAGAAAATCATCAGTTACTTTCTGTTTAGTTCTTTTTTTCCTAGTTGTTGGTGCATTATTTCTATTTTCATAATACCTTTTTACCGTTCTAGGATCGCAATTGCATCTTCTGCCTATGCTTGCATAATTAACTTTTTCATTGTTTTTTTGTTCCATAAAAATGACCTCAAATATATCTTTTCTCATAACTGTTACCTCTATATATAAAGTACAGCAGTACGAGAAAAACGACAATTTGAGATTGGCGTTTTCCTACATTTTCATTTTACCGTTATCAAGAAACTTTACTTTTTAAAGTTAAAATTACATATAAAACACAATAAGCAACTAACATTAATTGATAAATATAATAACAAGGAATTGGATACAATAAAAAATAATATTAAGGGTACTAGTGCTAATTTGAGCTATAAGACAAATATCTGATACAAGTAAACCAATAGGCGCTACTAATAAACCTAATTTAAAGAATATACCTAGACATTTGCCTTTAACTATAAAGATAAAAACGAAGATACCAAGTGCTAAGTAACACAAGATTACTATAGTTCGTTGGATAAGATTTACACTAAAATCCTTCATCCCTGCACTAACAATAAAAGCATTAATTTACAAATAATAAAAGATGGCTAAACAAACAAGTAAAGCAGCCATCGCAAACTTAAATCCACCACGCCAAGACTTAACTTTATTTTCTTCCATAAAAATAAAAATAACCTTACGGATAGTTTAATAGAAAACAAAGGTTTAAAAAATAATTAACCGAGATAAAAATGAGTTTATTATGTTTATAAATTAAAATTTTTTGGTATATCTAAATATGAAACATATCCTCTTTCATACATTAGGTTTTTAAATACTTTTTCTCCTTATTTTTTTAAGATTTGGAATGCTTTTTTGTCATATTTACTTAGAGAATTGGCGTTTTTCTCTTTAACTTTACTTATTATTTGCCATTTTCTGCTTCCAAAATCATAAAAGACTTGTTTTGAATTAATATCATCAAAACTTTCGTAACAAGAAAAATTTATAAGTCGATTACAATCTAATTCTGCTGATTCAAAATCAATATTACTACCATAGTTATGCTTACCAAAAATCATCTTTTGGATTTATAACTGATTCAATAATAATAAACTTATTCATTTGTTTATTGCATCCAATTTCTTTTTCTTTTGTTCTTCTTTCCACATTAATTTAATTTGCTTAAATTCTTCTTTTGGAACAACCACAACTTTTTTACTTTTAATATGGAAATACTTTTCTTTGCCAAAATCAATTCCAGAAACATAGTCTTTTAATTTAACATCTTTTAAATCATGTTCTAAAACAGCTTTACTTATTTTCCCTTTTTCTCCAAGAAATTCATAAATCTTTTCTTGATCACCATCAAAATGAAGATAAGCCCATACTAAAATTGGTTTCATCAAGTTATAGACTTTAGAGTAATAAAATAACCAATAAACAATTCTATCAAACATACTTTCCCCCTATTAATAAATTAATTAAATCAAATATTACATTTGATTAAGGTACATACACATAACAATATCAACAATTTTTATATCTCTAGGTCGGTTATCTTCGCCTCTTTCAAAAAATAATTGAGCACCGCTTTTAGAATCCGTAAGAATATATAATGGACTACTCGTTTCAGATGGTCTTATTGAAAACGCTTTTCCATCTGAGTTTGGTAAGTATCTTGCAATCGATTCTTTATCACCAATTGTAATTGTAACAAGATCAACATCTATTCCATTTTTGCCATAAACATTAGAACATAAACAAGCAATTATACTTTCTTTGCTCTTTGTTTTAATTATCTTTTCATATTTAACACTCATCTCTTTTAATAAACAATCTACATCTTGTTCAAAATACATTTAT
The DNA here is from genome assembly GCA_041673725.1 of Bacilli bacterium. Taxonomy (GTDB): domain Bacteria; phylum Bacillota_I; class Bacilli_A; order RFN20; family CAG-826; genus Onthovivens. Next base: position 1,494 of record JBAYXD010000076.1, on the reverse strand, counting down.
ATTTTCTCCCTATTATTTTATTTTTTAAACAAATCTTACCTTAACTATTCTAATTACAATAATACGCCTATTAATTTTATCTTTTATTAATTATTCCTCCTTACTTATGTAATAAACATAACCATAAAGGGAAATAAAAACCCATCATCATGATGGGTATAATTGATATATAAGTAATTACCCATCAATCAAGCTTTAGCACTTTGCTTATTTAATAAGTAAGTTGCTGACGGGTCATCGGGCTTGTCCCTTGCCGTACTCTTTATGGTATTAATAGTTTACCATTCGAAGAAGAGATAAAACAACTAGGAAATTAAATTCTAAAGATAACATTTCTGCTTATTAATTGGTTTATACTTTATATGATACAAGTTGTATTATTTAATCATAAAGGATTTAATTTATGGCAAACAATAAAAAAGAAGGACCAATTAATCTACTTATAACTGATGCATTATGTAGATTAATCAATAGTAATAAAAAATATAATGATATTACGATAGAAGATATTATTAAAGAAGCTCATATCTGTCGTAAATCTTTTTATCGTACATTTAAAACTAAAGATGAAATCTTAGAAGTAAAATTTAAAGATATTTGTAGCAAAATAGACACCTATTTTGCTACTAATTGTTCGCATACTTTCTCGGGTCTAGTATATTCTATATTTACGGTTGCTAAAGATAATAAAGATTACATTTTGTGTTTTTATAAAGCTAATCAAACCTTATATTTTGGTAATATCGTCCAAACCTTAATCAACTCAAAAATCTTTAAAGAAGAAAAACAAAATGATCCAACTAATTACTATTTCTATATTAGTAAAGTATGGATGGTGGTTGGTATTCTTTCCTCATGGCTTAATCGAGATTGTGATGTTGCAATTGAAGATATTGTCCGAATGATTAAGAGCTATCAAATTGTAAGACAATAATATGATATTTAAAATCAAAAAATGAGCAATTTTTTTGCTCATTTTTCCTTCTTAATTAAACTTTCAACACTAAATCTTCATCGCCACATCCCAAGCATTCCATACTGCAGACATAATATTACCAACCTTATTACAATCACCAATAAGGTGAGTCTTCTTAGTGCTTATAATTGGACTTGCTTGATAACCAACGCACATTATGACGTCATTACATGGTAAATTAACTTCTTTGCCATCTTTAGTTGTAATAACTGCGGACTTATTTTTGATTTCTTTAATCTTAGATTCTAAGTATACTGGAGTCTTATGTAACTTAAAGTAATCTCTTAGATAACTTGAGTTAGCTAGACATACGCCATGTGCCGCAATTAAATCATCTTTCATTTCAACAATAGTAGGTTTTTTACCTTTAAGGCATAAATCATAAGCGATTTCGCAACCAGTTAATGATCCACCAATAATTACGACGTTATCGCCAACTTCTTTTGTTTTATTTAAGTAATCAATTGCTGAAATTGCTCTTTCGTGGCCTGGAACTCTTAAAACACGAGCTTTAGCCC
>JBAYXD010000075.1:0-4439 GCA_041673725.1 Bacilli bacterium | reverse complement strand
AAGCAGTAGTTTATAAGAACACCTTAGTTAGTCGTGCTTTAAGCGCTGACTACAAGGATCTTAATGAATTATTCACCGGATCTAATTTGTACTTTTTCTGCAAAGATGGTACAAACGGAAGCTTAAGTGCTATTCGTAAATTCAGTAAAGCCCATGAAGGTCTCAAAGTCAAAGGCGGATTACTCGATGGAAAGGTTGCAACTGCTGATTATATTTTGGAAGTTGCCAGTTTACCATCAAAAGAAGGACTTGTATCTATGTTATTAAGTGTTTTACAAGCTCCAATGAGAAATCTTGCATATTCTCTTAGCGAAGTCGCTAAAAATCTACCAGCCGCTGCCGCACAAAGTGCTGCTCCTGCTAGTAATGCAACCGCAAGTGTTGAACCTGCAAAATAGTTAATTACATTAATTACACATTAAATGGAGGAAATAAAAATGGCTAAATTAACCAAAGAAGAGATTATCTCTGCTGTTAAAGAAATGACTGTTGTTGAATTAAATGACTTAGTTAAAGCAATTGAAACTGAGTTTGGTGTTACCGCTGCGGCCCCTGTCGCTGCTGCTGGTGCTGCTGAAGAAGAGAAGAAGGGTCCAAGCGAAGTTAGCTTAATCTTAAAGTCTTGTGGTGATAAGAAGGTTGCTGTTATTAAAGCAGTCCAAGCTATCACTGGTTTAGGCTTAATGGATGCTAAGAAGCTTGTTGATGCTGCTCCAAGTCCAATTAAAGAACACATTTCACCTGTTGAAGCTGAAGAACATAAGAAAGCTTTAGTTGCAGCTGGCGCTGAAGTCGAAATTAAGTAGTTTTGTTTTTGTTAACCTGCCTTATCTATTAGAGATAGTGGCAGGTTTTTGCCTTTTTATTGGGGAGGATTATGAGTCATTATTTTTTACACGATGAAAACTTAAAAAGTTCCGAGTACGACGTAAGATATTCGTTTAAAGGTGCTGAATTTCATCTCGTAAGTGATAATGGCGTTTTTAGTAAAAAAAGAATTGATGAAGGTACGTATATTTTTATCAAGGCTCTTTTAAATCTTCAAATAAATGGCAAAGTTTTAGATTTAGGTTGTGGCTATGGAGTAGTTGGAATTACACTAAAATACTTCTTTAGAAATATTGAACTTACTATGAGTGATGTGAACTCTTCGTGTATAGATTTAACACGTAAGAATTTAAACAAAAATTCATGTGAGGCATCTGTGCAATTATCCGATGGATTCCATAGTATTATAGGCAATTTTGATTATATTGTTTTCAATCCACCAATACGTATTGGCAAGGAAGCAATATTTAAAATTTATAGTGATGCATACATGCATCTCAATCAAAATGGCCATTTCTTAATCGTTATTCGTAAAGACAAAGGTGCGGAATCACATAAGAAATACTTAGAAACATTGTTTACTAAAGTAACTCTTATTGACAGAAATCGTGGCTATTTTGTATATGAGATGATTAAGTAATTTTAAAAAGGAGCAGAAGAAATGATATCTTATAAAGATTATCCAAAAATTAATAACGATCGTATTAATTTTTCTAAGATTAGTGGTAAATTACCTTTACCATATCTCGTCGAAATTCAAACCGAATCCTATAAGAGTTTTTTAAGTAATGGAATTGATGAAGTTTTTAAGGATGTATTCCCAATCAAGAATTATACAGGAACGCTTTCAATTGATTACAAATCATACCGACTTGAAGAACCAAAGTATTCATTCGAAGAGTGCAAGAAAAGGGATTTAACATATAGCGCTCCACTAAAAGTGACACTTCAACTTCATGATAGTCAAACAGGTGAAGTTAAAGAATCTGAAGTTTTTATGGGCGATATTCCTATTATGACTGATAGCGGTACCTTTATTGTTAATGGTGCTGAAAGAGTCATTGTTAGCCAAATTGTACGTAGTCCTGGTGCTTATTTAAGTAAGACCATGGATCTTAAATCAGGTAAATTAATTTATGAAGCTGATTTAATTCCAACTCGTGGTACTTGGTTACAATTTGAAAGCGATGCTAAGGATCTTCTTTGGGTTAGAATTGACCGACAAAGAAAGATGCCAGCTAGTATTGTTTTAAAAGCTTTAGGATTTGCTAATGATAAAGATATTATCCAACTTTTTGGTGATAGAGATACTTTAAAGAATACTTTAAGTAAGGATGTTGATACAAAATCTAGTCTTGGTGCATTAAAGGAAATTTTCAGAAAATTAAAACCTGGTGAACCAATTACTGATGAAGGCGTTAATACTTTCCTTATTCAAAAGTTTTTTGATGGTAAACGTTATGATTTAGGTCGTGCAGGTCGTTTTAAATATGCTAAAAAATTAGGTATTTACAATCGTTTACCTGGAAGAATCTTAGCTGAAAACTTAGTTGATAGTAATGGTGAAGTAAAGTACACCAAAGGTACTTTATTATCCAAAGAAATGGTTGATGGCTTACAAGATGAAGAGTTCTTTGAAAAAGGTGCTCATACTCTTGAACTCCCAATCAATAAAAAACTTGATGAATTTGGTAAAATAAATTTAGTTAAAGTTTATGCAGATGATAAGCGTCAAAAAGTTGCTAACGTAATTGGTACAGATTTAAATCTTACAATTGCTCGTGTAACTATCAGCGATATTGCTGCTATATTCTCATATTTCATGAATTTAATGGATGGTTTTGGTGATGTCGATGATATCGATCACTTAAGCAACCGTAGAATTCGATGTGTTGGCGAATTAATTCAAACTCAATTTAGAATTGGTTTAACCAAGATGGCTAAGAACGTTCAACAAAGAATGTCCATTACAGCTGGTATGGAACTTAAGGAATTAACTCCACAATCACTTGTTAATGTCCGTCCAGTTAATACAGCAATTCGTGAATTCTTTGCAAGTTCCCAATTATCCCAATTCATGGATCAAACTAACCCACTTGCTGAACTCGCAAATAAACGTAGAATCAGTGCTTTAGGACCTGGAGGTTTAACTCGTGATAGAGCTAGTATGGAAGTACGTGATGTTCACTTTACTCACTATGGGCGTATTTGTCCTATTGAAACACCAGAAGGTCAAAACATTGGTTTAATTAACAACTTAGCTACTTATGCTAAGGTTGATAAATATGGATTTATCGAAACTCCATATCGTCGTATTGATAAAGATACTGGTAAGATTTTGGAAGATGCTGATTATTTATCAGCTGATGAAGAAAATAACCATGTTATTGCTCAAGCGACTCGTGATGATATTGATGGTAGTGAATTACGTGGAGATAAAATCGTTGCCCGTTATAACGGACGTAACGTTTTAGCCGAAAGAAAAGATGTTGATTACATTGATGAGTCACCAATGCAAATCGTTTCTGTCGCTGCTGCATGTATTCCATTCCTTGAAAATGATGATAATACTCGTGCTTTGATGGGTGCAAATATGCAACGTCAAGCTTTACCACTTTTAAGACCACATGCGCCATACGTTGGTACTGGTCTTGAAAATACTATTGCTCACGATTGTGGACTTGCATTAATCGCTGCGGCCGATGGCGTCGTTACTTATATGGATGCTAAACAAATTAAAGTTAAAGAAAAAGATGGTGAAAGAACCTACGTTTTAACTAAGTTTGAAGGTAGTAACCAAGGTACATGTATTAACCAAACTCCAATTGTGCATAAAGGAGACAAGGTTAAAAAAGGCGAAATTATTGCTGATGGTCCAAGTATGGAAAATGGCGATCTCGCTTTAGGTCAAAACGTAACAATCGCATTCATGACTTTTGAAGGTTACAACTACGAAGATGCTGTTATTATGTCAGATAGATTAGTTAAAGATGATGTTTATACAACTATTCACATTGAGTCTTACGAAGTTGAATGTCGTAATACTAAAAATGGTGAAGAATTAATTACTCCAGATGTTCCAAATATTGGACTCGAAGCAAAACAACATCTTAACAATCAAGGTATTGTCTATCCAGGAACTGATGTTCGTGAAGGCGATATTCTTGTTGGAAAAGTTACTCCTCGTGGAGCGACTGAACCATCCCCAGATCAAAAATTACTTGATGCTATCTTTGGTGATAAATCAAAAGATGGTAAAGATACTTCACTCCGTGTTCCACATGGTGGTGCTGGTACCGTTCTTGATGTTAAGGTATTTACTCGTGCTAATGGCGATGAACTTGCACCAGATGTCATTATGAAGGTGAGAGTTTTCGTTGTTCAAAAACGTAAGATTAGTGAAGGTGATAAGATGTCAGGACGTCATGGTAATAAGGGTGTCATTAGTAAGATTTTACCAGCTTGTGATATGCCATTCTTACCAGATGGTACTCCAGTTGATATCTTACTTAACCCACAAGGTGTTCCATCACGTATGAATATTGGTCAAGTCCTTGAAGTCCATTTAGGTATGGCTCTTAAGAAACTTGGCGGTCTTAAAGTTGCTACTC
>JBAYXD010000074.1:0-4521 GCA_041673725.1 Bacilli bacterium | reverse complement strand
TGCCTCTTATTGCAAAAAAGGATCAACTCACGAAATCGTAAACGATGGTAAAGTTGATCTTATTTGTTTTAATGTTGTTTGTAAACAATAATTAAAGTTTATAAATCTTAGTATATTTTTTAGTTAAATAATCTTCAAAATACTTTGGATTAAGTGGTTCGCCAGTAACCTTTAATATTAATTCTTGTGGAGTTAATTTTTCACCATAAACATAAATATGGTCTTTAAGCCATTTTCCTATTTTTTGTTTGATTTTGTTTTCTTTAATTGCTTCGTAAACATCGAAATCTTTCATCATTGTATGAAGAATTTGTGCTCCATAAGCATTACCTAAAGCATAAGATGGGAAATAACCAATTGCTTCACTTGACCAATGAGAATCTTGAAGGACTCCTTCTTTATCGCTTGTTACATCAACTCCTAGATATTCTTTATAAAGTTTATTCCAAGCATTTCTTAAATCTTTAACTTGCAATTTTCCATCAATTAATTGTTTTTCAAGTTCATAACGAATAATAATGTGAAGAGTATAAGTTAACTCATCGGCTTCAGTTCTTACAAGTGATGGTTCAACTTTATTTGCAGCTAAATACATATCATGTTCACTAACATTATTTTTATATGGTTTTGGTAATACTTGATTAACTTTTTTATAGATTAAATGGATATATTCTTCAGAACGACAGATGATATTTTCATAGAATCTAGACTGTGATTCATGCCAAGCCATACTTGCGGCATTACGTAAATTGTCTGGTAATTTATTATTTAAATTTTGTTCATAAATTGCATGTCCGCCTTCATGAGCAGAACTAAATATATTAGAGAAGAACATGTTTTCATAGATGTGAGTAGTGATACGAGCATCATTTGGTGAGATTCCATCCGTAAATGGATGTTCAGTCTCGCTTATGCAACCACGAGTAAAATCAAACCCATTAATTTTTAAAATGTATTTTGTTAATTTCATTTGTTTATCATGTTTAACAATGGCGTGAGCAAAATCATCGTTGATTTTTACTTTAGAGTTTTGAATCTTTTTAAGTAAAGGAATAATTGTTGCTTTTAAGGAATCAAAGAATTTATCTAAAGATTTTGTAGTAGCTCCTTCTTCATAGATATCGAGTAATCTATTATAGTAACTTCCTTCGATTGGACCATAATATTCTGCCATTTTCTTTGTATTAGCAACACAAGTTTCTAAGTATGGTTCAAAACTATTCCAATCATTGTTTTGTTTAGCTGCACGCCAAACAAGGAAAGCTTTATTTAAAAAGATGTTATTTTCTCTTTGAAATTCAGAAGGTAACTTACGTTGCATATCTAAATCTTTTTTAGCTAAATCAGCAATACGTTTATAGTTATCATCGAGTTTATCTTTATTCTTATATAACTCATTAACAATATTTGCAAATTCATCGCTGGTCGTTAGTTTAAAATAGTCATCATAAACGATTCCAGTGTAATCAGCTTTTTCTTCAAGTGATTTACTTGGAGCAATAGTGGAGTTATCAAAACTTAAAATAGATAGAACAATTTGATAACCTTTGATGTTTTTATAGTAGTCATCATAACTTTTCTTTAATTCTTTAATATTCATAATTTGCCTTTCATACAACAATATTATAATCATAGAACAAGTTTACTTTTTTGTGTAATATTTCAAATAATAGACTATTATATAAGTATGGATTTCGCAGGTTTCCAAAAAATATCATTAGTTGATTATGATAGAAAAATATCTTGTACGCTTTTTACGGCAGGATGCAATTTTCGATGCCCATTTTGCCATAATAGTGATCTTGTAATATATGCTAAAAATGCAGAATACATCCCTTTTAGCGAGATTTTAGACTATTTAACTAAGCGAAAAGGAATGCTTGATGCCGTAGTTATTACGGGTGGCGAACCAACGCTTATGCCAGATTTAATAGAAAAGATGATTGCGATTAAAAATCTTGGTTATAAGATTAAACTTGATACTAATGGAACACATCCTGATATCTTAAAAAATCTAGTAGAATCTCATTTAGTAGATTATGTTGCTATGGATATCAAAAATTCTTATGATGGATATCCAAAAACTACTGGAGTAAAAGATATCAATATGAAACCAATTATTGAATCTATTAATTACTTATTAAGTGGTGTAGTGGATTATGAATTTAGAACAACTCTTGTTAGAGAATTTCATAATGATGATGAAATTAGAATGCTTGGAAAATTAATCCAAGGCGCTAGACGATATTTCTTACAACATTTCATTAATAATGAAAATTGTATTGAACACGATTTACATGATGTACCACTTCATGATGCGTTGCGTTTCCAAAGTATATTGCTTCCATATATTAACGAAGTAAAACTTCGTGGTTACGATATCGAAGATCCAGATAAAAAATAGCTACTATTAATTGACAATAGTAGCTTTTTAGTAGTTTATGATAAGTATCTTAGTTCAGATATTTATTAATATAAACAGCAGCAATTGACCCATCATTTAAGGCAGTAATAACTTGTCTTACATCTTTTTTACGGCAATCTCCAACGGCATAAATGCCTGGAGTTTTTGTTTCCATATGGTCATTTGTAACAACAAATCCTTTTTCGAGTTCAACTAAATCTTTAAAGTTTTCGTTATCAGGAATTTGACCAATTGCAACAAAGACACCTTTACAATTTATCTTCTTAATTTCATTTGTTTTTGTATCTTTGAAAGTTAATCCAGTTAATTCATCTTTACCATCAAAACTTTGAAGAGATAAGTTATGTTCGTAAGTAATGTTTTCTCTTGTTTTTAAAGCTTTAACAAGAACATCATCAGCAAACCATTTATCAAACAAAGTACAAATTTTAACTGATTTACAATAGGTACTTAAATCAAGAGCATATTGGAGAGCAGTGTTAGCGTCGCCAATTACGACGACGTCTTCGTTTTCAAAGAAATGACCATCGCAAGTTGCACAATATGAGACGCCTTTACCAACAAGTTCTTCTTCACGAGCAATTCCCATTGTTCGGTGTTTACAACCAGTAGCAATTACAACAGTTCGTCCCTCATGTTCACCATAATTTGTTTTTATAACAAAGTGATCATCAACTTTTTTAATACCTTCAACATCTTCAAGTTCAAACTCAACTCCTAATTTGCTTATTTGTTCAAATAAGTTATTAGAGAATTCTAATCCACTAATTTTTTCAATGGATGGATAGTTTTCTAGTCGAGGAGAATTAGCGATTTGGCCACCAAAATTCTCTTTTTCAAGAATTAAAGCACTTCGACCATTTCGCAATACATTTAAGGCAGCGGCCATTCCACTTGGGCCGCCACCAATAATTATCGTGTCAAACATTTCATCTACCAACTAAAGAGCTTTCTTTTGGGAATCTTCAATATAACCTTTAATTAATGATGCGTTCTCATAAACATCATAACTATCACCATCTGGTACAAGTAGGGTAGGAGCCTTCTTAACACCAAACTTAATAGTCTCTTCTTTATTAGCTTCCGCATCAACTAATCTATATTTGATGCCTGCTTTATCAAGAAGCATCTTTGCCATATTGCAATTTGGACATGTCTTACTTGCAAATAAGGTTATTTCATCAATTGTCTTATAGTTTCCTTTAGATTTATCTTCACAATTACAAGCGGTACCATCTTTTGGAATAACTCGGCTTGCACCTAAACTATATTCTTTACGTTCAGCAAATTCTTCAGTCTTACCAGCATTCCAATTCTTAATTGGTCGATAGTAACCAGTAATACGAGAATAAATTTCTGTTTCTTTACCACAAACTGGGCATTTATGAACTTCACCAGCAATATAACCATGATCTTCGCAAACTGAATAAGTTGGCGAGATAGTGAAGTATGGAATGTGATAGTTTTCAGCAATCTTTCGAACGAGTCCCATACATGATTGCCATGATGGTAACTTTTCACCAAGGAAGGTGTGGAAGACAGTTCCACTAGTATATAAGGTTTGTAAGCCATCTTGAATATCAAGAGCACTGAAGACATCTTCAGTATAGCTGACTGGAAGGTGACTACTATTTGTATAATATGGAGTCTTATCGTTATCCATACCACTAGCAGTGATAATATCTGGATATCTTTCTTTATCGTGTTTTGCTAAACGATAAGCAGTTGATTCAGCTGGAGTAGCTTCAAGATTATATAAATCACCATATTGTTCTTGATAGTCACTTAATTTATTACGCATAAAGTTAAGAACTTCTTTAGTGAAATCTTGAGCTTCTTTGTGGGATAAATCTTCTTTAATCCAACGAGCATTTAAGCAACATTCATTCATACCAACAAGTCCAATAGTGGAGAAGTGATTCTTGAATGAACCAAGGTATCTTTTAGTATAAGGATATAATCCAGCTTCTAAGAAAGCAGTAATTGTATTACGTTTAACCTTTAAACTACGAGCACTAATATCCATTAATCGTTCAAGACGAGCATAGAAATCAGCTTTATCGGTAGCAAGGTAACCAATACGTGGCATATTAATT
>JBAYXD010000073.1:0-4540 GCA_041673725.1 Bacilli bacterium | reverse complement strand
GCATTGAAAGAAGGCAAGAAAGTTGCTCGTAGAGGCTGGAATGGTAAAGGTATCTTTATTGAGTTGCAAGTTCCAGACGCATTCTCAAAGATGACGTCTCCTTATATCTACATCAACACAACTGGCCTCAAAACAGATAATCAAGATGCACCGAAAAGCCTTGTTCCTTGGCTTGCATCTCAACCAGATATGCTCTCTGAGGACTGGGAAGTTGTATAAACAGAACCTAACAAATCAAGAGATAGAACGGATTCAAGGAGGAGACATTAAGCTCCTTCTTGAAAAACTAAAGAGTTCTGATAGGATATTGACTACAGAACTTAAAACCCCTAAGAGTGATACCTCGCTCCTTCAAGGAGCCTCGGGTGTCATAGACAGACTGATTAAAATTTTAGAGGTCAACCCTAAGTAAGGCCCTTGACCCAAGGTGAATAATGAGAGATAGTATTGAGAGCTTGGAAAGAGAAGAGAAAGAACTTGAAGAACGACTTTTTGGTACTCCTTCCTCAGATGTGACCACTGATGGGGAAACTACCAAGGTTGAGACTGGTGCAGAAGAGACACACGTGAAAGAGGAAGCGTTGGTCGCGCCTACTCCTAAGCCTGCCACGGACGAACAGTCTGAATCACAGACAGAGAATTGGGAATTGAGGTATAAGAATCTTCGTGCTTCACGGGATGACAATACCTACAATGCAAAGGCTAAATTAGCTGCTGCTTTGGAAAATGTCAATGCTCTGCAAAAACGAGTTCAAGAGTTGGAAGCTGCAATACCTACTGTAGACCCACTCGAAGGAGCCTTTACAGATGAGGATACGGAAGAATTAGGAGAGCAAGCTATAGAAGCAATGAAGCGTGTGACTCAGAAAGCTACTGCTGCTGCCACGGCACGTTATGATGCAGAGATCAAACGTATGCGTGAGACAGAGAAGATACAGAATGAGAAGTCCGCTAAAGATGCTAAACAAGATGCTTATGATGTCTTCCTAGGCCGTATTGAGAGAGCAGTCCCTGACTGGAAAGAGATTAACTTTGATCCTGCATTCATGAAATGGTGCAAGGAAATAGATGTTGATGGACTCCCACGAAGTGATCACTTCACCAATGCCGAAGCTCAAGGGAACGCTGCATTAATTATCAGGTACATGCTAGACTATAAAGGATCTAAGCCTGCACACATAGACAAGCTCGCTGACAAAGTGACTCCTGTTGGTAATGGTGCTGCTGCATCCCAAACTGGAGCTTTAGAATCTAAGAAGATTTCTAAAGCATATATAGATAAGTTCTATGATGACTTGAACCGTGGTAAGTACAAAGGGAGATATTCAGAAGCACAAGCTATTGAAGCTCAAATTGATAAAGCTACGATGCAAGGACTCATAGTTTAATAAAGGTATATTATTATGGCTATTCGTCCAAGTACTAATACAGATTACACAGGTATCACCAGCTCTTATGTAGATGGCTCCAAGTTTATCCCGGAGTTGTATTCCAAGAAGGTTCTTAAAAACTTCTATATTGGAACCATGTACAAAGAGTGTTTCAATACTGACTACGAAGGGGAGATAAAGGGCCAAGGCAGTAAGGTTCACATCCGTAAGACCCCTGAGATCAATGTAACAGCCTATGCAGTTGGTGATGAGCTGACTTACCAAGTACCTACCAAGGATGCTACGAGCCTTACCATTGAGCAAGGTTTCTACAGTGCATTCCAGATTGATGATGTCAACAAAGCTCAGGCTGATATTGACCTCATTAACATGTTTGCAGCTGATGCAGCTGAACGTATCAAGATTGCCGTAGACAAAGAGGTGTTTGAGTACATCTCCACACTGGCAGCTCCTGCCAATCAAGGTGCTGCTGCTGGAGCTATCAGTGGTAGTGTTAATCTTGGTGTTCTGGCAGGTACTGGTACTACCCTTGAGATTACAAAGGATAATGCTATTGACTTTATTGTAGACATTAACTCTGTCCTCACTGAAGCTAATATCCCCACAGAAGGACGGTGGCTTATCCTCCCTGTATGGTTTACTGCACTGTTGCAAAAAGGTGATCTTAAGAGAGCTGATGTAACGGGTGACTCCACTGGTGTTATTCGCACAGGAGCTATTGGTAAGATTGCTCAGACTACTATCTATGAAAGTAACAACCTCTTTACAGCAACAGATGGTGATGGTGATACTGCCACCTATGTAATTGCTGGTACTAAAGAAGCATGTACCTTTGCTTCTCAGATTGATAAGGTAGATACTCTTCAGATTGAGAAGAGTTTTGGTAGCTACTGGCGTACACTGTTCATCTATGGGCGTGCAGTTGTACAACCTACTGCTATGGCTGTTGGGATTGTTAAGAAAGGCTGATTAAACCAACTGTCTCTCTAGAGTTACTAAGGTCTCTCTAGAGAGACTTAAGGAGAAAGTATATATGCGTAAAGAAGATCCTTTTATTAATGTTATGGTAGAACAGACTGGTGTAGAGATGGCAATTCACCAGTCTTCCTATGATAAATACCCACAGCTGTATAGACATCTTGGGCTCTATAAAGAAGTGGAAGAGCAAAAGAAAGAAGAGGTAGTAGAGAACAAGAAAGAACTTACTCGTAAAGAGATGATGGACTCACTGTCAATCAAAGGTGTAACTTTCAGTGCTAATGCAACTCATGCTGAACTTAAAGCTCTGCTTGAAGGTGAATAATGTCTACCTACTTAGAACTTACCCGTAAGGCAAGGGTTCTGTGTGGGATGCAAGGTACTGGCCCCTCTTCTATATCAACAGTACAGGGGCCAGAACAAGCACTTGCATACTTTGTCTCAGATGCTTATGTAGACATTCAAAATCTTAGAGAAGACTGGACATGGTTAGAGAAGACTCAGACATTCTCTACAGAAGCAAACAAAGGTACTTATGATTCTATGGATGTATTCTTCTCTGATACCCTGCCTTTGAAGAAGTACCAGAAGGATTCTTTTGTTATAGAGGCTAACAGTACTAAGAAGTATCTTCAGTTTATAGAGAGAGATACATTTGAAAGAGTACATCTTAATGATACTCAGCTAGGAGTACCATCAACATTTACTATAGACCCTTCCTCTTTCAGCCTTACATTTGCAAGTATTCCTAATGGTACCTATAGCATTTCTTTCAGGTATCAGAAGAACCCTCAGATCCTCACTAGTGATAATGATATCCCTCTTATGCCTCTTGCATTCCATCTGCTGATTGCATACAAGGCAGTAGAGAAGATGTCCATCTACCTTGGTAGTCCAGAGATTTATAGTGAGTATGCCCATGAGGCAACGGTGATGATGGGGCAGCTAATGCGTGTTGCTAATCCTAAGAATAGAATGCAGGTAAGACCTTTTGTATAACAGGAGACATAATGAAAGCTAGTCCAATATCATTCAGTAACTATTATGTAACTCCTCATGGTTATGTCTATGGTGCTTCTTACGCATCTAAAGTAATTAACCTAGCAGGTGGTGTTAATGAGAATGTTAGTTCTCTTGAGCTAGAAGCAGGAGAGCTTATTGACTGTGTTAATTACATGATGGCAGAAGGCTCTGATGGAGGTTACACTAGTGTTGCTGGCTTCGAGAGAATGGACGGGGCTTTACTCCCCTCTGCCTATGAGTCACTTGTAATAACTCTTACAGGCTGTTCAAATGCTATACTCAAGGGTGACACTCTTACTCAGACATCTGATGGGTCCACCTGTATAGCTCTTGAAGATGGTGTTATTAGTTCAGGCAGCTACATAGGTGGAGATGCTCAGGTAGTTGTACAATGTCTATTTGGCTCTGGTGATATACTCTCTGGCGAATCTCTAGAGACATCAGTACCAGTAGGAACTACTCTTCTTGTAGAGACTGTAACTGGTGGTACTTCAGATTATCATGCTGGTATAGAGTATGCCCGTCTCTCTGTCCAAGTAGTTCCTGGTGAAGGGCCTATACTTGGACTTCATATCTTTGAGAATGAGGTCTATGCTTTCAGGAAGAAGGTAGGGATAAATGAGGTAGGCTTCTATAAGGAGGATTCAACATCTGGATGGGTAGAGATAGATACCTCTAGTAATCCCATAGCCTATGGTGACAGCAGCTTCAAGTTCACTGATTACAACTTCAAGGCTAACTCAGATGCCTACTCAATGTACTGGTGTGATGGTGTCAATAAGGCTAGAGCCTTTGATGGCACTACAGTAACAGTTATTGATAACTCAGGTATGGGGCTAGCTGACATCCCTATTAACATTATAGCACTTAACTTCTACCTTTTCCTGATATACCCAGAAGGGTCTCTCCAGTACTCTCAGCTTGGGGTACCTAATGGATGGGATGGTACACTTGGGGCTGGTGAGATTGGCTTAGGGGATGATGTAAGAGACCTTGAGGTTGGTGTTGACTCTACTCTTATCCTTTTCCTTAGACAAGGTATTCGTATCCTAAGTGGTACTACAGCTGATGACTTTGTGCTGACAGTCTTCTCTCAGGTATCTGGAGCTTTCTCTGGTACAGCACAGAGGATGTTAGGTACTATCTTC
>JBAYXD010000072.1:0-4645 GCA_041673725.1 Bacilli bacterium | reverse complement strand
TTCCTGAAGATTTTGCTTTTCGTAATATAAAAGCAATTCAAGTAAATCCAATTATAGCTAATGTCATGTTTTTAGGGCACGACATCGAAGGATATGGCGGCGGATTTAAAAGAGTTTTTGATATTTGTAAAGAAAACAATATTGCTTACAATTACCAAATTACAATCCAAGGATTTTCATTCTTCTTTATGCGAGAAGAAGCTAAAATTATTGGCATTCAAAAACCTTTAACTAAAGAATCAATTTTCTATGATGATATTATGAAAATCATGAAATCAAGAGATGATTTGCAAGGGAAAGAATTATCGGAATTATTAGACGTAAACTTAAGAGCAATGCAAAGAACTCTTGTAAAAATGGAAAAGGAAAAATTGATTAAACGAAAAGGATCAGGACGTTGGACTAAATGGGTGTTGAAATCACCTAAATAGCAACTTTACTTTTATTATTTTTTAATGCCTCTTTTTCGTCTTTATCTTGCCAAATTCGAGTAAAATAAATTACTCCTAAAACAATCGCTTCCACTACCCATGCTAAACTTAAGGCTAGGTAGACTGAAAATAAATAACTAGTATTTGGAAGAACATAAGTTAATACAATTCTTGCAATTGTAAATATTATAGTTGATATCAAAACCGACTTCACTGCACCTACTGATTTATAAAATGAGTGCATTAAATTTCCTATACATATAAAAACTAAAAATGGTAAACATAGATAAATGAATTGTGTTGCATATGGTAAACATGCCGAGTCTTTTGTGTTAAGAAAAATACTACAAACTTCGTTTGGAATAATGAAACAAATAATCGCAAAAGGTAAACATAAAATTATCTGTTGTAATAACCCTATTCCAATGCCTTTACTATAGTTTTTATATAGTTTTTCACCCTTGCTTTGTGATGAATATGATGCAACCGCGCGTGCGACACCATGATAAATTGAGTTAAAAAATAAATTAATGTTCATTGCAATTGAGTACCCTGCACTAACATCTTTCCCTAGACCATTTATGAATGGTTGAACAACTAAACTAGAAAGATATAAAGATGATTGTTGTAAGATACAAGGAAGGGCAATTTTATATACTGGTTTTAATGAGGCATTATTAAACGAAATATTATATTTTCCACCTAATTCTTTAATCGTAAGACATATTTTAATAAGCCCCATAACTAAACCAACAAGCGAGGAAAGTACCGATGCTAAGGCAAGTCCTAATACTCCTAGATTAAATACAAGGACAAAAACTAAATTAAAAATTATATTAATTAAACAAGATACAATGGTAGTAATCATTGGGTATCTTGAATTGCCTAAACTTTGAAGTATGCAATCAATTTGATAATAGATAGATTGAAAGAATAAAGCACATAAATAAACACAAAAATAAATCTTCGCATTTTCAAAAATTAATTGATCAACTTTAAGCAGTTGAAGGATAAAATCACTAAGAAGCACACATGCGACACAAATAAAAAACATAATTAAAGTATCAAGAATTATTGAGCTTTTAATAACATTAATAATTTTCTCTTTTTCGTTTGAACCAAAGTATTGACCACAAACTGTCCCAACAGCTACTCCAAATCCCCAAAATAAAGATGAAGCAAATTGGATAAAAGTTGTCGTGCATCCAGTTGCGGAAAGCGCATCATCACCAATACATTTTCCAGCAATTATTAAGTCAACCAAATTATAAGTTTGAACTAATAATCCCGAAATAATTAAAGGGATAGAAAATTTGAATAATACTTTAAATGCATTGCCTTTAGTTAATAATTTCATAAATATAAATAATAGACTTCTAAATGAAAAATAGAAGCAGTTTCATTATACTTTAAATGAAACATATTTTCATTATTTTTATTGTAAAAAGAAAAAAATTATTATAGTATATCAACAAGAGGTCAAATTATGGCATTAGTTACAACAAAAGATATGTTTAAAAGAGCCTATGAAGGGCACTATTCAATCGGTGCTTTCAATATCGATACTTTAGACACATTTCAAGCAGTTATAGAAGCTGCAAAAGAAGAGAAGTCGCCTGTTATTATTCAAATTACAGAAAACGTAAGAAAGTATATTGGACCAACCTACTTAATGGCAATCGTTAGAGCTGCTGTTAAAGATACTGGTTGCGAAATCGCACTCCATCTTGATCATGGTAAGAGTGTTGAAATTTGTAAACAATGTGTTGATGACGGTTTTACAAGTGTAATGATTGATGCATCAGCATATGATTTTGAAACAAACATCAAAATGACAAAAGAAGTCGTTGAATATGCACACAAACATGGTGTTGTTGTTGAAAGTGAATTAGGTGCAATCACTGGTATTGAAGATGATTCCACTGTTGATGATAAATATGGACACTTCACTCATCCAGATGATGTTGTTGAATTTGTTAAACGTACTGGTATTGATAGTTTAGCTGTTGCTATTGGTACTGCTCATGGTGCATTTAAATATAAACCAGGTGAAAAACCTGCATTAAGATTTGATATTCTTGAAGAAATTGAACAAAGACTACCAAACTTCCCACTTGTATTACATGGATCATCAAGTATTCCAAAAGAAAGACTTGCTCTTGTTAATAAGTATGGTGGCAAGATGGCTGCAGCTATTGGAATTCCTGAACCAATGCTTCGAGAAGCTTCAAAACATGCGGTTTGTAAGATTAACGTTGGAACAGATTTAAGAGTTTGCTGGACTGGTGAAGTCCGTAGATTCTTCGCTGAACATCCAGAAGAATTTGAAATTAGAAAGTATACTACTCCAGCCAAAAAAGCGGTTACCGAAATGGTCGCTGATAAAATGAAGAATGTCTTTGGTTCTTCTGGTCATGCTGTGATCGGAGAATAGTTTACTATCTAAGAAAGTTGATTAATTTCTACCTCCTTAAGTTTAGTAGTTCTCCTTTTACAAAAAGGTAAGTAAATCCCCCTGATATGCTTACCTTTTTTATTTGCATTAAAAAACTCTATATCGTTTCCAATATAGAGTTTTATTTTTTATAATATCGAACTTAAGATTGATAAAGCAGTTGTTGTTTCATCAGTTGTGTTTGCTTTAGTTAAGACACTACTTAATAAAGCGAAAAATAAGAATATAACACCAAACCCTAAGGTTAACCAAGAAATAATTAATTCACTACCTCTTTCCTTAGTTTTGACGAATACGTTCATTCCGCCACCAGTAATAGCACCAGAAGCACCTTCACTCTTACCACCTTGGAGTAAACTTAAAACAATAATAATAAGGCAAATTACCCAAAATACATAATCATACCATTGCATAAATGTTTCCTCCTTGTGCTTTATTATATTAATATTTATTCAATTAAAAGTCTAGACTTTATTACGCTTAATCGCTTTCCATTTAGGGCGCGTAACTACGCCAAAAAATATCGTTATACAATCATATATCATAAAGAAAGGAAAAATAAACCATACACCGATATAATTCTTAAGTTTATAATCTCTAATTTCTTTACGTTCTAGTAAAGTTACCATTAAAGCTTGTAACACAAACATTAAATAGAATAAGAAGATTAAGGCATAGCATATAACTTGGATAAGAATTGTTAAGTATTCAATATTAGGTGCGTTTGGGGCTAAAACTGCGGCATATACGATATCAAATGCATAAAATAATGGAATCCATGTACAACATAAGAAAGCCATTGGAATAAAAAACATTTGTAAGAATAAATCTAAAAAAGAAATTCTAAATGTTGTTAAAAGCTTAAGTAACATTTTGAAACCTTTTTTCCAAAATAAGAGATTCATTCCATGTCCAATTCGGACTAAACGATTAAAGGTATCTTTCATAGTAGAGGCTTGGTCTTCATAAACAATGGCGTCTTCTACAAAATGAACTCTAACGCCTTCAAACATTCGATTTATACTAAATTCACAATCTTCACTTGCACCCATTGCGTCCCATCCATCTATTCTTTTTATAATATTTGCGCTAATCATCATCCCAGGACCATTTGCCATACAATCAAGATGAAATCTTTCTCGAACACGAGAAGTTAACCTACAATCTCTTAAATAATATAAACCCATACATTTCGTGATGTTATTTTGATTTATATTACTGCTATTTTCTAGGCATCTAGCACATTCTACTCCTGATTCAAAAGCGTCATTCATGACATCTATAAAATTAGCGTCAGGAATATTATCCGCATCAAAGCGAATAAAACATTCATACCCTTTATTTAGTTTTAAAATTTCTTGGAAACCATATTTCAAGGCATAACTTAATTTATGATGACTAGGGTCGTCATCTTTTCTTTTAAAAACAGTTGCTCCTGCTTTTTTAGCAAGTTCTGCGGTATTGTCTGTACAATTATCAGCAACTACATAAACATCATATAAGTCTTTTGGATAATTTTGTTTTGTTAATATTTCTTTTACAGTGTTTCCAATAACATCTGCTTCATTTCTTGCGCAAATTAAGATACCAAATTTATGTTTCTTTTTTGCTTTGGGAAAAACCGTCTTTTTTACAAAGAAAAAAATAATAAATATTAGTTGAGCCGAGAATGCGAGTCCTATAAGCACCAATAAAAAATCATTAATTCCCGAAAGCCATTCATGCAAATAGTCATACCATACAAGTGCTCTATCTAGTA
>JBAYXD010000071.1:0-4805 GCA_041673725.1 Bacilli bacterium | reverse complement strand
AATAGTTGGCATTAATTTGTCTCCTTTTTTCCTTGTTCGATACACACAATACCTGGTGTATCACAGTTTCGATTAAAAAAATCGCTTTTTTAATCAGCGTGTTAATTCTATAAAAATCGAATATGCTTGTCAATAGCAATATTATTTATTTTATAAGAGCCACAAGAATCTCTCTTGTGGCTCTTCATTTTTTAGTATTAAATTAGGCTTTTATTTCCTCTTACTATCGTTTCCAGAAGGTTGCATTCGCTTAGAGACTTTTGTTTGTTCATCTAGGAACTTTTGCGCCTCAGCCTTTTCTCGACGAGTAGCTTTTTCAACTTTATCATCTTTACGACTACTAAATGTAATTTGTTGATGAGGAATCGTAATATCATTAGCATCAAAGATAATCTTGAGTTCACGTAATAATCCACGATTTATTGAATTACGATTTTGTTCTTCGCATTCCGCAACTAATCGAATAACGACACCATTCGAGGTAATGCTAGCAACTCCACTATAATATGGACCATCAACAATACCTTTAATATTCTTCTTCATAATTGGTAAAGCTTTATTAATGCAATTTTCAACTTTCTCTAGTGATTCATTAAAATCAATTTCAATATCACAAACGGCATAAGAATATTCTTTTGTCATATTAATAACGCCAGAAATCTTAGAGTTAGAGAAGATTTTAATATCTTGACCACTATCTTCTACTTTAGTAGTACGAATACCAATCTCTATAACCGTACCACGCCATCCATCAATTGTAACGATATCACCAACTCTAAATTCACCTTCAAAGACAATGAAGATACCAGCTAAAATATCACTAATTAAGGATTGAGCACCAAAGCCTACAACAAGAGTTAAGATTCCAGCACCAGTAACAACTGTTGTTAAATCTACTCCAACAAAGAGCAAGGCTTGGAAGATAATAAATATGATTGCTCCATACTTTATTACACTATCAATTAATCTGCCAATTGTTTCGGTTTTGCTACCTAAACTACGAGTAAAGCCAATAATTATCTTACGAACAATAGTGCAAATTGCAAAGACAACAATCGATTCAAGAACAATCGCGGTTAAGCTAAAGATATTGAATCCTTTCTCCCATTTATTCGCCATAATGTAATAAACGATTGAATCTTCGCCGTAACTATTTTGACCAGCTACAAGCATTATTGCAATTACAATCGCAATAATTGAGAAAATAACACCAAATACACTACCAAGTTTCATTTCTGGAGTTTTTTGATCCCATTTAACGTGTTCCATTGTAAATCTATAAGCAATACCTTGATTATTAACTTTATGTTCTTTTCCTTTTCGGTCAACATAAGTAACAGTCTTTGCTTCAGGTTTTTTACCAGAAGACATTGTTGGATCATCATATTCGTAAACTTGTTTAGTTTTAGAAAACATACAAATAAAGTTAAGAACAAAGAGCATTAATAAACAAATAACACCAGTTATTGCACTAATTTGTACTCTTCCATTTAATAAACTCGAGCTAGGGACAATCGCATAAACATAATTACCAGATATTTCTTTAACATTGCAGAACGCTTTTACACTATCAATTGTTAAGAAACCACTCCAACCATCACTCATTGAATCTTCAGTAAAACCATAATTTGTTGCTAAATTTCCAACATAATCTTCTTTAGAGAATGAAGAGACAAGTTTAGTTTCTTTATCTACAGCACCAAAATATCCATAAGCACCAATTTTATATTTATTTAATATATAAGCAAGCTTAGTTTGCGCAAGTTTATTTTGTAAAACAGATGGATCAACTGAAATTTGAACCATACCAAGAATCTTTTTGTTAGTTTTATCAACTCGACGTACTCCAATATATTGAACATAATTTCCAGAAGCTTCTTCGTAAGTTGCTTCTTGAACAAAATAATCCTTGTAACCTTTAGCTACTTCATAGAATGGGTAACTTTGTGATGTTGAATCACTATGGTTTAAAACAAAGTCGTAATAATCACCGGATGTAGCAATTACTTTTACTTGTTCGTTTCCTTCATCATCCTTATTATAACCAAATACGTAAATTGATTTTAAGCCTAAATTATCAGTTAAATCTAATAATCCCTGAGATTTATGAGTTTCTTCATCAACACTTAAATAATAACTTTCATTTTGGCTAATTAGATTTGCAACACTATAACATCTAGATAAATATTCAGTTTTATAAGATGCTTTTAAGGTTGTAGTCGAAGTTTCGTTATCAATTAAAGCGGTATTTAATTGCTCTAAATCAATGTTACTTGCACTGCTTTGTTTAGAAATAATGAATAATGATTGAGTATAAAAAGATAAAACAAATACACAAATAACGCCAAACACTGTAATTGGGAAGGCTTTCTTTTCAACTCCAGAGGCATAGAAATGTTTTTTACCAAGTGGAACTTGATATTCTTTTTTATGTTTAATTAAATCGTTTTCAACAATAACAATATATAAAAGTGTGCATGTGACCGCAAATAAACACATAATTAACGCACAAATTACAATTTCAGAAACATTTTTTGTTAAGGCACTTCTTGGAACAGCCGCAATGTAGAATAAATAATCACCACTTTGCTTACTAATACAATAGTATTGGGAAGTTGTACCATCTTCATTTTTAAGTGAAACCCAACCTTTATATCCATCATTTAATGCACTATCACTTAATCCAATATCAGTTACGGTATCGCCAACAAGCGAACTAATTGGATAATATAAAACTTTACCAGTATCTTTATTAACTGCAAAAATATAACCACCATCACCAACCTCAACTGAACTTAATAAATAAGTTAATGATCTAATATAAGATAAAGATGTAGTAAGTTCAGTTGATGATTTTGCAAGAACAACATAACCACCACTATAAGTAACTGAATAATAACGAATATTATCGTAAGTAACGTTAGCACCTTCAGAAACAAAACAATCATCAAATTTACTAGCGGTAAAATCAAGAGGACTATCGCTACTTGTAGCAAGCACGTTCCTAGACGAATCGAGTGCGTACAAATCTTCAACGATATAATCTTTTGCTAATGTTTTTGCTTCAGTATTATTTGGCTTTTGTGCTCCAGGAGCATCAAGATATTCCGCTAATGATAAAGCTTTGTTCACATATGCTTTATTAAAACTAGTTTCAATAGAGATGGCTTGTTCTTCGTTTTTTGCTTCATTTTCAATAACTTGAGTTATTTTATTTAATGAATCATTACTTTGACGCATTGTCAAAAAAGTAACTTGCATATAGGACAAAAATGCCCCTAATATTACAAAAAACACCAATTCAATTAATAAAACAAACCCAACTTTTTTATTAAAAAAACTATCTTTTTTCATATAAGTTCCCTATTTTACATATAAATAATACACTCTTACCCGACTATTAAAAACACAAATTATGTATTTTTTAATACAAATATTCTTCATTTTTCATCTCGTCATATGGTCAATTTTTGCTATTACGAATAATTAAATATATAATAACTTCAGTAATGATTCTCAGGGGGCTGAGCAAATATGAATGATTTTGACATAACTTTTTTCCTTATGCACAATGTTTTTGATGAATTCTCTTTAAATTGTATTGCCAATGATAATGATACAATTGATATTACAAAACATCGTAATAGTCCAAACTATTTTACGGATTATCTTGTATCAATTTTAGAATTTTCAAATATAAATTTTGATACCAATATAAAAAAAGTTAAAAATCTATTTGATGAAAATGTTCTTAATAAACTTTTCTCTTTTTCGGCAAAATATCCAAAAATAGTAAAAAGAATTACAAAAAATACAAACAATAGTTATTTTTTTGAAGAATTATCAAAAGCACTTTGCTTTTGTTTTACTAAAGAAGAATCTCTTATGTCAGAAAAGGAAATAAAAAGTGTTTCTGATTCTTTTGTTTCTAGTCTTTATGTTTTATTAACTATTTTTTCAAATACTAAAAGTTTCCACGATAAAAATGCACTCATGCAATCGCTTGTTTTCTATCCAAAAGAATTTATTAAATCAGAAAGCAAGCTAATTAAAAAGAGTTCTTCTACAAGTAAGCCATTTGTTTCAAGCAAGAATAAAAATAAAGGCCTGTTCTATTAAAATGCATACATGCAAAACTAAAAAACTCACTTAAAAAGCCTAGTTGCACACATGCAACTAGGCTATTTTTAAACCTAAGTTCAACTATTGATGTTGATAATGACTTTCTGGTTCTTCAGTCATCAAACTTTCTTCATCACGATATTCAGCATTGTCATCATCTTGTGAATGCTCACTATCATGAATTCCAATATATTGTTTTTTGACTTCTTTCATCGTATCAAGAACATCAAACTTCGTTAAGATATCGTGTTCTTCTTGTTCAGTCTTTAGACCGTTACCAGCTGGAATTAATTTACCAGTAATAACGTTTTCTTTAAGACCATGAAGGACATCAATCTTACCTTTAATAGCCGCATCGGTTAAGACACGAGTTGTTTCTTGGAAGGAAGCGGCACTGAGGAAACTTTCGGTTTCAAGAGCAGCTTTAGTAATACCAAGAATTAAAGGTCGAGCAACAGCTGGACGCTTTCCTTCGATAAGAACCTTTTCATTAGCTTCGTTAAATGCGATTAATGAAACACGAGTTCCTGGAATTAAATCCGTATCACCTTTATCAATAACGACCATCTTACGTAACATTTGACGGACAATAACTTCAATATGCTTATCGCTAATACCAATACCTTGGCTACGATAAACCTTTTGAACTTCCTTAATAATGTATTGTTGTACATGAGCAACAT
>JBAYXD010000070.1:0-4955 GCA_041673725.1 Bacilli bacterium | reverse complement strand
CGTTTTGGAACAATGGATGACTTTGATGCATTGATGCATGAAGCTAAAATTCGTGACATTAAAATTATTATGGATTTAGTAATCAATCATACCTCGAGTGAGCATTTTTGGTTTCAACAAGCAATAAATAATCCAACTACAAAATATAGAGATTATTACTATTTTAAAAAAGGTAAAGGTAAAAATGGTAAACGTCCACCAAATAATTGGCAATCAATTTTTGTTGGAAGTGCTTGGGAACCTTTAATTAATGATAAGAGTTGTTATTATTTGCATTTATTTTGTAAAGAACAAGTTGATTTAAATTATCATAATGAAGATGTTATTAAAGAAGTAGAAAATATAATGGATTTTTGGCTTAAAAAAGGTGTTTATGGATTTAGATGTGATACCATCAGTTATTTATGGAAAGAATCCTTTAATAATGCTAAAAAGCATATGACACAAACTGGTCGAGAATATTACGATAATACCGATGGCAACCATGTTTTACTTGGTAGATTCCAAAAAGATGTATTAAGTAAATATGATCACGTTATGATTGGTGAAGCTCCAGGAGCAAACATTGATGTTTGTAACCTATATATTAAAAATAGCGAACTTGATATGCTTATTTCTTTTGAACATCAAAACTGCGATAAAGTTAAAGCTTTACCAGTATTAAAGAAGATTTATCGACCTTCACAATTTATTAATATAATTTTTAACTATCAAGAAAAATGCGATTATTGCTGCAATTATTTTGAAAACCATGATCAACTTCGTTCGGTTTCACGTTTTGTTAAACCTAAATATTATAAAGAAGGCGCAAAAGCTTATGCTTTATTCTTACTTACTTTAAAAGGTACGCCATTTATTTATGAAGGCGAAGAAATTGGTATGAAGAATTTAGCCGTTCAACCTACAAGTATTGATGATGTTAACGATGTTGCTGCTCATAATATTTATAATTTAGCTAGAAAATTTAAAATTCCTAAGAAACTGGCAATGCATTTAATTCGTTTACAAAATCGAGATAACGAAAGAACCCCAATGCAATGGGATGATAAAACTAATGCTGGATTTAATAAAGGTCATGCTCCATGGCTAAATGTAAATCCAAATTATAAAGATGAAAACATAAATGTGGCTTACGAAGCACAAGACAAAGATTCAATTTTAAATTTCTATAAAGAGATTATCGCCTATAGAAATAGTAGTGATGTCCTTAAAAAAGGTAGCTTTACTCGACAAAAAGATCATCCAAGTGTTGCTAGATTTGTTCGACAATATAAGGGTCATAAACTTTTAATATTAATAAATTTAAGTTCAAGAAAGATTATCGAAAATGATTTAGGTGATAGAAAACTTATTATTTGTAATTATCGACAAGATTTTTATAAGAAATTGCCACCATATTTTGCAGCAATTTATCTTATTCCATAGGCTTTAACTTAATTCTTTTGTGCCTTTATCAAGCTCATAATATAAGCCTTTGAGTTTTATTAACTCATCATGAGTTCCTTTTTCTTTTATTGAACCATTTTCCATAACAATAATATTGGTACAATTTCGAATAGTTGATAAACGATGAGCAATGATTAATGAGGTTCTGTCCTTCATAATTTCGCCCATTGCATTATTAACTAACTTTTCGGTTCGAGTATCGATATTACTTGTTGCTTCATCAAGAACTAGAACTGGAGGTTGAGAAATAGCGGCTCTAGCAAGAGCTAATAGTTGACGTTGTCCTTCACTTAAATTATGCCCATCATCATAAAGCATAGTGTCATAGTTTAAAGGTAGACGTGATATGAAATTATTAGCATTAGCGATAATTGCTGCATTATAAACTTCATTATCGGTGCTATGCATTCTAACGTAACGGATATTATCTTTAATTGTTCCAGTAAATAAATGAGTATCTTGAGTAACGCAAGAAATAGATTTTCTTAAGGATTCAAGTTTCATATCTTTGATGTTTATTCCATCATAAATTATTTCACCTTGATTGATGTTATAAAAACGAGAAATTAAAGATATAATCGTAGTTTTTCCAGCTCCTGTTGGCCCAACAAATGCTAATTTATCGCCAACATGAGCAATAAAATTAATATCATGAAGAATAATCTTATTTTCGTTATAACCAAATGTTACGTGTTTAAATTCAATCTGACCACGTAATGGCTTAACTTTAAAAGTTCCATCATCTTGAGGTATTTGCCAACTATATCGATCCGCATATTTGCTAGATCTTGCTTCAGTTTTAACAAGAGTTACTTTTCCATTATCTTCTTCAATTGGAGTATCCAAGAATGTAAATATTCTTTCACTACCTGATAAAGCAGTTAGAATATTATTTACATGTTGAGTAAAGAAGTTAAATGGTTGTGAAGATTGTCGAACATAAACTAGGTAACTAGATAAAGCCCCAAAAGTAATGTTTCCATTAACTAAAACAACGCAACCAATGATACAAGAAATTGCAAAATTAAAATAAGCTAATGATGAAATAACTGGAGTATTAATTGCTGTATGATAGAAAGATTTTGTTGCAGCATCACGTAACTTTTCGTTTGCATCATTAAATTTTAAGTACGAAGTTTCTTTGTGATTAAAAGCTTTAATAACTTTTAATCCATTAATATCTTCTTCAGAAATTGCATTAACTTGGCCTAATTCGTTTTGTGTTTTTAAATAGTACTTTTGAGTAAAATGACCATTTATAAATATAAAGATGAATTCAGCGAACATAAAAGCGCAAACTATTAAAGATAAATAAGGATTAATTAAAAACATGCAAGTTATTGTTCCTGCAATATTACAAAAACTGAATATGATATTTGCAAAACTAATATTTAGTGAATCATAAAGAGTTGAGATATCGTTTGTAAAATAAGTCATTATCTCACCACGTTTATGTTTATCAAAATAAGAGATAGGCATTTTTTCAACATGTTCAATTAAGTCTTTTCTAATTTGATAGATTACTTTTTGAGATATTCTAATCATGATTTGCGTATATGAGAAAAGCGCGATAACAGCGCAAGCATAAAGAATCATCATTTTAAGAATATTATTTAAGAAGACTTTATATAGCTCCTCGTTTGATGTGTCTTTTATGCAATTATCAATCGCATCAATGACATCACGTAACATAAAGGTACCATAGATGTTTGCAAAGGATGAAAAGACAATTAAAAAGAAGACTAAAATAAGTAGTGGCCAACTATTTTTATAATATCTTAAAAGGCGGTTAAATACTTTTCGTTTATTCATACTAAACGCCTTCCTTTTGCGATTTACACATATCGGTATAAATAATATCTTTATTTATTAATTCTTTATGTGTTCCAATATTATTTATTTTGCCTTCATTAATAACAATGATTCTATCAGCATTTTTAATGGTTGATATTTTTTGTGAAATGACAATTTTAGTGGTGGACTTTAAATATTTATCTAAGTTTTGTTTTACTGTGTTTTCAGTAATGTGGTCTAGAGCACTAAAAGAATCGTCAAGAATTAAAATTTTTGGCTTTGTAATAATTGCTCGAGCAATACAAATTCTTGATCTTTGACCACCAGAAACGTTTGTTCCGCCTTCGCTAATTTCAGTATCAAAACCTTTATCTAATTCCTTGGTGATGAAGTCATAACAACAGGCTATCTTACATGCCTTTACGACTTCTTCCATAGTCGCATCCTTGCAACCAAAGCGAATATTATCGATAACTGTGCCTTTAAATAGAAGTGGATTTTGAAAACAAAATGCAATTTTATTATGTAGTTCGTATTCGTTATATTCTTTTATATTATTATTGCTTACTAAAATTTCACCTTTAGATGCATCATAAAATCTATCAATAAGATTTACAAAAGAAGACTTGCCACTTCCAGTTTGACCAACGATTCCAATAAACTCACCATTTTTAATTTTTAAATTTATATCGTTAAGGATATAGTTTTTTGAATCAATAGATGATTTGTAAAATACATTTTTGAAAGTGACATCGCCATTTGTAATCTTTAGTTTGCTATCATTATTAAAAACTAAATCAATTTTGGTATCTAATAATTCATTTGTTCTTTCGATTGAAGCATCAGCTCTATTAATTTTAGTTAAAGCGTTATTAATCATTCTGAATGCACCTAAAGTTTGGTGTAAATAAGTTAAGAAAGCAGTGATATTTACGGTTGTAATCATAAGTTTATCATTAATTACAAAATAACCGCCAACATATAGAATTACAATAATTGTTGAGAAAACAACAAGATTTAATAATGGCATACTAAGAGATGTCATTCCATAAGACCTATTCGATGTTTTTCTTAAATCTTTATTTATACTATCGAATTTTGAAATTTCATAATCTTCTTTAACATAGGCTTTAATGGTCTTAACATTACTGATTGCTTCCTTAGTATCTTGATTTAAATTATCGGTTTCTTTTTGCATTTCTCGATAACGAGGTTTAACCATTTTAATAACGACATAATAAATAGCACAAAGAATTATCATTGAAATGAATAAAAATATCGATAAAATTGGGGAAATCAATAAAGAAAACACAATTGAACAAAGTAGTAAAATTGGTGCTCTTACAATTGGTCTAAAAGAATCGCAATAGGTATTTTGAATTATTTGATTATCATCAGTTAGTCTTGTAATTAATGATGATTGTCGGAAATTATCTATATTATTAAAACTAAAATCTTCGACTTTTTTATAGCTTTGCATTCTTAAATTAGCGCCAAATCTTCTACCTGAATTAGCAATAAATTTTGAACTTAGTGTACCAGTTGTAAAAGCAAGCAAGGCACAAACAACCATTAATAACGAGATAAAGATAAGGTTTTGCGTGTTTATAGTGTATTTATTTTGAGTTAAATCATAATAAACGCCTTCACTTAATAAATAATTCATTAAGAAAGGAATAAACATTTCAAGAGCCGCTTCAAGCATTGTTAAAACA
>JBAYXD010000069.1:0-5203 GCA_041673725.1 Bacilli bacterium | reverse complement strand
AGATTTACTGAACTAAAGAAAGCTTTAGAAGTTAATTTTTATGATAAAGCAGAAGAGATGGTTGGTAAAATCTATAAAGTATTAGTTGATAGTATTTCAAAAAAGAACGATGAAAATTTATCTGGTTATACAGAAACTAACAAAGTTGTTATTTTTAAAGGCGATTCATCATTAATCGGTAAAATAATTAATATAAAAATTAATGAAAATCACCTCTACTTTTTAACTGGAGAAATAGTAAATGACTAAAGAATTGGATGAAGCGATTCAAAATACAAAAAAAGAGATTTTAAATGAACCTGTAGTACAGGACTATTTAAGATTAAAAAAGCTTATTGAATCATCAAGTTATCTAACAAATCTTGAAAAAGAGATTAAGTATTTACAAAAATGCAATCCAACAGAAGAAGAGAAAGAAAAGTATTTTTCTTTGCTTAAAAAGTATAATGAAGACCCTTTAGTTATTCAATTTAAAAATATTAGCGAAGATGTGTATAATTTTCTTGAAGAAGTTAAAAAGGAGTTAGAACCTTGATAATTTGTATAGTTGGTCCAACTTGTAGTGGGAAAAGCTCGGTAGCAGAAGAATTATCTATCGCGTTAAAAGCAAAGATTGTTAATTTTGATGCTTTCCAAATTTTTCGTGAAATGAATATTGGGACAGCTAAACCAACAAATGAAGAGTTAAATTCTGGAAGATATTTTTTATACAATATAAGAAATGTTAACGAACCTTACGATGTTTATAAATATCAGCACGATTGTCGGGAATTTTTAAATAACAATCTTAATGAGAACATTATCTTAGTTGGTGGAACCGGACTTTATTTAAAAGCTGCTTTATATGATTATAAATTTAGTAAGGAAGATGAAATGCCTAAAGATTATCTTAGCGACAAAACAAACCAAGAACTATTTGATCAATTAAATCAAATTGATCCATCGGATGCTAGTAAAATTGGGGTTAATAATCGAAAAAGACTTTTACGTTCGTTGTTTATTTATAATGAGCATGGAGTTTCTAAAACTGAATTAAATGATAATGGAAAAAACACACTATTATATAAGGATGTAATTTTTATTGGTCTTGATATAGATAGAGAAATTTTATATAAAAATATCAATTATCGAGTTGATGAAATGATGAAGAATGGTTTAAGCGAAGAAGTAAAATTTCTTTTTAATAAATATGGCAAAAATGAAAGAGCCTTACAAGCTATTGGTTATAAAGAATTTAATAACGAACTTTCAGATAATGATAGAGTTGAATTAATAAAGAAAAACACAAGAAATTATGCCAAAAGGCAAATGACTTTTTTCAGGCATCAATTTAATAATATTCATTGGTTTAAATCCAAAAAAGAGGCAATAGAATATGGAAAAGAAATTGGAAAGTAATTTTGATGATAGGTCTAAATTATTGCTTAAAAATGATTTTACTAAACTAAGTAAATTCAAGGTTGCTATTTGTGGTGTTGGTGGAGTAGGTTCAATTATTCCTTTAGCTCTTTTACGCAGTGGAATTTTTAATTTTTTATTGATTGATTTTGATACTGTAGATGTCTCAAATCTAAATCGCCAATTTGCTTATGAAGCTGAAGATATTGGTAAAAAGAAGGTCTTAGCATTAAGTGCACACATGCGAAAACTTAGAAAAGAAGCGGCAATTGATACTGTTTTTGCAAAAATTGACAAGGATTTCAACTTTTCCTTATTAGATAAATGTGATTATGTTTTTGATTGTATTGACGATATTGATGCTAAAGTATTGCTTATCAAATATTGCCAAGAAAAGAATATTAAAATAATTTCTAGTCTAGGAATGGGGAATAGATTAGATTCTACAAAAGTTGTGATTACTCGCCTTAACAAAACGACAGGTGATCCGCTTGCGAAGAAGTTAAGATATTTGTTAAAAATTAATAATGTTGATACTAGCAAGATTATAGTTTCATTTTCTTCGGAAGAACCTATAATTAAAAGTAAAGTTATTGGTTCGATGGTTTTTGTTCCTAATTCATCTGGTCTTGCTATGGCAAGTTATGCAATTAAAGAACTCTTATCTATTGGGCTAACGGAGGAATAATAATGGCACTTGAAAATATTGAAAAAATTGCCAAAAAAGTTGGCATTGATGCTGATGATCTTGAGCTTTATGGAAAATATAAAGCAAAGATTCATCCAGATGTATTTGAGAAGGTTAAAGATAATAAAGATGGTAAACTTGTTCTTGTGACTGCTATTACTCCAACAAAAGCTGGAGAAGGAAAAACAACGACTAGTATCGCTTTATTAGATGGTTTAGCAAAATTAAAACAAAAAGCTTTGCTTTGTTTACGTGAACCTTCAATGGGACCAGTATTTGGTCTTAAAGGTGGGGCAACTGGTGGTGGAAAAGTAACGATTGAACCTGCAGAAGATATAAACCTTCATTTTACTGGTGATATGCATTGCTTAACTTCTTCTATCAATTTAATCTCGGCAATTATTGATAATCATATCTATCAAGGTAATGATTTAAAAATTGATAAAGATAGAATTTTATGGAAACGAGCTATTGATACAAATGATCGTGAATTAAGAAACATCGAAATTGGTTTTGGCGAACATAATGGCGTTCAAAGAAAAGACCATTTTGAGATCACCGTTGCAAGTGAATTAATGGCGATACTATGTATTTCAGATAGCGAGGAAGATTTTAGACGTCGACTCGATAATATTATGGTTGCTTATAATCTTGATGGTAACCCAGTTTACCTTAAAGATTTACATATAACGAATGCAATAATGAAAATTATGCATTATGCTTTATGGCCAAACATTGTTCAAACTGCAGAAAATAATCCTTGCCTAGTTCATGGTGGACCATTTGCAAATATTGCCCATGGTTGCTCAAGTTTAATTGCTACAAAGTTAGCTTTAAAATTATCTCCAATCGTAATTACAGAAGCAGGTTTTGCTGCTGACTTAGGAGCTGAAAAGTTCTTTGATATTAAATGTCGTATTGGTAATTTGAAACCAAATATGTGTATTTTAGTTGCTACTATTAGAGCGCTTAAGATGCATGGTGGTGAGGCTTACGAAAACTTAAATCAAGAAAATGTTGAGGCTTTAAAAGATGGTGTTCAAAATCTTGAACAACATTATGAAAATTTAAGAAAATTTGGTGTTCCTATTGTGATTGCAATTAATCATTTTGCACAAGACAGTGATGCTGAAATTAAATTCTTAAGTAATTGGTGTGAAAATCATGGATATCAATATGCTTTCTTAGATGGATACTTAAAAGGTGGAGAAGGAGCTATTGATTTAGCAAATAAAGTTTTAGAGTGTTTATCCACTAAAAAATCAAATTATAAGCCTCTTTATGAACTTAATGATTCAATCGAAAGTAAGATTGAAAGAATTGCAAAAGAGATTTATAGAGCGGATGGAGTTGATTTTACCCCTGAAGCCTTAAAAGATATTGAAGAAATTAAGAAATTAAAGAAAGATAATCTTGTTGTTTGTATGGCAAAAACTCCTTTAAGTTTTTCAGATAATCCAAAATTATTAAATTGTCCAAAGAATTTTAGAATTACTGTTAAAGAAGTAAAATTATCAAATGGTGCCGAATTCATCGTTGCTTTACTTGGTAATATTCTAACGATGCCAGGCCTACCAAAAGTACCACAAGCAACTTTAATGTAAAAAAATAAAAATAATTTTATAAATTTTGCCCATTCATTACGATACTACTAGTGAATGGGCATTTTATTTGAACTAAAATCAATTTCTAAATCTTATCCTACTAGCGATGGAAGGGCATTATGTATCTTAAATGATTTAAGTTTTTCGTTACCTAATAAAGGAATGTTTTTTATCTATGGAAAATCTGGTTGTGGGAAATCAACTTTACTAAATATCTTTGAAGGATTAATGAAACCAACAAAAGGTGAAGTTCTTTATAAAGGAAAGAATGTTTCAAAATTTAACGAAAAGGAGCTTAATAATTACCTTAAAAACGAGATAGGCGTAGTTTTTCAATCGTTTAATTTATTAAGCGAGATGACCACAAAAGAAAATCTAGAATTGGCTTCAAAAATCAAAGGAATCAAGGGGAAAGAAAAAATTGAAGAACTTTTAAAAAGGTACAATATTTATGATTTAAAAAATAAAAAAGTATCTCTATTAAGCGGTGGTGAAAAACAAAGAGTTTGCTTAGTAAGGGCTGCTATAAACAATCCTAATGTCATATTTGCCGATGAACCAACTGGAAATTTAGATAAAGAAAATTCATTAGTTATAATGAATGATTTAAAAGAAATATCTAAAAAATGTTTGGTTGTTGTAGTTTCACATAATAAAAAGATTGTAGAAGAATTTAATGATGGATTTCTTGATTTAACCGATGGTAATCAGTCGAATTTTAAAGGCATCTCAAATCAAGATGAAGAAATACCTAGCGAAAAAAAGAAGACTTGTTATCAATCATTTATTCCATTAATGTTAGGTAAAAATTTATTAAAGAACTTTGGCAAGAATTTTGTTGCCTTATTTTCGATTTTCTTTTCAATTGTTGTTTTGTTAATTTCATTAGGATTTAGTAATGGAGTAAAGAATAATACGATAAATTTATTTAAAGATTATCAAAACTATAATTCGTTTCGAATTTCAAAAGTTTTATATGAAACTGTAAATGATTCGAATTTAACTTTGCTTAAAACCGAAAAGCCTGACCTTAAAGATATAAACCAGAATTTAAGTAAATATAAAAATATTGAAATTCACGATAATATCGATTATTTTTTTGGAGAGACAAAAGAAGTAAAAATCAATAATGTATTTTTAGATGGAGTGAGTTTTGTTCCAACAAACAATATGCAGACATCAAACGTTGTTTATGTGAATGAAGCTTTTTCGAAATTATATAAAAAGAAATTAAGCAAAGAATCGTGCATAAAAGAAAAAATAAATCTTCATCTTAAGCGAAGTTATTTTTACGAGAATAAAAGTAATGTTGGATCAAATATTATAAAAGAAGACTTTATGATATATATTCCATTTTTTATAGAAGAAGTAAAAGATGAATTTAGTTATTTAAATTATCCAAAAGTGTATTTTTCTATTTCGTATTTTGAGAAATTTATTGATTCATTATTGTGTAACAATATTTTTAAAAATACGGGAGAAAAAATTAGATATATTGAGTTAATAAAAAAAG
>JBAYXD010000068.1:0-5208 GCA_041673725.1 Bacilli bacterium | reverse complement strand
AAAAAATGAAAGAAATTGATCGGGCATTAAACGGAGCAAAGGTAGTTGTTTTTTTAGACTACGAAGGAACTCAATTCACCCAAGAGATTATTGCCATTGGAGCAATTAAATGCTTATTAGATAATAAAAATCATATAAAAAAGGTCTACCCAGGTTTTAAAAAATATGTAAAAGCTCATGGTCAAGTTGGGCAAGTCGTTACTAAATTAACTGGCATCACAAGTCAAAAACTTGAAGAAGAAGGTTTAAATTTCTTATATGCCAATAAATATTTCCAAAAATATGTTGGTAATCACGCAAATATAAAATATATCACTTATGGTAATTTCGATATGAGACTACTTCATCAAACTGCTCTAATTGCCGGAATTGGTGATACCCCATTTGTAAAAAGTATTTTTAAGAATTACATTGATTTTTCGGCAATTCTTGGTCATTTTGTTAAAAGCAAAAAAGGTACACAACTTTCTTTACTTGATGCATTAAAACTTTTTAATGTTACGCCTGATGGAGAACCTCATGATCCATTGTTTGATTCAACGAATCTTATGAAACTCTATAAAGAATTTTTAAATAATAGAGCATTAGTAATTAAAGAATATACAAAAGTTCTTTTAAATAATCATGTATATCCTGCTCCAATTTCAAAAGTCATAAAAGACTTAAAGACTAAAGGAACCGCCACAAAAGAAGATTTTATTAAATATATAGGAGAAGATATTTGATGTTAAATTACCCTGCCGGGATAAATAATAAAAAGAAAACAATACAATTTAAAAATAGAGGTATGTCATTAGAATCTCTTTTAAATGAAACCAATGAATTTTATCTATTAAATAATAAAGCTGTTATATATAAAAAACCTACACCAATCAAAGTAATTAAAATGGATGCTACAAAAAAGCGAATCACATCTGCTATTTTTGATAAGCATTCCACTACCGATTATAATGGTGTTTTTAATGGTATATATATTGATTATGAAGCTAAATCAACGAAGAACAAAACTTCATTTCCATTAAGCAACTTTCAAACATGCCAAATCAATCATTTTCGTAAAATACTTATGCAAAAAGCCTGTGCTTTCGTAATTATTGAGTTTTCTAGACTAGAAAAGTACTATCTTTTACCAGCCAATAAATTAATTGAGTTTATAGATAATAACAAAAGAAAATCGATCGAATTGTCTTACATTGAAAAAAATGGATTCGAGATTTTACGAACCATTAATCCAACTTTAGATTATTTAAAAATCATTTCTTCTTTTTATAAAAAGAACAAAACTCTTTAAGTTTACAAGTTTCACATTGAGGGTTTATTGCTTTACAATAATTCCTGCCAAAATATATAAATTTATGATGTAAATCAATCCAATATTTACTTTCAAAATCTTTTTTAAGTTTACTTTCAACATCAAGAACAGAATCGCTTTCTTTTGCAAATCCTAACCTTTTTGCAACTCTATTAACATGCGTATCAACAGGGAAAGCAGGAATCTTAAACCATTCAATGAGCATTACATTTGCGGTTTTATTACCAACGCCTGGTAATTTTTGCATTTCTAATTTATCTTGAGGAACCTTGCCACCATAATCATCTAACAACTTTTGGACAATTCCTTTTAAATAAATAGCCTTATTTTTATATAGCCCCAAAGTTTTTAAATAGCCTTCAATTTCCTTAATTGAAAGCTTATTTAATGATTCAAGAGTTGGATAATCTTTAAAAAGTTTTGCTGTAACAATATTTACTTTTTTATCTGTGCATTGAGCAGAAAGCATAATCGCAATTAGTAAAGAATAGTCGGTTGTGTAGTCTAAAGTGCATGTCGCATCCTTGCACACGACATCAAAATAGGCCTTTACCGTACCACTTTTATTGTTCATTTTCGATTTTCTTAACAATTAAAGCATCAATATAACTAATAGAAACTTTATTACTATTTATTGCATCTTTTAAAGAATTAATAATGATATCTTTATCAACTCCATTTTTAATCCAATCATCTATATGGGATAACTCAATTGGAGAAAGTTCTCTTTTAAAAGCATCAGTAAATGTTTTAAAAATGTAATCTCGTTCTTCTACTAAATCAGCATTGCTTTTATATTCGTCTTCGGAAAAAAGAGATTTTTCAAATTTCTTATAAAGAATCTTTTTAATTGGTTCTAAAGATGTTTTTGGCGTAGCGTCATTTGTATCAAACTCTATATATTTTTTCTTATATAAAGAAGTCATACATTTATCAATCATCTTGCTAGACATCGTCATTTTTAAAGAAAGGACTTCGTTTGTAATAAAATCATTATCTTGTTCAAGAAGATGGTTAATCATTAAAATAACCGCCATTTCTTCTTCGGTAATGTTCATTTCTTTATAGAAATCTAAAAGCAAATATGAGAAATCTATCGCTTTATAATTTGTTTCTTTCATTTTTAAGTCCTCTTTTAACTTTGTCTAACTTTCTTTCTTCTTCGTTAATCTTATCTTTGTTTAGTAATTCTAACAAATATTTATTTTCAGTAAATATCTTTTTTATATCATCAGGAATTTTTAAACCATATTCAAGAGCAAATCTTTCTCCTCTTAAAATTCTGATTGGATCTTCTTTTACTCTATCTAAAGGATTACCAATAAAACGCAATACTTTATTATTTAAATCTTCAACTCCATGCTTTGAAGGATCAATAACTTTATAGTTCTCATCGATATAAATAGCATTTATAGTAAAATCTCTTCTTAAGTAATCGACATTAATATCATTTATAAAAATAATTTCGCTAGGATGTCTAGAATCCTTATAATCCCCTTCTTTTCTTAAGGTAACAAGGTCAATTTTTTTATCATCTAAAAAATATTTTACTGTACCATATTTTGCAAATGTTGAATCTACTTTTAAAAACTTAGCTATTTCGCTAGGAGTTGCGTCACTTACAAAATCATAATCATCAATATTTCTTGATAACAAATAATCACGACTGGTCCCACCAATCATGTATAAACGATAGCCGTTTTTATTAAAAATTTTACTTAATTTGTCAAATATAATATCCATGCTTAAACATTATAATTCAAAAAATAATTATAAAGATAGTAAATAAACACTTATTTTAAACGTTTCCCACACTTATTGCAGAACTTAGCTTCAGAATTATTTTTAGCACCACAATTTGGGCAAACTACATCGATTGTATTTCCGCAATTATTGCAATAATTTGCATCATTATTATTATCGTACCCACATGTATCACACTTAATAAATGTATCAATACCTTGGTTGTCATCAAAATGTTTAAAATATCCAAAGAACAATAAAATACCACCAATAGATATAATAGGTGAACCTATCCAAAATAAGAAAACAAGCGATACACCATCATTATTCATAGATATTATAAAGAAATCTGCAAAAGCAACCAAATCAATTAAGGCACCAATTGTCAAAATAACCCAGCCTAAAATCTTTAAAACTTTAAAAACTTTTTTAGATTTTTCTGACATATAAGTACCTCCGTTGTTTTTATAGTAAGGGCAAAATCAATTTTTTTCAATGTTTTCGCTCAATTATTAATGATTTATACAAAAAAAGTAGGGCTTATTGCCCTACTTGTTTAACTAATTTATAAAAGAACTATTTGACTGATTCTTTTAAACTCTTGGATGGTTTGAATCCAACGGTCTTGGTTGCTGGAATAACAATCTTCTTTCCATCAACTGGGGAAGTTCCAGTTCTTTGTTTTCTATTCTTGATGGTAAAAACACCAAAACTAGAAATCTTTACTGAATCACCCTTTTCAAGTGAGCTTTGCATCTCTTCAAATAAAACATCAACGGCCTTTTCAGCATCTTTCTTAGTTAAGCCGACTTTTTCACTGACAACACCAACTAATTCTGCTTTATTCATATTAAACATCTCCTTATACAATTAAAATATCATAAGTAAAAAAGCGTTGCAAGTCATTTTTGTTCGATATAATCAAGATTATTTCAAAAAAACGCTTTTTTTAATCAAAAAAGGCCTTTTTTTAGAAAAAGGCCGATAGTTGTCGCTTTAAACACTATTTACGCTTTCTTAATACAAGATTTATTGGACTACCTTCTAATTCGAAGGAACTTCTGATTTTATTTTCGATATATCTAAGATACGAAAAGTGCATCCATTTTGGTTCGTTAACAAATAAAGCTATAGTCATAGGTTTTGTTCCGACTTGTTGAGCATAATATATCTTTACTCGTCCACCATTAAAGGATGGAGTTTCATTCATCAATTGTGCTTCTTGAATAATATCATTTAAGGTAGAAGTCTTAATTTCAAAATTAAATGATTCATAAACTTTATCTATTTCCGTAAAAATCTTACCAATATTTGTCTTATTTATAGCCGAGGTAAAGATTATTGGCGCATAATCGAGAAATTTAAATTGTTTACGAATATTGCTTATGAATTCTTTACTTTCTTCAATAGGATTTTTTACTAAATCCCACTTATTAACAACAATTATAATGGCTTTCTTGCTTTCCATAGCATAGCCAACAACATGCTTATCTTGATCAATAATTCCCTTTTCAGCATCAATAACAAGAATTGCTATATCCGAATTATCAATTGCTTTCAAAGCACGAACAGCAGCATATTTATCGATAGATTCATAAATCTTGCCACGTTTTTTAAGTCCTGCAGTATCAATTGCAATATAGTGTCTACCATTTTTAGTAAATGGAGTATCAATTGCATCCCTTGTTGTTCCACTGATTGGTGAAACAATTGTACGTGATTCATTAAGCATTGCGTTTGTTAAACTAGATTTTCCAACATTTGGACGTCCTATAATAGCAAACTTAATTGCTTCTTCATTCATTTCGCTTTCTTCTTTTGGAAGTTTGCTAATAACTTGATCTAAAATATCACCAATGCCAATCCCATGCATGCCACTAGTAGCGATTGGGTCACCTAAGCCTAATGCATAGAATTCATAAATATTATTAATATGTTCAATACTATCAATCTTATTAACTGCAAGAATGATAGGCTTTTTTGACTTATAAAGCATAGATGCGACAAGCTTATCATCATCAGTTAAACCTATCTTTCCATCAACAACAAAGATGATAACATCAGCCTCATCAATTGCCATCTGTGCCTGCATACGAATTTGTTCCTGGAATGGTCTATTTTCAAGTTCGATACCACCAGTATCAACACACATG
>JBAYXD010000067.1:0-5223 GCA_041673725.1 Bacilli bacterium | reverse complement strand
ATTTTGGTCAGGAGCACCAAATTGTAATGTACCCCATTTATTGGGTTAGATATATTTTTAGAAGTATATAAGGCTATAATAAAGTGAATATTGAAATTATTAGAACAAAAGGGTGAGTTGGAACTATTTTTCTAATGAATGTTCAAAAGAATAAGAAAGGATGATTATATTTATGCTTGAGAAAATGGGTGATTTCTTTGATAATCGCTTAAGTGAATATGATAAACACCAAATGACTTGCATTGATTCAGCAGAACAGTTTTATCTATTCACGGCTAGATGTCTTCCTACTGGAGCAAAATCCCGTATTCTTGATTTGGGGTGCGGAACTGGACTGGAATTAGAAAGATATTTTATGTTGAATCCATCTGCGGAAGTTGTAGGCATCGACATTGCTCCGAAAATGCTGAATGCGCTGAAAAATAAATTCAAGGACAAAGACATAACGCTGGTTCTCGGTTCATATTTCGATGTTGATTTTGAAATAGATGCTTTTGATGCTGTGGTGTCTGCAGAATCACTTCACCATTTTACAAAAGCAGAGAAAATACCGTTATATCAAAAAGTCAGGAGCGCCCTTAAATCTAATGGTTATTTCCTTCTTACAGATTACTTTTCTCTTTCTGATTCTGATGAAGAATTTCAAATGAATGAGTTATTACGTTTGAAAAAGTTGCAAGGGTTAAGTGATAACGAGTTCTATCATTTTGACACCCCATTGACAGTGCAGCATGAAATTGAAGCATTGCAGGCTGCAGGATTTTCAAACATTAAAATTTTGAATCATTGGGGAGCTACTTATACACTTAAAGCAGGGAAATAAGCATAGGTTAAAAGAGACGAAATTATTTATATAATATAACGAATTGATAAATAGTAATTTATGGAGGTAATAGGATGGCGTCAAGCAAGGAATACTTAAGTTTTGTTTTAGAACAATTATCGGAATTAAAAGGCATAACATATAGACCAATGATGGGCGAATATATTCTTTATTACTGAGGGGAAATTGTTGGTGGAATATATGATGATAGATTATTAGTCAAACCAACGAAATCAGCAATTTCTTTTATGCCAGACGCATCATATGAATCACCTTACAAAGGTGCCAAAGAAATGCTCTTAGTGGATAATGTTGATTCAAAAGAATTTTTGGTTGATTTGTTTAATACAATGTACGACAAAGTTTCAATACAAAAGAAGAAATAAGTAAATTCCAATTTATAAGGCATCAATTTTATTTTTGACGAATATAGTTTTAATAATAGAAAGATGGCAGATACTATTGATTTAACAAAATGTAAGAAATTAACTGACGACGATTTAAAAGAAATTGCCGCTGGAGCAATTGGAACCTATGCTGGTCCAAAGTTTCAAAAGAATGATCGAGTTTATTATAAAATCAATAATGGCAAAGTAAGTGCCTATGTTATCGATATTTTCTATACTAAATATCAAGATGGAAGCAAAGTTTATACATATGGTGTAAGAAATTCCTATGGTAATGACTATGCTGAAAGATACTTTGGTGAAAACGAATTATCCATTTAGTTTTACGATTATTCATTAAAAAGAGCTGAAAAGCTCTTTTATTTTGCATTTGAGCGATATAAAAAGGTGGAATTAACCACCTTTTTATTTATTAAATTAGATTATTATTCTTTTTTGGTTTCAATAGCAGCAGCTTTATCTTCGCCAGTAAAGACATAGTAAAATTCGTTTTTGAATCCTTTTAAAGCAAGGAAAACTAACATCCAAATACCAACACCAATTTCTAAGACACCAAAGATAATATTAACAATTCCAGCAGCAGAATTTTGAGTTGTGGAAACAGCAATGATACCATTAGTAAATCCAGCAATACCAACTGAGATAGTAAGAATCATTGATAGTAACATGAAGATTATTACCGCTTTATAGCAATTTACATGATTCTTACCTTTCTTTGTTAACCAGTTAAGAGCAATTGCACATACTAGTAAGCATAAATATATAAGCATTCCAATACTGCTAAATGGTGCAAAGAAAGCACTAATTAAAGAAACGGCGAAAATTGCTCCAAGAGCAATATTACAACAAGCGACTACAATAATGTTTAAATAAGTAAGACCTAATAAACAAATACCAAAAATTAAACCACGGAGATAAAAGTTCTTAATATTCTTTTCCATTTGAATACTCCTTTATTTTTTTGAACACTAATTGATAGTATTCAGGGCTTTTATTATCTAGATTTTAGCATAGACTAATTCAAAAAACACTATACAATATAACTCCGATTTACTTTTTTACTTAATTTCTCCTTCTTTTAAAATAATATTAACTGCAGCGCTACAAGTTAGGCAATCACAATATTTTGCCCACTCTTCTTTAAATCCTTTGCGTGTTCTTTAAACTTCTTTGCATGTTCTTCTCCAAATTGAAATGTACCCCTTTCTCTGGACTAAATTTAGTTCAAGAAAGGGTTTTTAATTTTTGTTTTTAAGTGCATTAGATATATAGGAAATTGTAGAAAGACCGGCTTATGGTTTTTGGTTGAGGTGTCGCTACTAAATAGTTTAATACAAATTTTGTGACTGGAAATCGACAACAGGATAATCAAACGGTTAGTACAAGTTTTTATATTAAATGATTTATTAAAACGCATAAAAATAGTTCAGCAAAAAGCATAAAAATGGTTCATTAAAATCCATAAAAACAGTTCATTTTGGTCTTGATTAAAAATATTTTATGGGATACTAATAATGAAGGATGTGATTAACCATGGAAGAATATTACAAAAGAATCTTTGATAAAGAGTTATCATTAAAATTAAAAGCTTTTGGTGCTGTTTTAATTGAAGGACCTAAATGGTGCGGGAAAACTACTACTGCTAAACAACAGGTTAAAAGTTATATCGAAATGCAAGATCCTGAAAAGAAAAATGAATATTCACAAACTGCTAAAATTTTACCATCATTGCTTTTAATTGGAGATAAGCCTAGACTAATCGATGAATGGCAAATGTCTCCGTCACTTTGGGATGCAGTAAGAGTGTCAGTTGACTATATTGGTAAACCTGGGCTATATATATTAACAGGATCCGATTCAGTTAATAATGAAAATATTTTGCATAGTGGAACTGGCAGGATTGATAGATCTATCATGTACCCTATGAGTTTATTTGAGTCGAGAGAATCGAACGGAGCAGTTTCTTTATTATCATTATTTAATGATAAAACCATTTTGGATAATAACGGATGCATTTCAAACTTGTCTATTACTGACTTAATCTTTGCTACTTGCAGGGGTGGGTGGCCAGCAGCAGTTATGTTAAAGAATAAAGAAGCAAGTCTTTCAATAGCAAAAAGTTATTTAAATAGTGTTTGTAAAGGATATGTTTCTACAGTTGATAAAAAAACAAGAGATGAATTGTTAACGAAAATGTTATTAAGGAGTTATGCAAGAAACATTTCAACATTTGCTAGCAACGAAAAAGTACTCAACCGGTTGCATATTCCACCTTTGATTCCGCTCTTAGAAAAATGGATACCCCATCGCTGAAAGATTGGGTTGAGTTTCTTTCTCGAAACAAATAACTGATAAATTCCAATTTATATAGTATCAATTTTATTTTTGACGAATATAGTTTTAATAATAGAAAGATGGCTAATTGATAGACGCACCGAGCGAATATGCTATATTGTTGGTAGGCTAATTGGTTAGGTCAAAAGGCCAACCGACAGCCATCCGAAACCATCAATTTCCTGCACCAAAGCGCACTGAAAGTTCCACTCTCAGTAGTGGAAACGTATTCCACTCAGGTTTTCTACTCAAAAACGAAAAAATCTCCGTGTAATTCGGTTCGGCAAGGTTCGCATAAAATACATGGCATCCCTAAATTACCTGATAGCATCGAACTAATTGTTCGGTTCTAGTCGACTAGGTTCCTACACATATCGTTCCAGCGTTGGATTCAAAAGAAACTCAAAATCCAATAGTAGCGATACTGTACCGGTTCGGTTTCGGTCAGGAGCACTAAAACATAAATAACATCGATGTGGTCGATGTTTTTATTTTATAGCTGATACAGTTTTGATACAGAAAAATTAATTTGATAGCATTATATATTGATTTAGACTTTAAGTAGTGGTTTTGCTTCTATTAATGATAAACATAGAAATTTGTAGTAAAATTTGTAAATAGAAAATTTAATGTAGGAGATTGAATCATGATTGAGTACAAAACTTTTGATTCTAAAGAGTTAAAAAGAATAAAACAAATTTATGAAAGTGAGCGATGGCTTGCTTATCTTGATGATGATAAAAAATTAAAAAAAGCCTTTGATAATTCTTTATTTCTTTATGGTGCATTTTCTGATGAATCCCTT
Source organism: Bacilli bacterium (assembly GCA_041673725.1). Taxonomy (GTDB): domain Bacteria; phylum Bacillota_I; class Bacilli_A; order RFN20; family CAG-826; genus Onthovivens. The sequence goes on along the minus strand of JBAYXD010000067.1, from coordinate 854 downwards.
GTTGGATTTGTAAGGGTTGTTGGTGATGGTGAACATGTTGTTTTAGTTCAAGACTTAATAGTTATGAATGATTATCAAGGAAAAGGAATCGGTTCCGAACTCTTTAGTTTTGTACTTGATAAGTACAAGGATGTTCGTTTTTTTGAAGTTGTTGCCGATTCTAATGATGAAAAACTTAATGAATTTTATAAATCATTTGGATTAGTTTCAGTAGGTTCTGAATATATGATTGCCTATTGTCGTAAATAATGAAAGAACCAGTAAATGTCAAATAAAATTATATCTAAGGAGTATTAACGATGGATGTAATCAATAAAATCAATTTATTAAAGATTATTGCAAATGAGTTTAATGAAGCAGGAGTTACTTGGTCGCTTGGTGGATCAATGCTGCTTTATTTTAAAGGTATAACAAAAGAGTTTAATGACATTGATATTTTAATTATTGATAAGGATGTTTTGAAAGTTAAAAAAATAATGACAAAATTAAAGGCTGAATTACAACCTTTTACTCCAAAAACTAAATATAAAGCTAAAATATTTTTAGAATATAAAATTTCTGGCATTGATTTAGATATTATGGCTGGTTTTACAATAGTAAATAATGGAATAGATTATGATTGTTCGCTTAAACCAAATCAAATTATTGAATATTATGATTTAGATGGCGAAAAAATTCCGCTTCAATCGATTGATTTGTGGCTTAAATATTACAAACTTATGGGAAGAGAAAGTAAAGTTTCAATGATTGAAAATGCATATATGCGATTAATTTTAAAAAGACTTTTATTTCAAAAATGGTAAAATTAGATAGGGTATTATTATGAAAAACAAATTATTAATTCTTGGTTGCTT
>JBAYXD010000066.1:0-5278 GCA_041673725.1 Bacilli bacterium | reverse complement strand
ACCTTCATAAGAATTATTGACATTAATTGTTCCACCATTTACTTCAAGTGATTTATCAGCGTGGATTCCATCATCTCCAGCCGAGATTTCAAAACTTGCATCATCGATAAATACAAAATCATTTGTATTAATAGCATCATCAGCACTATCAATATTAATATCGCCATCAAGGAAATAGATTCCTAAATCAGATTTTAATCCTTTAGCACTATAAGTATCTTCATCAAATGAACTAGCATTTTTATAACCACCAAATGCAGTTATGTTAAGATTTGCTCCATCAACAAGCATATAATTATAAGCTTGGATTCCATCATATTTTGTATCTAGATTAATTGTTGTATTTCCTAAATACATGTTGTATAAAGTTAGATCATTTTCTTCACCATCATCTGGTTCATTAGTTTTAACACCATCACCAGCGGTCGAAGTTAAGTCTAAAGTTCCACCTTCAATATAAAGATTATCATTGCCTTTAATGCAATTGTCATAACTATTGACAGTTACGTTCCCAGATAAAATCTTTAAAATATCTTTAGATTTAATTCCTTGATGGTAGTAAGAAGTAACATTTAATGATCCACTACCATTAATAGCTAACGGAGCTTTTGCAAAGATAGTAGCATCATTTTCATAAGTTCCATCATCATCGGTAACGCCTGCAGTATAAGTTTCTAAATTTGCATCGATTAACTCGTTACTAGTTTGGGGTAAAAGCGTAATAACAGAGGTATCACTACACTTTTTAAATATTAGGGGACTCGAACTAGCCGAGTTAATCGATACGTTATTTAAGAATAAATGAACCGCAACCTTTTTAATTTCGATACGGCCACTTAAACTTCCACTTAATTCGTAACTTCCAGCTTTACTAATAACCATGACACCATCGCTAAAAGCTACTCCATCTATAGATAAACTACTTGCATTTGATAAATCAATTTTAATAACACTAGTAGGTTCAGCTTCAACTAATTCTTCACCAGATTCAGTGCTTGAAGTATTGGTAATCGCAGCACTCTTAACAGTAGAAAAGTCTACTAAATCAGGAATATTTGAAGTTTGATCACTCTCACCAGTCATATCTTGGAAGCCACCATCAAATCCAGGATTTGTTGTGCCTCCATTAGTTGTATCAGTATTACTATTGCCACAAGATGCTAAACAAGCTAATGCACCTAACAACACAACAATCGTTTTTCTTTTCTTCATAGAATTTTCCTCCTACTAACCGCATTCTACTAATGATTTCTTAAAGAAGCCTTGAAACAAGCAAAAAAGTGAAATAAAAAGTGATATTTTATATAAAATATCAACCACTATATTTTCGAAATTAATGTATTTTTTTATTTCTTTATGCTTAAAATTAAGGTATGAAAATTCTTGTAATCGAAGACAAAGTATCATTAACTGATGCAATTGCTGAATATTTAAAGCAAAAGAAAAACATTGTTACCATTAAAAATGATGGTGAAAAGGGTTTTGTTGAGGCTCGAGATGAAATATATGATGTTATTGTTCTTGATATAATGCTTCCACATAAAAATGGATTAGATATATTAAAAGATTTACGTGCTAACAAAAATGAAACACCTATTATTCTTTTAAGTGCATTAAGCGAAATTGATGATAAGATCCGCGGATTAAATCTTGGAGCTGATGATTATTTAGCAAAACCATTCTCTCTTGATGAATTATATGCAAGAATCCTTGCTTTAACCCGTCGAAAAGGCATCGTTGATACTAGTGATTCATTAACATTTGGTGACATTATCTTAAACAAAAATAGTCATGAATTAAAAGCTAATGATGAAGTCATCCAATTAGGTATAAAAGAATATGAAATTTTAAGTCTATTAATTGAAGCGAATCCAAAACAAGTTAATAAAGAATTTTTAACTATAAAAATCTGGGGTTATGATAGCGATACTCTTTATAATAATGTTGAAGTCTATGTATCTTTCTTAAGAAGAAAACTTAAAGCATTAAAAAGTAACGTTACCATCAAATCAATTCGTTCTATGGGGTATATTTTAGATTATGAAAAAAACTAGAACAAAAGATGAAAAAATAATTTTAAAAACCAAAAGAAATTTTGTAATTTTAGTTACCTCGATTATTGCTATATTTTTTATAGCGATTGATGTTTCTTATGCAATTTACTTAAAAGCTACTGATAGTCAAAATTTAGAAAAACTCTACACTGTTGCTTTTGATGTTTATTTTAAAGATGATAAACCTCAAGATATTCCATTTGGCGACAACCATTTCTTTACTATAACTATAGATAAGGATAATAACCTAACTTTTATTCGTGGAGAAGAAAACTATAGTGATTTCGTAATCGAAAATAAAGAAACTTTACTTGCTAATAATCAAGGACAAATTGGTTATATTTTTTATGAAAAGAAAGATGCTGCAAGTTTTCCTCAAGGAGCCACTATTGATGCAAACGTTAAATATGTATTAGTTGGAATAGATCGAACAATCGTTGCAAATAGTAATATTAATTCGTTTGTTATCATCTCTTTAATTCTACTTGTCTCCCTTATAGTTATTTATATTATTGTTAATTTCTTATCTGCAAGAATCTTAAAACCAATTAAGGATAATCTAGATAAACAAAAAGAATTCATCGCTGATGCTTCTCACGAATTAAAGACGCCAGTAACAATTATTAATGCAAACGCAACAATTCTTAAAAACGAAAACAAGGATAATAAATGGATTGATAATATTCTTGATGAGACCAAGAATATGAATGGACTTATTGGTGATATGATTTCTTTAGCTAAAGTTGAGGAACAAAAACCAGTATTAGAAAAAGAAGATATTTCTTCAATAATCACATATATAACTCTCTCTTTTGAACCTGTCGCATTCGAGCAACACATAAATTTTGTTGAAAATATTGAAGAAAATATTGAATTGGTTTGTAATGAAAAAGATATTCAAAAGATTGCAAAAATCTTATTAGACAACGCAATCAAATATGTTTCTAAAAATGGAAATATTGAAATTAATCTTAAGAAAGAAAAAAATCAAATATTGCTTTCAGTTTATAATACGGGTTGCACCATTGAAGATAAGGATAGAGAAAAAGTTTTTGATAGATTTTATAGAGATGATAATTCTCGAAATAGCGAACAAACCAAAGGAAGCGGACTTGGCTTAGCTATTCTTAAAGAGATTTGTGACAAATATCATTACTCAGTTTCAATAGATTCCAAAATGAATGATTTCTTTAAGATTTCAGTTATTATAAAATAAGATTATTTATGAATATAAGTTGATTAATTCGCCTTTTTAACATATTATTTTTTAGCAAGGAAATATTATTATGACAAAAAAAGAAATTTTGAATACGTGGTTTAAAATGTGGATTTTAAATAAGCCTGAAGGAATTGAAACTCTATTTAATGAAGACGCTATTTATTTTGAAAGTGTTGGAACCCATTATGTTGGCATGCCAGAAATAAAACGTTGGTTTCAAGAATGGAATAAAAATAACCGAGTTAAAAATTGGGATGTCATTGAATACGAGGAAATTGGCGAACACGTTTATCTTGAATGGTATTTCAAGATGCAAAATAAAGATGGTAAAGTAATCGACTTCAATGGAATTAGCAAAGCAGAATTCGTAAATGGAAAGATTCAAGAACTACGAGAATTCATATCGAAGATTCCAAATAAAGATCCATTTGCGAACTAAAAATAAACTAAAATAACCTAGTAAAAACTAGGTTATTTTGATATTCCACTGCGTAAAATATAGTGAATTTAGACTTTTTGCACGCCGGCATTTCTTAAATCAAAAACATAATCTTCTTTATCCATGTTATTTGAATAAGGGTCGCCAACAACAACCTTGTTCATTTTTGAATTAGTCCAGGAGCATGTCTCAATCATTTTATTAAAATCAACATTTGTTGCTAAGCCACTATATTCAAATGTTAAGAATTCATCAGCCGCTCTTTCTAAGCTGTTACTTCTTTTACCAACCATCATTGATAAGAAATTAAAATCGGTAAGTTGACCACCAAGCCAATCACCCTTATAACCATCCTTCATAGTAAGTTTTGTATAAGCTTCAGCTTCATAAGGTATGAATGGAATCATCTCATGTTGATGCCCACATAAATGAATATCAATATTCATTTTATTTAGTGAGTTTGTAATAGTCTTTTTAAAATCACTAAAATTATTACGATAATTAATATGAATTAATGGAATATGACAGACAACCATTCGATAATTAGAATCCTCATATAATTTTGGATCTATATTATTTAGCCATTCAATTTGCTTATTACGATATTCTTCATAATGGGCAGTATCATAATATTCCCACCAGTCATCTTCATGGTCTTCACCAACATCAAGAACAATTCCAAATACTTTTCCAAGTTTAAAATAATAATAGAAATTTTCATCTTTAGATCCAACATATTTATATAATTCATTGGCTTTTTGATCTTTTACTTCATGGTTGCCTCTAGCATAAACACAAGGTATTTCTCCATTTGTTACTTTATAAGCAAGGGCATTAGCAGCGTTACAATCTTCACTATTATTTAGTAAAGAAACAATATCGCCAACCATTACAAAGAAATCTAAATCATCACCAAAATAAGAAGATGATTTTGCGGCAGTATCAATTGCTCCATGAACATCACTAACTGAATAATACTTTAATCCATCACTACTATCGACTGGCCTAAACTCTTTAGTCTCACTAATCGTTGGTCCAGTCCAACCGCCAAATGGTCCTCGATAATAAACACTTTGAGCATTTATTGTGTACTTTTTAGTACTATCAAGCTTACTCATTGGAACAGTTACTTTATGAATATAAGTTTCGGAATTATCGCTTCCAGCATAAGTATCGTAATAATTCTCGTTACCAACCGTTACATAAACTTTTGAATAATTTCTTGTCGAAAAGACAATTTGATAATTCTCTTCAACAGCATAAACAACAGGCTTATAGGTAAAATAATTAATATGAATATTTAAGCAAAGATAAATTGTTAAAACTGTTATAGCGCTAAAGGAAGTAATTTTTAGCCATTTAATATCTTTAAATTTTGATTTTGGATAATAAAAAATCATGTAAATCAAAAAATAGATTAAAATCGCAACTAATAACTCATAACCAAAACTTCTAAATACAAAACCTAAATATCCACTTCCACCAAGATAGATAATTGCGAGTTCTCCAATTATCCAAAATATGGACAATCCCATTAATAACCACATATACCATCCTTCTTTTTTG
>JBAYXD010000065.1:0-5307 GCA_041673725.1 Bacilli bacterium | reverse complement strand
AAGAGATACCTTGTTTATTTTCGATGAAATTCAATTTTTTCCTAAAGCACGCCAAGCTATTAAACATCTTGTTAAAGATGGGAGATATGATTTTATTGAGACAGGATCACTGATATCAATAAAAGAGAACGTTAATGATATTCTGATTCCATCAGAGGAAGTTAAAATCAAAATGTACCCTCTGACATTCGAAGAGTTTTTATATGCCGCGAAAGAAGAGACCCTTTTATCTTATATTAAAGATTGTTATAAAAAGAAAATACCACTAATTGATGAATACCATAAAAGAGCTACGAGACTTTTTAATGAATATATAATTGTTGGTGGTATGCCACAAAGCGTTGTTGCTTATTTTGAAAACGATAAAAGTTTTCTTCTTGCTGATAGAGAAAAAAGGAACATTTTATCTCTTTATGCTGACGATATTAAAAAAGCATCTAATAAATATAGTTCTAAAGTATCCGCATTGTTTGAAAACATTCCATCTAGTTTATCTACTCATGAGAAAAAGATTGTCTTGTCAAAATTAGATAATAGTAAGTTTGCCTATTTTAGCCAATTTAATGAGCCTTTGTTTTGGCTAGAAGATTCTATGATTTGTAATCTTTGCTATAAATGCAACAATCCTAATGTTGGGCTTTCTTTAAACAAAGATGAGTCTGCTGTGAAATGTTACATGGGAGACACAGGTTTGCTTGTTAGCCAAACTTTTTCTGAAGACGAATTGAAAACTAATAATTTCTATAAAAACATATTAAATGGCAAGATATCAATTAATAAAGGGATGTTTTATGAAAACATTATTGCCCAGACATTGGTAAGTCAAGGGAAGAAGCTATTTTTCTATACTCACTATTCATTAGAAAAACATCGCAATGATATTGAAATTGATTTTTTATCTTCTAACGAAAGCAAAACCAATTGTTTAATTTATCCTATCGAAGTTAAATCATCTAAAAATTATACAAGTATATCTTATGATAAGTTTAAAGATAAATTCAGAGATAGAGTAGGTTTGTCATATATAATTCATCCAAAGGCTTTTTCAAAGGATAGAAACGGATATAAGATACCTGGTTACATGGCTTTTTGTATATAAAATCTGATACTATTTGCATTGTTATTTCGTTGTGGAATAAAAGGGCAAAAACATTTAATGTTGCTCAGAAAAAAGAGGAACAATAAAGATAGAAGAGATGAATCTAGATGAAACGGAATCTAAACTTAATGAATTTTCTGATGCCTTTTATTTGAGCATGGTGGAGAAAGTTATTATAGGCAAAAAAGACGATGGCAGAAAAGCAAATCCATATCACATAACTTTTGTCTTCAAAAAGCCGTTTGATAACAATATGGAAATATCAAATATGGAAGTTGTATCCGATAACGAGTCTATCAGTTCATTAGTAAATAACGCGACATTCTCCCAACACGCCCTTAACGCCAATTCGCAAACCAACAAACCCAGCAATAAGGAATCTATTTTGGAAAACTTTATTCTATTGCCAGTAGTGAGAATTTAACCGATATAGTTAGAGACTTATATATCTCTATGGGTTCAACACAATACCGATTTTCCTTTGCGACTAAAATGCTCCATACAAAAAACACAAACATGCCTATTTTTGATTTCAAAGTTCGACAATATTTATCAAATGAATATGGGGTTGATTTCGAGGTACTATCGCCGATATCTAGGTCAATGATTTTTAATAAGTTTTGATAAAATAGTTCTTAGCCAATATGATTTTTACTTAGCCAAGAAGCACAAAATGGCGAATTATATTGTTAAGATTAGTCAAAAATGCTAAAATGGCGAAGAAAGAGAGAATATGGCGATGAAAGAAATCAACTACAAACAATTTGAAACTCTAAATCTTCCTAATGAAATTATTAATATGTTATCGATGATTCATGAGTATAAAGGAAAACAAGAATTGTTCTTAGAAACAAAGCCAGAAGTATTAGAAAAGCTTGTCGAAATTGCAAAAATTCAAAGCACTGATTCTTCAAATAGAATTGAAGGCATTAATACTAGCGATAGCAGATTTAAGGCTTTAATGACTAATAAAATCAAACCCCAAAATAGGGCTGAAGAGGAAATTTCGGGATATCGTTATGTCCTTGATACAATTCACAATGCTTATGAGAACATTCCTATAACGAAAAATGTCATTCTCGAACTTCATCGAGATTTATACAGTTTTTCTGCTTCAAGGCTTGGAGGCCGCTTTAAAATCACGGATAACTATATTGAAGAGGCTGATGAAAAAGGAAATACGTTTATTAGGTTCCAACCAATTCCAGCCTTTCAAACAAGTGATTATATGAATTCCTTAGTCAACAACTTCAAAGAAGAACTCGGAAAAGGCATCGTGGATCCTTTGATTTTAATTCCATGTTTTATCCTAGATTTTCTTTGCATTCACCCATTCAATGACGGAAATGGTAGAATGTCGCGATTGTTAACGCTCCTACTTCTATATCAAAACAACTATGCTGTTGGAAAATATATTTCTATTGAAACGATAATTGAAAAGACAAAATCTTCTTATTATGATTCGCTTCAGGATAGTTCTATAGATTGGCACGAGAACAAGAACAATTACTTACCTTTTATTCGCTATATGCTCGGTGTGATTTTAAAAGCCTATAAAGACTTTGAAGACAGATATAATGTCCTTTTATTGGAAAAAGTTAAACCAGCAAAAAGAGTTTTTGATGTTATTTCAAACTCTCATTCCCCATTAAGCAAAGTGGAAATCATGAATCTCTGCCCTGAAATTAGTAAAAGAACTATCGAACGAGCAATTATCGTGTTGCAAAACGACGATAAAATAAAAAAAGTAGGAGAAGGTAAACTTACTACTTATGCATTAAAGAATTCGAAATGAACACAGTAATGAGATGATTAACATCCGTTCGTTGTTTTTCTTGTATTTTCGGTTTAACGTGTCACTTAACCTTTCAATAAAACAGGCACACATATTAGTTGTGACTTATTAGAAGGTTAATTTTAACCATCGATATAAAGGTCTAAAATTGACAAAAGTGTAGAGTTCTACATTTTTTACCATTGTTCCTTTAATTCAATTGAAATACTGCATTAAAAAATGCAAAATTAATGCAGTAAAAGAGAAATAATATGGAATATATAAAAGTTACTAAAGAGAATCTAGATAAAGAACATATTTGTTGTGCAATAAGTAATAATAAAGATATACAAGTATCATCAAAAAAAGAATGGCTTTTTAATATGATGGATGAAGGATTGGTGTTTTTAAAAAGTGTAGAACGTGGCAAATGTTTCATTGAGTATATCCCTGCAGAAAATGCTTGGATTCCAACTATTGCTAAAGGTTATGTGGTTATTAATTGTTTATGGGTCTCTGGATCATTTAAAGGTAAAGGATATGCAAGCGATTTACTTAATCAATGCATTAAAGATAGTAAAGAAAAAGGGAAAATAGGATTATGTATTCTCTCTTCTAACAAAAAGAAACCTTTTTTAGCCGATCCAAAATTTTTAGAACATAAAGGTTTCTCTATTTCTGACGAATCTGATTGTGGAATTGAGTTATGGTACTTACCATTTAAAAATGAAGGCGCTAAACCTAAATTTAAGGAATGCGCAAAACACCCCCATATCGATGAATTAGGTTATGTTTTGTACTATACAAATCAATGTCCATTTAATGCAAAGTATGTTCCTACTCTTGAAAAGGCTGCAAAAGAAAATAATATTCCTTTTCATGCTATCCATATTACAAGTAAAGAAGTTGCACAAAATGCACCAACACCTATTACGACTTATGCATTGTTTCATAATGGGCAATATTTAACAAATGAAGAATTGAATGATAAAAAGTTTCTTAAGTTAGCCAAAAAGTAATGCGAATATAAAATTTTGATTGAAGGGTTTTATATATTAATAATCTAAAAGGAAAATATAATGGCTATAAAACAAGATAAATAATATTAATGGAGCATATATGGAATATACAATTGAAGAAAAATTTAAATTAATTAAAGAAGATGTTCTTAAAGAAACATCTAAAAATCCAATAGAGATAGTTAAATCTATAATGCATAAAGATTATATAAATATGCATGGACCTGAGCATCATTTTCTTGATGGAGCAGCTTTTTTAGTAGCTTATAAAAATGCTGGTGGAGATATTGATTTAGTTAAATGTTTCGATGCATTAATGGATAGAGCACTTAAAATGCCTGGAGCAATGTGTGGATATTGGGGCATGTGTGGTTCTGTCTCTTCCATTGGCGCCTCTCTTGCTATCATTCATGCGACTGGTCCTTTAACTGATAATAATTACTATAAAGATAATATGGAATATACCTCATCAGTTATTAAAAGAATGAGTGAAATAGGTGGACCAAGATGTTGCAAACGTAACGCATTCTTGTCAATTAGTTACGCTGTAAAATTTGTAAAAGAAAAGTATGGTGTTGAAATGGAATTAAATGATATTACTTGTGAATTCTCAAAGTTTAATAAGCAATGCATAGGTAAAAGATGTCCATTTAATAAATCTAATTAAAACTCAAAAATTATTTAACGTTATAAGCAATATATAAACCAACAGTAGCAATAGGAATAACAGTACCAAGACCAGCCATTGTAAATATAACATAATAGAAGAAATTAAAGAGGTCGCCACCCCAATAAGTGTTATATTCCATTAAACAAAAGACAAATGATCCAAGTACCCAAGCTGCAAGTGGAACATACCATAATGTCCCAAGCGCTTTTCTATTTTTTAATGCAAGAGTTAAAATTCCAATAACTAATATTGCTATGCCAGTAAATAATTCACTAGCGTAATAAGAAAATGCGCATCTTCCGCTGGTAATGCTTTCAGTGGTAATTTGGATTAGTAAACCAAGAGTTATAACGCCACCTCCAACTAATAAAGCGAATTTATCTTGTTTCATAGCAATTAAAACAGCAAAGGCAAGTAATCCTAAATCTATACAAAAATAAAAGTCGCTAAAAGTTTTGCTCATAATAGAAGTAATTACTAAATAAAGCATTGGAATCGCACAAATTGCAACAATGAACCATTTAGGATTCTTTAAAAATATTGTTAATACAAATAAAACAACCAAAACTATTAACATAATATACATTACAATCATTGAGGCTGAAGTATCGATAGATGTTCTGCTACTAAAGAAATTAATAGTTCCAATTAATCCAATTACAAAAAGTAATAGTCCAAGTACAATCTTTGCGACTAAGACATTCTTAGATGATTTGGTATCCATATCTATATCCTCTTTATTTAA
>JBAYXD010000064.1:0-5547 GCA_041673725.1 Bacilli bacterium | reverse complement strand
TTCAACTCCTAGATAAACAAGAATTCCACAAAAGAAAGCAAAAATAAGTATTTTATACCATTCATTGCCAACATCGTTTAATAGAACGATTTTACTAGTAGCAATCTTATCAACAACTTCTTTATATTTATCATTTGGAATTATTAATGAAGCAAGTAAGCCACAACCAATTGCACCAATGCAATTTCCAATATACATAATAAATAGGTCTAAAAGGAATGTAATCTTGTTTTCGAAAACCTTACCAATTTGACCAGTAAAAAGTTTCATACCGAATGAGCAAACAAGCAACAATCCACAAGAAAAAAGTACAGAGCCGGCAATTTCTGAACCATAATAAGTACAAGCGGTATATGCGGCTCCACCAAAAGCGATTGCAATTCCGGCAGCAATACCTAACAAAAATACTTTTAAATATTTCATAATTTAAATTATAGACTTTAAATCTCATCTATCATCTATTAACGAAATTATTATCGCAAAATTAATAATAACTAACCTATACCAATATTTCTTATCACCACATCATCACCAGTTACAAGATAGGTATCGTCGCTTTTGCAATTTGGACAAGTCTTACCATATTTAGTTGTGCTAAATGTTTTTTTACAATTTTTGCAATATGAAATACCCTCAATAATTACCATATTGAGTTTACAATTTTTCATATATTTAGTTTTCTTTATTGCCCAATCGTAGCATTCCTTAAAATATGAAGGAATAACCGAAGAGACTTCACCAATTTCTAAAGTTAAAGAAACAACTTCTTTAGCTTTATTTTTTTTAGCCATCTCTTCAACTGCGTCTATAACATAGAAAACAATCCCTAATTCATGCATAGATATTAATCGTTAGGAACAGCATTTCCAGTATATGGTTTAGTCTTCTTATCAGCTTTATGTGCTTTATTATAAGCTTTTCTCTTCTTACTCATTTCTTTAGCTTCTTTAGAATGCGAATTCTTTATAATTCTCATCCCACGTTTTAAGGCATAAGGAAGCATACCAAGAATCTTGTCATCACCATTTCGCATATCGGTCATTTCTGGTTGATCACGAACGAGATGAATTGCATCAAATTCACAACGAGTAGTACAAATTCCACAACCAATACACTTATGTGGATCAACAATTGAAGCACCACAACTTAAACATCGTGCTGTTTCTTTTTTAACTTGTTCTTCAGTAAGAGTTAATCTAACATCTTTAAAACTATGTTCACCATCTATAGATTTATCAATTCCCTCTTCTTGTCTGCCAATTGTATCATAGGATGGATAGGCAATATCATCAGTATTTAATTGATCAAATCTATGTCGCGTTAATGCAACACGTGGATCAGCGTTTGGCCTGACGTGTCGCGCAAGTGAATCAGCAACATAATGACCTGCAGCAATCGCATCAATAACAAATTTTGGACCAGTATAAACATCACCACCAACATAAATATCAGGATCAGCAGTTTGATAAGTTAATTTATCCGCAATTGGATAATTTCCATGCCAATAAGTAACGCCAGTTCCTTCAAGTAATTTACCCCATTCAATTGTTTGACCAATTGCAAATACGATTTCATCGCATTTAACTTCAATGGTCTCTTTTTCATCATATAAAGGTGAAAATTTCTTAGTTTCTGGATCAATTGTTCTTAAGCATTTCTTTAAAATGATTCCAGTTACTTTATTATCTTTATCAACTAAAACTTCCTTTGGACCATAGGAATTAATAATCTTAATTCCTTCACTTAAAGTTTCAGCAATTTCTTCTTTACCAGCAAGCATAGATTCATGAGATTCAAGACAATACATTGAAACATCTTCTGAACCTAAACGTTTAGCAGTTCTCACACAATCAATTGCAACATTACCACCACCAATAACTACTACTTTACCAGTAAATTTAGTATCTTGATGGGCATACGCTTTCTTTAAATAACTGACAGCAATATCGGTATTTTTTGCATCATCATTTTTAACGCCAGGTCGCTTTCCGCCTTGGCAGCCAATTGCAACATAGAAGGCTTTGTATCCTTCTTTTTTAAGTTCTTTAATTGAAATATCTTTACCAACTTCAACACCACACTTTATTTCAACTCCAAGTTCTTTAATAATATCAATTTCCGCTTGTAAGACATCTTTTTCGAGCTTATAACTTGGAATTCCATACATCATCATTCCACCAGGTTTCTTATCTTTTTCAAAAACCGTAGGTTTGAAACCAAGTAAAGCTAAATAGTAAGCTGCTGATAGTCCAGCTGGACCACTACCAATAATGGCAATCTTTTCATCAAAATGTCCATGAACTGAAGCAACTGTCTTCTTTGGAAGATAGTGTTTTTTAGATTTTAAATCATAATCTGATACGAACTTTTTGACCGCATCAATAGCAACAGCTTGATCAATAGTTCCACGACTACAAACTTCTTCACATCGTTTATTGCAAACTCTCCCGCAAACTGCTGGGAATGGGTTTTCTTTCTTGATTAAAGCTAAGGCTTCTTCATACTTTCCTTCATGAGCAAGTTTAAGATAACCTTGAACTGGAACATGTGCTGGACATGCAGATTTACATGGCGCAGTTCCCGAAGCATAAGTATCACTCATTCTTGGAGTATCACGATAGTTTTCATCCCAAGCATATTTTCCCCATTTAATCGCATTTGGAAGAGGTGCTTGAGGATACTCAACTGCGGTATGATCTTTATGACATAATTTTTGTCCAAGTTTAACAGCTCCAGTTGGACAAGACTCAACGCACATTCCACAAGCTACACAATTCTTAGCTGTAACTTTTGCAGTATATGCGGATTTAGAAAGATTTGGTGTATTAAATAACATACTTGTTCTTAAGGCATTACAAATCTTTACATCACAATTACAAATATCAAAAATATGTTCCTTGCCATCAATATTAGTTATTTGATGGACGAAACCATTATCTTCTGCTTTTTGGAGAATCTCTAAAGCCTCTTCAGTAGTAATATAGTGAGCTCTACCAGTTTCAACAGTATAATCAGCCATATCACCAACTTGAATACACCAATCATCTGGATCATCAATACATCCTTCTCCCATCTTTTGACGAGAATAACGGCAAGAACAAATACCAGCGGAAATATGACCTTCATATTTCTTTAACCAATAAGATATATGCTCTAAATCAACGGATTCATTTTCAACTGAAATAGCTTTTTCAACTGGAATAACGTGCATTCCAATACCATCTCCACCAGGTGGGACCATTTGAGTAATTCCCGCAAGTGGAATAAATGTCATACGTTCAAAAAATGGCGCTACTGCTGGATTTTTATCAACTCTATCTTTTGAAGAGTTAAATAATTCAGCTGAACCAGGAACAAAGAACGATATTCTATATCGCTTAATTTTTGGGGCATCTTTAATTGGTGCCGTATGCGAATAATTATCGCCATAATCATATTCGATAATTCCAACATATGCCATCTTATCATATAAATCTTGCAATGCTTTCGCATCATAATTTTTATTCATCTTCAAAAGTTCATCAAGGGTATAGAACTTTCTAAGTTTCATCTTATTAAGAACGACCGCCATTTCGTGTGTTACAAGTTCTCTTAATCCCCAATATTCAGGGTCACTACTTGTTAAACCAACAATATGGTGAGTCGCAACATCGGTTATCTTTTTTGCGAGTTTAAGAATTTCCTTATCAGGATTCTTTTCTCCTTCATACTTACTTTTAATTGTCCTATTTTGTTCTGGCATATTGTGGCCTCCAATTTTTTGTGAAACAAAAACAACTATAAATTAATTATATATACTTCATAGAGAAAGCGCGATAATTATTTATTAAAACAGTTAATATACTAAAGACTATTGAGCGCTTAAATGGAATCTATAAGTTAATGCTGAATAATTAGCACCCGAACAAGTTAATGTAACATAGGTATCTTTAGTTGGATTTGCTAAAACATTGATTGTTTTAGTTTCTTTATCAAAGGTAACGTAAGTTGTGGTTCCCTTTTTAGCATTACTACTTAAAGCAAAGGTAACTTCATCACTATTAATTGTGGTATTAGTTTCGTCACCACCAATCGTATGTAAATTACTAATAACAAACGAATCACCAGCTTTTGCACTCCACTCATCTTGGAGTACGTTAGTCGTATCGCTACTAAGTGTTACGTCAAATCCTGCATATGGTTCAGTAATATAATCTCCTGGAATTAAAGCAGTATTTTCGACATAATTTCCCGAATCCTTATCAAGTAAATCAAGGACTCCTAAGCGATATTCAGCTAAACTACTACTAAAATCACTAATTAAATGTGAGGCATTATAAACTGAATAAAGTTTATCAAGTGTTGAACTACTTGAACCAGTAATCTTGCTACTACTCTTTAACTTAGTTTCATAAACTAACTTAAGCGCATCAACTTTAGCAATATTTGCTTTATCTTTTTCGCTACTTGCTAATAAATTCTTTAAATTAGTGAAGTAATTTTCAGTAAAGTTATTGTCTTTTTTATTGTAATCAATACCAATATAGGTGTATTCAACATTGTTGCTGCTTACAGTCTTATTATCTTTGACTCTAAAGTCAAATCCACCAAATGAACCATCAGAATCTAGAGTAAATGTCGTACGAATATCTTGTAAAGTTCCTGGAAGCATACCAGCAACAAGTTGACCAGCAAACATTTTTAAACTCTCGTTAGTAATACTAGAAATAACGCCATCAATTGCTTTTTGTCTATTTTCTTCGAGGAAATCTTGAATCGTATAGATAAATGATTGACGAACGCTAATTCCTTCGCTTGGATCAGTACTATACTCTAAGACTGAGTTAATAAGTGGGCACCAAGAAGCAAAATCAAGTGCTTCTTTTCCACGATTTTTATAATCTTTAACAAATGAAGATAATAAATTATTATCACTATCTTTCGCATCTTTTGCTAAGCTATATACTTTTTCAGTAATTGCAGGAAGAATATCATCATTAATTGATAAACTCTTATAATCACCAACAAGATTATCGTTAGTTAATAAATGATATTGAATGTTTCCATCTCCCATATGGGCAAAGCTAAATTCTTTGGCGTTACTATAATTTGTTCCAAGAACTTGAGAAAGCAAGAATGTTACCATTGATGTTGAATCACTAGTACTAAGCGTAAAATCAGTTAATATTTTTTCATTTTCATCTTTTTGTAAACTTAATGAGTATGGGAATACCCAAGAATTTCCATCAGGATCAGCTCCACTACTTGGATCAAAATTTAATGAGATGTTACCTCTAAAATTTAATCCTTTATCAAGTTCATCTACTTTAATAGCTTCAACCATTCTAGCGATATAATGTGGTTCAATAAATACAACATGAGATGCAGTGACTGGATCTCGATAATTTGAACCAGCAGCTGTTGCTCTAACGGTAACAAAACCAGCTTTTTTACCAGTTATTACCCCATCACTACTCACACTCGCTAAATCTGGGTCACTAACAAAATACTCAACATTTGAATTAAGACCATAAACGGTCGCATTTAATTGACCAGTTTCACCAATTT
>JBAYXD010000063.1:0-5586 GCA_041673725.1 Bacilli bacterium | reverse complement strand
ATTAACTTGGTAAATTATTAGAGCAATCAAAGCAGATGGATGGTCTTGCTTCCATCCTACTTATTGAGTAGAATGTAAATGAGTATTTTGGTTATGAGCAACACTGTTGCGCATAACCTTTTTATTTTCGTGATGATTTTTTTCACCACTACTATCCCATTCAAGGGGAACTTCCTCCTTCACTCCACCACCCACCTACTTTATTAAGAAGAGACATACTTGCCCCTCCTCATTAGTTAATAGGAGGAAATCATCCAAGATTAGTAAAATATTTTTAAAAAATAATATTTATTCTCTAATTAATAATGCTTAAGCTATTTAGAGCAGCCGAAGGGTCTTGCTTACACCCTTCTTATTGAGTAGAATGATAATGTAAATGTGGGTTATGAGCAACGCCGTTGCCCATAATCTTTTTATTTTTTCGAGTAATTTTCTAATTTTTATCCGCATTACGGAGGGAACCCTCCAAAGCTAAACCCTTCTCCTACTTTATTAAGAAGAGACATAATCATCCCTCCTCACTAGGTAATAGGAGGGAATTATAAAATATTTTAAAATACCAAAACAAAAATCAAGATTTGTATTAGAAACATCATTATCGTTATTAGAGTATGTCAAAAATTCTTTTTTCTAATATAATAAAAATGTGGTTGGATTTAAGAATTTTCTTAAAACATTAATATTAATTCCAATATCTTTCGCGTTAATTGGAGATATTTCTTTTAAAAATTATAATTCAAATAAGAAATATCAAGAAAACCAGGAAGAAAGAACTAGTTTTGATGTTTTATTTTTAAGTTCTTATGATGTTTCTTGGAATGTAATTGCTCTTCAAGAAAAAGGGATAAATGATTCTTTAGGTGAAATTGCAAATATTACTGTTGAATGTTTAGATACTAAAACAATTCCTTATACATTAAAAAGAAAAATAGAGTTTCATGATTACCTTGCTAAAAAATATGGTGAAATTCTTACTTTTGATCTTGTAATAATTGGTGATGATGATGCTCTTGATTTTGCTTACTATTATAAAGATGATTTATTTAATGAAATACCTGTTGTCGCTGAAGGGATTAATAATATTGAAGTTGGCCAAGAAATATGTAAAGACCCTTATTTTTGTGGAGTTGCTGAAGTTTTATCATATTTTGATAATATCGCTCTTGCTAAAAAGTTATTCCCAGAAGCCACTAATATTAACGTTATTTTTGATAACACCATTACTGGACAATGGGCAATAAAACAATTCAAAAATAATGCTTCTTTTTATAGTGAATACACAATAAATTACGTTAACACATCCTTGCTTTCGCTTGATGAAATTAAGCGAGAAATTAAAAGCTTTACTAATGAAGAGCTTAATTTCTATATAACATTTAATGAAGATAAAGATCGTTCCTATTCAACTGATGAAAGAACCGAAATTTTAAAAGAATGTATTGATTCCCCTATTTTTTCATCTGACTTACCAAATATTTATCAACTTTTTATAGGTGGCTATATTTACTCCCATTATCGGGGAGGATTAATGGCCGGAAACATTGCTAAAGGCTTATTAACAAAGAGTACTACTAATGATGAAATTGGATTGATTAACGTTTCTTTATCGGATTATATTTTTAATTACGAACTACTTAAAAAATATAATATCGATATGTCTAAATTACCATCTTTATCTCACTTTCTTAACTATCCTAATAACTTTTTTGAAAATAACAAAGTCACCATCATGTGGGTTACTATTACTATTTTGATAGCTAGCATTATTATTATTGTTATCGTTGTTTTGCTTATAAAAATAAGAAAAGCAAATCGCTTGTTAAAAGAAAAGAATTTGAATTTAAAAGATATTGCCGATAAAGATTTTTTAACAAAATGTATGAATTATAAGAAGTTTGAAGAAGATTTAGAAAAGGCTATTAATGAACATAAAGAGTTTTATTTATTAATGCTTGATATTGATGATTTTAAAAATGTTAATGATGTCTTTGGCCACGTTAATGGCGATAAGATTTTAATTAGTGTTTCGCGTTACATTAAATCTAAACTTGACGATAATTCTTCTTTATATCGTTTTGGTGGTGATGAATTTGCAATCTTAACTTATTACTCAAATATCGAAAAGATAAAGAAGATGGCAGAAGACATAAACTTAATCTCTAACGAACCATTTCATATGGATGAATTTACTTTAAATGTTAAGTTAAGTATTGGTATAAGTTCCTATCCTCATGATGCTAAAGAGTTTAATGAAATAGTCTTTAATTCGGATTCTGCTTTGTATTATGTTAAAACAAATTTTAAGAATTCTTATGCTTTTTATGATGCGAAAAAGATGAAGAAAATAAAAGATAATACCTTAATTTCTAATATGCTTCAAAAAGCTATTGAAGAAAATAAAGTTTATACAGTTTATCAACCAGTTTACAATACAGAAAAGAAAGTTTTTGATCATCTTGAATGTTTAATGCGTATTAAAGATTTTCCTTATGGTCCCGCTGATTTTATTCCAGTTGCCGAAAAGACAGGAGACATTATTGAGCTTGGAAGAATTGCCGCAAGACAAGCGGTTTTGTTTGAAAAAGAATTACAAAATAGAAACATTGATTGCAAGATTTCAATTAACTTTTCCGCAATCCAAGTAGCAGATGATAATTTTATTGCTGCCTTAGGAAACTTTATTGATAAACAATCAATGGATGGTTCGAAATTATCTTTTGAATTTACTGAATCTGCTTTGTTTACTGAATCCGATTATATGGAAAAATTCATTGTTTTCTGTGAAAACCGTAATATGGGTATTGCTCTTGATGATTTTGGAAGTGGGTATTCTTCAATGAATAACCTATATAAATTTAGATTTAAAGTAGTTAAACTTGATAAAACTCTTATTGATAATATGTTTAGTAGCGGCTCCATTAAAAGTCTCATTGCTTTATGTCATGAACTCAAATTTAAAGTTGTGGCTGAAGGCGTTGAAAAATTAGAACAATTAAATTACTTAATAGATTGTAAGTGTGATTATATTCAAGGATTCTATTTTTCAAAACCTTTAGAAATCAATGAAGTCTTAGAGTTCTTAATAGACAAAAACGTTTAAAAACTTCTATTAGTGGCTTTTAGAGCAGGCGAAGGGCCTTGCTTCCACCCTACTTTTTGAGTAGAATGATAATGTAGATCTTGATTATGAGCAACACTGTTGCCCATAATCTTTTTATTTTCCCGAATAATTTTTTAATTCTTATCGGCATTAAGGAGGCAAACCTCCAAAGCTTAACCCTTCTCCTACTTTATTAAGAAGAGACATAATAATCATCCCTTCTCACTAAGTAATAGGAGGGAATTATCCAAGATTAGTAAAATATTGTTAATATTTAAAATTTTTAGAGCAGGCGAAGGGCCTTGCTTACACCCTACTTATTGAGTAGAATAATAATGTAAATGTGGATTATGAGCAACACCGTTGCCCATAATCTATTTATTTTTACGAGTAATTTTCTAATTTTTATCCGCATTACGGAGGTATCCCTCCAAAGCTTAGCCCTTCTCCTACTTTATTAAGAAGAGACATACTTGCCCCTCCTCACTAGTTAATGGGAGGGAATTATTAAAAATTACAAAAATATTTTTTAATATTTAAAAAAGGAAACAGTAAATTCTGTTTCCTTTTTAGTTTAATTATTTATTCTTCGACATGCTCCGAATCGTAAACGTACTTTTTATTAGGTAATTTATCAATCATCTTTTTAAGATTTTCACCACTTATTTCAAAGGTCATTGTGGCGACGCCTGGCGCATATAATAATCCTTTTTCTTTATAAACTGCCTCATCCACAATGTAGATTACCTTATCATCATAACCAAAAGGCGAAACGCAACCAGCTTCTTGACCAGTTAAGCGAGTTAATTCATCACTAGAAACAATTGATATTTGTTCACCAATTAATCTTTTAACGTATTTCGCGTCAAGTTTTACTCCTTCTTTAGTGACAAAGACATAATAGTTTCCCGTTTTCTTACCACGAATATAAAGCGCTTTGGCTTCGGTTCCAGTAAGATGTAATTCTAGATCAACTTTATGAGCCGTTTCATAATTAAGAACTGGTTCATGATGGTATTCAATAAAAGGAATACCATATTCTTTAAGCATCGTAATTGTTTTATTTTCCATATCATTACTATATATTAATTTAGCTTAAATATCATTAAAAAATACCCTAAGCCAAATGCTTAGAGTATAAACTTGATTTACGTTATTATTTTACAACACTAAATACTTGTTCGGTAAGTAAAATCACTATTATAATCAATAGAATAATCGTAGTAATAAGTAGATATTAGATAATCATCACTAATTGTAGATGAAGAATAATTTTTAGTTTCTATATTACAATGCGTTGTAACAAGATAATTATCCATTGTTAAGGTAATTGTTGAATAAGAATTATTTTTCTTGGTTTTTATAGTTAAGACTTTATAGCCATCCTTAATTACTTCATCTTTTGTTAAAATATTTGAATAGGCAATATTACCAGCCGGAATAATCTCATTATAATAATCTTCATAACTATTAAATCTATCAAAAGTCCAATAGTTATAAGTATATCTAAATAGAGTTTCCGTAAGCGCTTCAAACATTAATAGGAACTGAATTTGATCTTTTGATTCCATCACCCATCTTCCACTACCAGAAGCATAATGATTAAGAATTCCATAATTCAAATCATTTATATAATATAATTCTAGTGATTGAGGAACCATATTGCTTGCTGATTCAAGAGTACCTTCTTCATACCCTAAATTATAAACAATATTATAGAGATACCTCTTACTAATATCGATATTAGTTAATGATAAATAGTTTGCTTTTTCGTCATCTAAAACACCTTTAAAGACTCCTTTAAAAGTTACTTTATTTAATACATCAGGATTATTCTTTCGGTTAGCAAAAGATTCAGCGTCACTTTTATAAGCATTTAAAGAATTACAACTAGTAACTAAAACAAGTAAGGAAGTTAATAATATTATTTTCTTTTTCATAAGTAATCCTCTAATACTTTCCTTCTAAATCCGTGTAGTAAGGGAAAGACGTTTCGTAATCAAAGTTAACAGTTGAATCACTTTCAACTGTTAACTCAGCTTTCGTATTATCTTTATATACTTTTCTATTGTAAGTAAGTTCTTTAACTACTAAATAATTATCAATCTTTAAAGTCTCTATACCTTCACTATAGTAAGAGTCTCCAGTAACTTTTATATCTAAAGTTATAATCTTATAACCATCTAAGATTGAATCGGTTCGCGTAACATTTTTATTTTTACTATTTGAGGAACCAAGAATCTTTTCAAAGTAACTACTGGCATCAGTTATGTCCGTAAAATCAATAGTATTACGCGCAAGACCCATACTAGATTCAGCAAACATTTTCATCATTTCGCTTCCCATCTCTTGATCATAATTATCAAGCGTTATTGTTCCATCTTCGTTATAAGCGTTGTAATAACCTTTATCACCATCTAACTTATAATTTAATAAATAAGTAGTATGGGTTTTAGTTATTAAATTTCCTGTAAGTTTATCTGATG
>JBAYXD010000062.1:0-5713 GCA_041673725.1 Bacilli bacterium | reverse complement strand
ATTCTCTTCTAGACTTTCAAGAACGAATGAAACTAAAGGGAAGACTGCAAAGAAACTAACTAACAAAACAATTACACTTGCAACAACCCATTTAATCCATTTTTTATTACCAATTTTAACTTTACTAATTTGACCTGATTTTCCACTTACAGTCGTGAAATTACGGCGAGATTTAGTAAACCAGTTATTTAGCGTTAGAATTAAAACACTAAAAATCAATAGAATAACTGCAACAACATAACCTTGTCCTTTTTTACCTGACATCATAAGTAGTCCACGCATTGTAGTCGAAATAGAAGTAAACGTTCCATTTTGATTTAAAAATGCTGGAACTGTATAACTTGAGATTGAACTAGCAAAGACAAGTAAGATAGTTGAAATTAAAGCTGGAGCAACAATTGGGAGAGTAATTTTAGTAATGATTCTCCATCGACTAGTCTTTAAAATAGTTGCGGCTTCTTCAAGGTTTGCATCCATGTTTCTTAAAATTCCACCAATTAAAATATAAGCAAATGGTGCATAGTGAATTCCAAGAACTAATGCGCAAGGAACAAGACCATATAAGAAACTTTCAGGAACGCAAATACCAGTCATTGCTTGTAACATACCCATTTGATAGTTACAAGAAGCAATTTGTGTATTCTTAAAAAAGTTTTCCCAGAACATTGCAATAGACCAAGAAGGCATAATGTATGGGAAAATAAAGACGGTACTAATGTATTTCTTCATTGGAATATTACTACGAGTAATAAACCAAGCTAAAATTCCACCAGATAAAACAGCGACAAAACAAGCAAGTAAGGCCATTAAAACCGATTGATATAATGGTGTCCAAAAATAGTTTAAAGAGTACCCTTCAGTTTGTGTATTGAAGAGTAAGTTTGGCCAATGAGCCCAGGTTAAATCACCTTTCTTTAAGGCAAGTCCCCAGGTTTCATTAATATCTTTCGCTTCACTTATACTTTGAACCGTGAAAGAATCAACAAACAAAGATATTAAAGGATATATAACTCCAACAGCTAAAATAATAGCAAAAATTATCAAAATAATATTGGCTGGATTACTTAGATAACTTTTTGTCGTATTGAATATTTTAGTGAATGAAGGAAATTTCTTAGTTTTTGTCATCTTATTCTCCTAAAAAATAATAATTTATGGGAGAGGTTGGGCTCTCCCATAAATTTAACAACCTAATTATGTAGACTATTGAGCCTTGTTATTAGCAGAGACTAAAGCAAGAACAGAGTTAACTTGTGAAGTCTTAATTGTACTTAAATAGGTATAATCTTCGTTAATTGACTTACTAATCCAAGTATCTTTTGTCCAATCATTATCGTTAATACCAACAGTAGTTGATGCGCATGGATAATAATAACCATACATATTAGCAGCTTCACCAGCTTTATTTGGAGTTGTACTGTTATAGCACATTGCTTTATAGCAATCTGGAGTATTTAAGAAACGTGCATATAAACAAGCGGTATATGGGTGTTCAGCATTCTTAACGATTTGGCTATACATGGTATACACGAAACCATTGAATCCTTCGATGTTTGCATCCCATTTAACAGTAGTCATAGCATTAGTTTCAGCAGTGCCATCACCATCTAAATCATAATTCTTACCAGCAGCATCTTTCATTTTAGCAAAGGCACCATAATAGACGAATGGATCTTGTCCTTCAATCTTGGTTTCTTTGCATTGAGTTTCTTTCATAGCTGTTCCATCACTACTATGCCATTTTGAAACGTTAGCAATAAATTCAGTAACGAATTGTGCACTAACTGTAGAATATTTATCGCTTGCAGCCCAATCTTTTCCATAGAAGCTCTTATATGCACTACTTAATTTAGTTTGTGCATCTTGGCTATATAAAGAAAGAATGAATGACATATTAATTTGTTCAGTAATTGGAGATTGGAAGGATAAGTTGTTTAAATGTCCTTTATCTTCTGCACTACCAGCGACTTGCCAAACATTATGTAAATCAACGCCTAAATTCTTATTAGTAAAGAAAATCTTGTTGAAGTGAATACCCTTTAATGGGAAGGTATCTTTTTCAGCTAAACCTAATTCCTTATAATCTGAAGGAACATAGTTAATACAAATACCAGCATCAATATAATCAGCAAGTGATCTAGCATCTTGGACTAAAGCAAAATCAGCAAAATATGAAGAATCAGCTTGTTCAAGAGCAGTTAATAATTGATAATCCTTATAACTATTATTGACATAAGTATTACCACCATCAGCAGCATTAATCCAATCATAAGTCTCGCCAAACTTTGTTAAAGCTTTAGAAAGAGTTGAAGTTAATCCAACGACTTTGAAGGTTGACGAACTATCGGTCATTTCCTTCTTTGAGGCTTCTTCAAGCTCGGTAAGAGTCATTTTTGAAGCTTTAGCAACAATTGCAGCGGTTGAAGTATCGTCTTCTTCTGTTCCACCGCATGAAGTCATAGTCGCGACACCAGCTAAACACATAATAGACGCACATAATAAGGTAAGTGCTTTTTTCATTTGTTTATCCTCCGTGGATATTTTCTGCAATCATTGTAGCATTTAAAAAAACATGAAACAATATTTTTTTGAAAGCGCTTCCACTTTGAAAATTATTTTTATTTATTTCTAAATGCAAGAGTGCTATTGTATTAATTGTTCGAGAGGAAATTATTTTCATTATGCCACTAGTAAATACAAAACAAATGTTTATAGATGCGTATAAAGGACACTATGCAATCGGTGCTTTTAATGTTGATAGCATCGCTATGGTCCAAGCTGTATTAGAGGCAGCCGAAAAATTAAAAT
Source organism: Bacilli bacterium (assembly GCA_041673725.1). Classification (GTDB taxonomy): domain Bacteria; phylum Bacillota_I; class Bacilli_A; order RFN20; family CAG-826; genus Onthovivens. The sequence continues at coordinate 2,905 of JBAYXD010000062.1, read as the reverse complement.
CTCCGGTAATTATCGCTATTTCAGAAGGTTCAAGAAACTTTATGCACCCAGGAAACTTAAAAGAACAAATCCTTTGTGTTTCAAAAGATATTACTATTCCTTTTGCTATCCATTTAGATCATGGAAAAGGTGTAGATTTATGCAAATCTTGTATCGATGAAGGCTTCACTTCTGTCATGATTGATGCTGGAAATTCGCCTTACGAAGAAAATGTAAAACAAACGAAGGAAGTTGTCATTTATGCTCATTCGCATGGATGCACAGTCGAGGGAGAACTCGGTGGCTTAGATGCCTCACATAAGGATGGAAACTTCACAGATCCCGAATTAGCAAAAGATTTTATCAATCGAACTGGAATTGATAGTTTAGCCGTCTCAGTTGGTACTGGACATGGGACTACCAAATTTAAAAATGACGAAATTCCTGATTTGAAATGGGATATTTTAAAGGAAATTCAAAAGAATAATCCTGGATTCCCACTTGTGCTCCATGGAGCAAGTTCAATTTCAGATGATATTATTAATACTTTTAATGCTTATGGAGGAAATATCCATAACACTAAAGGCGTTCCAGAAGAATTAATTAGAAAGGCGATTCAAATAAATGTTTGCAAAGTGAACATTGCTACTGATTTTCGTATGACTTACACTGGAACACTTAAAAAATCTTTGTTTTTAATTAAAGACCACTACGAACCACGTAATTTTTTAGTTCCCGCAAAAGAAGCGGCTGAAAAACTTGTTGAAGAGAAGATTAAAAATGTTTTCGGAAGCGAAAACAAAGCTAAATAAAGGCTGTAATAAAATTTTATATATACATTATAGGAGGAAATTTTATGCCATTAGTTACAACGAAAGAGATGTTTAGTAAAGCTTATAAAGGAAAATATGCCATTGGTGCCTTTAACGTAGACAACATGGATATTATGAAAGCTGTTTTAAAAGCAGCACAAGATAATAACTCACCTGTTATTATTGCTATTTCAAGTGGAGCTTTAAGTTTTATTGGAAAAGACTATATTCGAGGATTGCTTGATTCAGCAATGAAATCAATCACGGTTCCAGTTGCTCTTCACCTTGATCATGGTAAGAGCGTTGAACTTTGTAAAGAATGCGTTGATCTTGGTTTTACTTCCGTTATGATTGATGCTTCAGCATATGATTTTGCTACTAACATTAAAATGACCAAAGAAGTTGTTGATTATGCTCACGCACATGGTGTTGTTGTTGAAAGCGAATTAGGAGCAATTGCTGGTATTGAAGATGACGTCAATGTTGATGATAAATATGGACATTTCACCCATCCAAATGATGTTGTTGAATTCGTTAGTAAAACTGGCATCGATAGTTTAGCTATCGCCATTGGTACTGCCCATGGTGCTTATAAATTTAAACCAGGACAAAAACCACAACTTCGTTTTGATATTCTTGAAGAAGTTGAACAAAGATTACCAGGATTCCCACTTGTGCTTCATGGTGCATCAAGTGTTCCACATGCTTATCTTGAAGTTTTAAATTCTAATGGCGGAAAAATGCCAGAAGCCATTGGAATTCCAGAACCAATGCTTAAAGAAGCTAGCGAACATGCAATTTGTAAAATAAATGTTGGTACTGATATTCGTGTTGCTTATGTTGGCGGATTAAGAAAAGCTCTTAATGAAAACCCAGAAAAATTTGATGCCCGTGCATTTATTGTTCCAGCATGTGATGCTGTAACAAAACTTGTTAGTGATAAGATTTGTAACGTTTTCTGTTCAGCTAACCACGCTAACGACTAATTATTTTTAAATTTTATAAGGAAGCGAATATCGCTTCCTTTTTTTAATGCATTTTGTCGTTTATAAATTAAAAATATTTAAATAGCAAAGTTATTATCGAATAAATTTAGACTGTTTCTTTTATACATTTTTTGTCGTTTATAATGTCGTTTATAAATTAATTTCTATGACGATATTATAAAAATCATGAAATCGAAAGATGTTTTTACAAAGAACGAATTATTAGATGTTTAGTTAAAAGCAATGCAAAGAACCCTTGTAAAAATGGAAAAAGAAAAATTGATTAAACGAAAAGGATCAGGACGTTGGACTAAATGGGTGTTGAAATCACCTAAATAGCAACTTTACCTTTATTATTTTTTAACGCTTCTTTTTCGTCTTTATCTTGCCAAATTTTAGTAAAATAAATTACTCCTAAAACAATTGCTTCCACTACCCACGCTAAACTTAAGGCTAAGTAGACTGAAAATAAATAACTAGTATTTGGAAGAACATAAGTTAACACAATTCTTGCAATTGTAAATATTATAGTTGATATCAAAACCGACTTCACTGCACCTACTGATTTATAAAACGAGTGCATTAAATTTCCTATACATATAAAAACTAAAAATGGTAAACATAGATAAATGAATTGTGTTGCATATGGTAAACATGCCGAGTCTTTTGTGTTGAGAAAAATACTACAAACTTCATTAGGAATAATGAAACAAATAATCGCAAAAGGCAAACATAAAATTATTTGTTGTAATAACCCTATTCCAATGCCTTTACTATAGTTTTTATATAGTTTTTCACCCTTACTTTGTGATGAATATGATGCAACCGCGCGTGCCACACCATGGTAAATTGAGTTAAAGAATAAATTAATATTCATTGCGATTGAGTACCCTGCACTGACATCTTTCCCTAAACCATTTATGAATGGTTGAACAACTAAACTAGAAAGATATAAAGATGATTGTTGTAAGATGCAAGGAAGAGCAATTTTATATACTGGTTTTAATGAAGCATTATTAAAGAAAATATTATATTTTCCACCTAATTCTTTAATCGTAAGACATATTTTAATAAGCCCCATAACTAAGCCAACAAGTGAAGAAAATACTGATGCTAAGGCAAGTCCTA
>JBAYXD010000061.1:0-5811 GCA_041673725.1 Bacilli bacterium | reverse complement strand
CACAAAACCCAGATAATACATTTGTTATATCGAGTGGCGATATGTGGCAAGGAACTGCTGATAGTAACCTAAATAAAGGTAAGTTAATTACCGAATGTATGAATGCCATTGGTTTTGATTCAATGACTATTGGTAATCATGAATTTGATTGGGATGAAAGTGTTATTGAAGAAAACGAACAATTAATGGACTTTCCATTACTTGCTTGTAATATTTTTAAAGCAGGAACAACCGAGAGACCTGATTATTTAAAACCTTATACCATTATTGATAAAGGTGATTATCGATTAGGTGTTATTGGTGCTGTAAAAGAAAACATGGGTACTTCAATTTTAAGAAGTATCTCTGATAAATTTGATTTTCCTAATCCAATTAAATATATAAAGGAATGTAGTGATGTTTTATTTGGTGAAGAAGATTGTGACGCGGTAATTTTATCTACTCACGATGGAGATCATACAGTTTATTCATCATTAAATAGTGTCTCACCAATTACAAATCATACCTATGTTGATGGAATATTTTTAGCTCACGATCATTCAGTACAAAATGGTACGATTGGCGATATTCCTTATGTTGAGGGTGGAGCAAACGGAGCTAAAATATCGTCAATTAGCTTACATATTAAACGAGAAAACGATGTTTCAAAAGTTAGTGACGCTTTAGGTCAAACCATCTCAACTTTAAATAGTTGTCTTGGTCAATCAGATGCGGTTAATACCGTTTACGCAAAATACGAAACAGAAATTAATGCTGTAAAAGAAGAAGTTGTTGGTTTCTCACTAAAGTTTTTAACTCGTACTGCAGTTGCACAAGCCGCAAGCGAAGCAATTGTTCATTATATTAATGAGAATCAAGATGAATTTAAACATAAAGTTAATTATGCTTGTATTAATAATGGTGGAGCAAGAGCTAATATCTATGGTGGAAAAGTAACTTATGGAATGTTAATAAGTGCTTTACCATTTGATAATTTCATCACTCTTTGTAAATTGACTCAAGCTCAACTTGATTATTATTTATTAGATACTAGTAGCAAGATGGGATATACAAGTGGAGATATCGTTAAAGATGCTGATGGATATTATTATATTGGAACTATTGATTATCTTGCGCAAATCATGGATACAAAATTAAATAATACAGAAACTTATACATCAACCGCAGTTATACGTGATGTATTAAAAGATGAAATTAGTAAAAACAATGTTACAAATCTTGTTCCATATACTGGTCAAGCAGATCCAACTGATGATTTAGATGAACCACCAATGGTTGAATCAACTATCGATGATTTTGTTGCTTCTACTGATGAAGACTTTGCTTATAAATATCACTTAACTGCAATTCTTGATTCATGGGATGGCAGTAACACTGATGGAACTCAATATGGTGATTTCTATCTTAGAAGTTTAACCACTAATACAAAATTATTTATTTATGGTTGCAGTGGAACTGAAGGATGTATTGCTTATTCTGGAGGAGATTATTACTTCAAAAAGAAATATGATTTCTTAACAAATGAAAAAACTAAGAACTTAAAGATTGGTGATAAAGTTGAAGTTCAATTAATTCGTCAAGTCTATAAAGGAATCATTGAAGGGTTTGCTTATTTAGTTGGTTTAGCCGCTTAGTATTTTAAATCTAAATGATTATTTAAAATATATTTAAAAATATTTAATTTTCCTATTTATTTGGTCTTAAACTCATATATAATTTAACTATGATTACAATTTATACCTCAGCAAGTTGTGCTTCTTGTAAAAAAGTCAAACAATGGTTTGATGAAAATAAAATTCCTTATAAAGAAAAGAATATTTTTACGAGTGTTTTAAATCCTGAGGAACTTAAAGATATTATTAAAAAAACTGAAAACGGGACTGATGATATTATTTCAACTCGAAGTAATATTATAAAAGAAGGTAAGGTTAATATTGATGATATGAAGATTAGTGAATTAATTCAATTTATTATAAAGAATCCATCAATCCTTAAAAGACCAATTATGGTAGATGATAATAGGATTCAAGTTGGATATAACAAGTACGAAATTTCATCCTTTATTCCAGCCGCAAGAAGAGTTGCTTATAATTCTTGTCCAAGGCATGGAGAATGTAGTACTTGTCCAAGTGCATCAAATAGTGAATGTAAAAAATAGAGAACTTAATTGTTCTCTATTTTGATAGTTATTTTATTGTTTCAAGGGCTCTTGCTTGTTTATTTTTTAAATTATCTATGTAATGGATACCAACTTCATCACAGATAGATTTTAGATTTTCTTTTGCAATATTAATTGAATTACCTTCAAGTTCTAATTCATAATCAACGATGCCATTATAGGTATTTTTATCAATTGAGAATAAACCTTTATTTTCAAAATTTGGTATTTCAATACGTTCGGTTTCTAGAGATGCTTGAATCTCAAGTTTCTTTGGATCAATATTGAGCATTTCAATAACTTCTTTAATTGAACATTCTGGGAAAATATCGTTATCGCGATAATCTTCATAAGCTTTCCAAGTGATAGATTCATTCTTTTCAAGTAAACCTTCAGCAAGTGGAGCTTTAAGAGTCATCACAAAATCATCTTTCTCTCTGATTCTCAAACCAATACCTGCATTTTTAAGAGCAAAATCATTAGTATCAATATAATGATTAATTTGTTTAATGCGTTTATATTTATCAGCTTTATAAAAAGTAATTACTTTATTATATTCTTCTTTAGTAATAAGACACTTTGCTTCGATTTCAATATTAGTAGCCATTTTTGTTTTCCTCTGACACAAATATGATACAATAAATAAGTATTCTTTAAAAGAAAAAGGGAATGTATCTTATGGATTTAATATTGATGAATTTTAACGAATTTAATGCTTCATATTGGTGGGTTTATATTATTCTTGCTCTGCTTGTTATAGGATTAATTTGCTTAATTGTAATCAAAAATAAGAAAAACAAAAAGATTAAAGCTGAAGAAGTGGAGTTAGTTAAGAAATTAAGTGGAGTTTATGATTTATTGGGTGGTAAAGATAATGTTATTTCCCATAATTTAAATGGTTCTAGACTAACCATAGTATTAAAAGATTATTCAAAAGTAGACGAACCAAAATTAAAAGAAATTGGTGTTGAACGAATTCTTACAATGTCGAACAAAATGATTCTTGTAGGAAAAGATTTAAAAAGAATTGAAGAAAGTTTAAATTAGGCCTAATTCTATTAGGTCTTTTTTAATCTCTTCAGTAGGGAAACCCATAATATTATCGGTACTTCCACGAGTTTCTTTTATGAGATTATAATTTTTATCATCTTGAAAAGAATATGAACCAGCTTTATCAAAAACATTTACGTTTTTGATATAGTTGCATACTTGCTCATCATTAAGTTTATTAAAAACTACATAGGAAATGACTTCTTTTTTAATAATTCTATTTTTATAAATGATTGTATAACCAGAAATTACTTCATGTTCGTGGCCGCTTAATTCATTTAAAAACGATGTGGCTTCTATGCCACTTGTTGGTTTTCCATAGATTTTATTGTTATAAAAAACAATTGTATCTACACAAATTAAACAATCATCTTTATTAATTTTAGATTCAAGAGATTTTGCTTTATTGTATGATTCTTCTAAAGCATAATGCTTTGTTGATAATGGAAGTGTTTTTTCGTTAAATAAAGGGGCGATTATTTTAAAATCGCTCGTTATTTTGTTTAATAAATTTTTTCTTCGTGGTGATGTTGAACCAAGGATTATCATAATTAGTTCTTATTCATGATTAATGGAATAATCATTGGATTACGTTGCGTCTTTCTAAAATAATATTTAGAAACAATACTTCTTATAGTATTTTTAATATCGCCAAAAGTAACACGGTTTGTAGCTAGTAATTCATTTAAGGCATCTTCAACTTGCATTTGTGCATGACGGACTAAGTGGTCTTCGTTTTTCCCATAACTTACAAAACCAACGGTTTGTACTTTAGGTTGGCACATAAGTTTATTAGTTTTACTATCAAGACAAACTAGAACACTAACCATGCCATCATCTTGAAGAATTTTTCTATCACGAATGACAGCAGTAGAGACACCATTAGTATCGTTACCATCAATATAAACATCTTCAGCTGGAATTCTTTCACCATCTTTAATGTTATGATTATTTAATTGTAAAGTATCACCATTTGCTAAAACAAATATATGATCTTTAGGCATTCCCAAAGATTCAGCGATTCCTGCATGAAGCTTAAGCATATGATATTCACCATGTGCTGGCATAAAGTATTTTGGATGGAATAATTTTAAATTTAAACGTAATTCTTGTCTTGATGGGTGACCAGAAGAGTGGATTTCACTAAAAATAGAATTTGTAATGACGTTTGCGCCATATCGCGTTAAATTATTAACAACTCTTTGAATTGAAACACCATTTCCTGGAATAGGAGATGATGAGAAAACAACGGTATCACCAGCTTGAATATGTAAATCCTTAAGCATCCCATTAGCGATACGGCTTAAAGCAGCCATTGGTTCACCTTGTGAGCCAGTGCATAAAACAACAAGTTCATTATCGCGAATTGATTTTGCTTCGCTAACTTCTTTTATCATTTCATTTGGAATTTTTATATAACCAAATTTACGAGCGCAATCAACTGCATTTTCCATAGATCTACCTAATATAATAATTTTACGTTTATGTTTTATTGTTGCATCAACAATTTGTTGTATACGTGAGATATTACTTGAGAATGTAGAAATAATTAGACGACCAGGAGCTCGATCAAAGATTTCATTAATAGAAGTAATGACATTCTTTTCGCTAGGGGTCCAGCCTTCTTTCTCTGCGTTAGTTGAATCAGCTAACAATAAATCAACACCTTCTTGACCCATACGAGTCATCTTTGCAAGTTCAATATCAGGTCCAACTGGAGTTAAATCAATCTTAAAATCACCAGTTGTAACAATACGACCTTCATTTGTATCGATACAAATACCAAAAGAATCAGGGATTGAGTGGGTTACTCTAAAGAAACTAACCTTAAATTCACCTACTTTAATGACTGAGTTTTGATCATATTCAACAATTTTTACACTAGTTCTAACATGTCGATCTTCAAGTTTTTGACGTATTAAAGCTGCGGCTAGTTTAGGAGCATAAATAACCGGAATATTAACTGATTTAATTAAGAAAGGAATTGCACCAATATGGTCTTCATGTCCATGGGTAATAAATAAAGCTCTTATCTTATTGTTATTATCTTTAAGATGAGAGTAGTTTGGAATAACATAATCAACTCCAACTAAATCATCTTCTGGAAATTTAACTCCAGCATCAATAATGATAAGGTCGTTTAAACTTTCAACACAATAAGTGTTTTTTCCAACCTCACCTAAACCACCAAGGGCATAGATCTTAATAGAACTGTGTGCGAATTCACTCATAAATAAAATATCTTCCTTTTCGCTATTTTCGTTTATTTCAACTACGTAAGCATATTTATTATAATTAAATAATATTAAATAAACAATAAATAAGGTCATTATTATCCTTATATAGCGCTTTCAAAGAATAAAAATGATTAAAATAGCATTATTTTTATGAAGATTTTCCATTAAATTGTCGTTATTAGGCAATTTAATGGTTATAAGAAGTATATTTTGCTTTAATTTAGAGATTATATTAGTTAAAATAGGAGTGTCAATATTTAGGTATAATTTGTGTAAAAATTGGTCACATACTTTCTAGCCTTAGGCCATTAAACTAAGGACTATCTGCTTAATAATAAAATTAGTTATAAATTTAAAATTAAGCTC
>JBAYXD010000060.1:0-5942 GCA_041673725.1 Bacilli bacterium | reverse complement strand
TCATAATCAAGAGCAAACTAAACAGGTGGCTTCTAAAGCAGATGCTATCAAAAACTCTGTAGTAATCAACTGCGACACTACTGACCCTAACTGTGCAGTAGCGAAGGCTATGGCGGGTGTTGTTTCTGCAATGTTCATATCAAACATCTCCCCACAGGAGTTTACCACGAAGGCTCCAACGACAGGGGCTAATGTGCAAGAGAAAGCACTTAGCGTAATAGGTGGAGGCATCCCATGGATTACAGTTGGAGTTGTGGCAACAAAGGGCATTGATTCTGCCGGGGATACAACTACCGCATCAGAGGGTTCAACAATTAACAAAGCAGGTGGTGACTTAAGTACATCCTCAGTTCAGGAAGTACCAGCAACCGAAGAAGAGGAAGTAATTAATGAAACAGAAGCCACAACGAAGTAAGGAGTACGTCCAGCAAATGCCAACACAGCCAATGCTGGACGAGTATGGCCCCCGATACCATAAGCCATGGATGTTCTCCATAGACATCTTGTGGTTATGGAGATTACTAAGAGGTAAGAAATGATTATAAAAGATATTATTAATGTAGTAAGAGCTGGGAACTCACTGAGGAATCCTGAGAAGTGGAAGAGAGGTCATTGGCTATTGTCCATGGTATCCTTACTAGTAACTGGCTCTATGGGTCTTATACAGTGGAAGTTTCCAGACTTAGTATTTGATGAAGAGACACAGAATGCAATCAGTCAAGGTATCTGTTATGTACTTATCACATTGAATATGTATCTGATACCAGCAACTACAGAGAAGTCTCTTGCTAAGCCTAAGGTAGTAGAAGAACCTAAGGCAGTAGAAGAGACTAAGAAGCCTATGAAGGTATGGGTGAATCCAAACAGAGGAGAGAAGTAATGAGTTGGGGAACATACATAAAGAGTGCAGTCATTGGATGGTTCGTAACAGATATAGCACCTATCATTCTAGCGACTGTAAGGGCCGTGGTGCTCGTTCTAGCAGATAGGAATATGACTGGTGCAGAGAAGAAGAAAGCTGCTATGAGTGCCATTGAGACTGCCCTCAAGATACAGTGTGTAGAGGTAACAGCAAAGGACATAGATGAAGCTATAGAAAAGGCAGTTGTTGAGTTAAAGGTATGATTGATGTAGACTTGGACTTCTTAGGACAACTGGAAGGATACAGTACTAAAGGTTATACTCTAGAAGGATACAACAAGTCTGGAGTAACCATAGGTACAGGTATAGATCTAGGACAGCAATCAAGAGAGGGACTTCTAAAGGCAGGGTTAAGCAAGGAAGAGGTAGAGGTACTTGAGCCTTATCTTGGACTCAAAGGGTATCAGGCAAAGGAGATGCTACAGAGACACCCTCTCTTGCTGTCAGACACTGATACTAAAAGACTCACACAGAAAGTAATAGAGAGTGGCCTCACTGAACTAATCAAGAAGTTTGACAATGGTGCTAAGAAGAGGTTTGAGGATCTCTCTAGAGAGCAGCAGACTGTAATACTGTCAGTGACTCACCAGTTTGGATTGAATGGAGCACCAAGGTTTCTGAGGAAAGCACAGTCAGATGATTGGCAAGAGGTAGAGAAAGAACTGAGGAACTTTGGTGGAGGGTTTGAGAAGAGAAGAAATCAAGAGGCTGACTACCTGAGTGGAGGTGACATAAAGGAACTGCTAAAGAGGACTAGAGAAGATGTAGAACTATTAGAAGAGTATTTGAATAAGAAAGGACTGTTATGAACTCTGAAGAGGATAAAGAGCTACTTCAATATAGATACCTCACAGCAACTGTAGTGAAGGACTTAAAGGAGTCTATTGTAAAGTTACTGGAGAGTCAGACAGAGATGGGTAAGAGTATTGCACAGCTTACTGAAGCCTTCAAGATGGTAGACAGACTAGATGCTAGACTGATACGCCTAGAAGAGTTGGACAGGAGTAGAGACAAGGAGCAGGACCAGAAGATTAGTGAAGTGAGAGCCTACATGTACAAGTTGACAGGTGCTCTTTTGGTGGCTGGTGCTTTGGTGGATATAGCTGCTAGACGTTTTCTATGACAAAAGAGCAGTTACCTAAGTATCTTTAAGAACCTTAGGTAACTGCTCTTGTTGTTGTAGTTATAATTCTTTTGTAGTTAATCTTCTTTTGTAGTGTATCTTAAGAAGTTGTTCTTTAAGAATCTTACTACATTTTATTTCTTATACCTATATATAGCATTTCGTAGGGCATTTGTCTAGCAACAGTGTGATATTTCCTCATTTAAATCTTAATTAGCACCTTAGAGACTCCTCTCCTTCCTTATTGTTTGCATTATGTCCTCTATGAAAGACTTGTCACGCTTCATCCTCAGCCTCTGTACCATACTCTAAGCCTCTTAGGACGATCTCCTTAGCATCCTTACAACCATAGAAAGATGAAAGAGGGCCAGTAGTATGCCTGAGCCCATCTGGTGTCTCAAGAATGAACCAGAGCCTGTCTCCTTCTTCTTCTATCTGCATAGTCTTGATACTGACACCCTCAGACAAAGAGATAGGTAACTCCTGCTGTGCCTTTTTTACTGCACTTATTAGAGCCTCTCTCATTGTATCTCCTTTGTTATACTCCACAGGTACCACCTCCTGTTATCTCACATACATCATGTGACTCACTAAAGACATTACCTGTCTGGCCTACAGCTTCTGAGTAAGGTACACTAGTGATAGGCTGTCCACCTCGTGAACCATCTGGATAACAGGTGAACCCTCTGAGACGGGGGGCGTACTTAACTAAGGTCCATGCAAAGTCTTCTACCTTATCTGGGTTATTATCCTCTGACCCCCATGGTTGGATGTTAAGGGTAGAGCTGATAGCCTGATCCACATAGTCTTGAACATCTGCTTGGAACTTGATACGTCTTTCAGGCTCTCTAGAGAGATCAACAGCTGACTCAATCTTATTGGGATCTATACCAAGCTCTTTGATGAGATTCTCTGCTGTGCTATCAATAACATACTGATACTTCCATTCATCAGTGCCTACGAGATAGCGTCTCTTGTAAGCTACAGAGTAAATAGGTTCAAGACCTGTTGAAGTGCAGCAGAGGATTCCAATAGTTCCAGTAGGAGCAATAGCACGATACCCTTTAGGTCTATTCAGATAGAGCCTATCACAGTGTTCGTCAGCTGCCCTCTCTGACTCATCCCTATATACCTCCATCCATTGTCTAAGTTCCTCATTCATCTCATATCTGTAACCTCTCTTCAGAAGCCACTCATGCACTCCCATGATACCAAGACCTAGACGCCTGTTCTTCTCTCTTACTCTATACACTTTGTCGTAAGGCAAGTCGGCTCTCATTGTACCACACACTAAGAACTTAGATGCAAGACAGATGACATCTCTGAATTCCTTGATAGTATCTATATTGGCCATGTTAATAGAACCAAGGTTGCAAACATCTGAGTCATCTTCACTTGATACTTCACAGCACGCATTCCTAAGAGTCTCATTCCTTTTACTACCAAAGTTAAAAGAGAATCCAGGCTCACCAGTACGAAGGGCATTCTCTACATTCTTAAGATAAGTAGCAGGTAAAGTACCAGAAGAGACAGCAGTGAGGAAATCATCATCATAGTTAAGGGATATGTTTGTCATATCAAGAGGAGCATGGTAATTGAAATCAAGCCTCTTCATATCACCCACTGTCATACCTGTACCTATCACAGGTATCCTATTCCAATCCTTAATGTCTAGCCATTTACCTGCATCTGGGTGCTGCCAGTTAAGAGAGCCATACATAGCTGAACGTCTAGCACCTCCTTGCATTACGTTCTGGCCTATAGAGTTTATCATCATGGCAAGAGATAGAGGACCACTAGCTACCCCACCTGTTCTTCCTATAGTCTCTCCTTCTCCTCTTAAGATACTATAATCCACTCCAATACCACCACCTGTCATAAGACAGTTAGTAGACCGTTGAGCTAAAGCACCCCACTCTTCCCTTGTATCTTCTTCAGCTTTAAGAAGAAAGCAATTATTAAAGAAGTGTGCTTGGCGTCCACCATAGTACAGGTAGCGTCCTCCCGGCATGAACTTCATCTGTCGTACAAACTGTGTTAGCTCTTTCTGATCTCCTTTTGACATCAAGCGTCTATGATCTCTCTCTCCTACTACATCATCCGCTACTACTCGTGCTCTCTCTTCCCATGTATCTGCTTGAGTAAGGGCATACTTGTTATAGAATGTAGTGCGTGCTATATCATTTCTAAATATATCCAAATCATTCCCCTTTCTGTATCCACTCAGGATGTTCTACTTGTCCAAGTACTGCGTCAAGAACCTCTTGCCATTCTTTGAGCTTATGACTTCTTCGTTGTCTCTCCATACTCTGAAGGGTCTTGTAGTCTACCTTGACTACTCTCTTCTGAAGGAAGGACTCAGGGAGGTTATCCTTTACAGACTTGAAGTCTTTCTTTTTAATATCTCTATTGAGCTTCTTGATAGTGCTCTTGTACACCTTACCATTGAAGTGCTCCTGTGCCAGAGGCTTTCTTAGAATGGTGTGCATCGTACTTTGTGACTGCTTAGTAACTCCTATACGGTAGGTATCATACTGCTGCCACATAGACCGAGGAAGGGTGGCCTCTATCCACACATCTATTGACTCAAGGAACTTGTTATGTCCGTCACCTTTGAAGGCTAAATTATCTGCTACTTTCATAGATGACTTAGAGTCGTAGGAAAGGGCTAATCCTCTTAGAGCAAATGCAATTCCATACTCACCTAATACTTCTACTTCAATCATCTTCATGCTCCTTGAGGATGCCTCTTCAGCTGCATCTTGTATTGAGTGTTCTCCGATATCCAGATTATGTTTCTTGCACCACTCTAACATCCACTGCTCTTCACTTATCATTATTAAGATACCTCCATAAATTCTTGGCCATCTTTTGACAAGGCTTATTTAAAAGAGCAAACCCTACGATGAATCCTATAATAAATGATATCATTTTTTATTCTCCACCTTGTCACAAGTTATCATGTCTCTAGAGAGAACCTCTACAAGACAATGGCAGAAGGTTGTAGTGCCCCCCTTCTTCTTGATACACCACCCACAGTTCTCTCTAAACAAGGAACCATCTATGTTAAGAACTTTAAGCTGCTTCATCAAGATACCTCCATTATAAGCTCGGCTACTAAGATGCCAACACCACTTACTGGCCAGTACTCCCAAAGCCACCATCTCCTCGTTTTATTGTATCTTCTTCGTCTCCATAATCAGAGGGACTAAGCGGCATTGTTAATAGCTGGGCAATCCGATCCCCTTTAGTAACTTCATAATCCTTATCTGAGTGGTTATAGAGATTAACCAATACCTCTCCTGTAAACCCACTATCAATACAACCAGCCCCAACCTCTATCCCATACTTAACTGACAGGCCACTACGAGACCATAAAATGCCGACTAATCCTGGAAGAATACTAACCTTAAGCCCTGTGCTTATAACTCTATGAGATCTAGCAAGGACAGTGCAAGTCTCAGCACTGTACACATCAGCACCTGCATCAAATTTATGCTTCCTACTAAGCTTTCCTGCAAGTTTAGTAGAGGTTAGCAAACTGTATGTACCATCTTCATTACGTTTAAGAATCTTCTCTTCCCTGTTGTGCAAGGTAGTATGCTCTGCTCTTGTCATTAACTCTAGATTATTACTACTGTTGTTTAATCTATTACCATCTCTATGATGCACATCATACTCTGGACTAAGGACTTGAACCCCATCAACATTAATAAGATACATAGAACCAGGGTCTTCCCTCTTCAGAAACTCCTCTATGACTAACCTATGTGCAAATACCATATCATCTGAATTACGTAGGGGGTGATTGACAGCCCGTAGTAGTATATATCCATATGTTGATATTTTTATATCTGAAAGGTAGCTACTATTAAGTTCGCCTTTCAAGCCAAATTGG
>JBAYXD010000059.1:0-6363 GCA_041673725.1 Bacilli bacterium | reverse complement strand
ATAACAAATGCATCAAAATTCTTTGCCCAATCAGCACTTAATTCTGGGTTATTCTTTGATTCACCTTTTTCATAACGAGTATTTTGAACAAGTAAAACTTCGCCATCATTAAGTTTATTGATAGCGTTACTTAATTCTTCGCCATGTGTAGCATTAGAAAAATAAACATGAGTTGGAGCAAGTTGTTTTTTAACTTCAGGATAAACAAGTTCCATATCATTCTTCTTTTTCTCAGACTCAATTTCAGCATCATCAACTTTGCCCCATTTAATCTTGCCTAAGTGCGAGAATAAAACAACTTTGGCTCCCATCTTAATAAGAGCATTAATTGTAGGTAAAGCAGCGACAATACGATTATTATCTCTAACTTCTTTGCCATTTAGTGGTACGTTAAAATCAACACGAACCATTACTTTTTTGCCTTTAAGGCCTTTTAAACTTTCAATAGTATTCATAATATTCCTTCCTTTGAATAAAAAGCACCCTTGCTAGGCAAGAGTGCTATTTTTTAAATTAAACTACTTAATACCAAGTACTTTTGCCATGTGTTCAGCACATCTGACATATTGGCAAGTATATGAGTATTCGTTATCATACCAAGAAACTACTTTAACAAGTTCAGTTCCATCTGGACTCTTTAAAATCTTAGTTTGAGTGGCATCAAAATAACTACCTTCAGTAATTCCTAAGATATCACTTGAGACGATTTCATCTTCAGTATATCCAAGAACACCTTTAAGTTCGTGTTCGCTAGCTTCTTTCATCGCAGCATTAATTTCTTCAGCGGTTACGCCCTTAGTCTTTAAGACAAGGCTTAAATCAACAAGTGAACCATCAGTAACTGGAACACGGATAGCGCCACCATTCATTCTTCCATTAAGTGCTGGAATAACAAGGCCAATAGCCTTAGCAGCACCAGTTGAAGTTGGAACAATGTTAGCAGCAGCAGCTCTTCCACGTCTTAAGTTACCTTTTGCAAGATCAAGAATTGTTTGATCATTAGTATAAGCGTGAACTGTAGTCATATAACCAGCATCAATTCCCCATTTATCTTCAATGACTTTGCAAACTGGAGCGAGACAGTTAGTTGTGCAACTTGCACCACTTACAATAGTCATATCTTTAGTCATTTCATCAGTATTAACACCATAAACGAAGGTTGGAGTATCTTTATCGCTTGGAGCACTAATAACAACACCTTTAGCACCATTATCGATATGAACTTGAGCATCAGCTTTGCCCTTAAATCTACCAGTACATTCTAAAACGATATCAACGTTATAATCACCCCAATTTAATTCGTGTGGATCTTTCTTATTTAAAATAGGAATCTCTTTGCCATCGAAAATGATAGCATTCTTGGCTTCATCATAACCAATCTTATCCATCATGAAATGTCCGTGAGTGGTATCATACTTTAAAAGATAGGATAAAGTCTTTGCATCAACTAAATCATTGATAGCGACAACTTCAAACTTTCCACTTTGAACACATCTACGGAAAGCAAGTCTTCCAATACGACCAAAACCATTAATAGCAACTTTAATCATAATTTCCTCCATATAGATTTTAAAAATCTACCGAAGTTATTATATTAGATTTCACGCAATAAATAAAGAAAAACACTAAAATACTGATTAAAAAAATAAAGCATTTTTATATGTGTAAAAAAAGAGTGTATAAAAAGTCTATTTAGCTTCGCTTTTAAGCTCACTATTCTCTTTTTTTACTAATGTAGTTGGCTTACTACATTTATTATTTATTTCATCGTTAAAAGGACCTTCAACTTTATAGATGTAACTCATAACTATTGGACGCTCATTAAATAAAGCGAGTAAGGTAGCACTACTCCCACTAATCTTATTAACACCTTGTTCCCATTTCTCAATTGTTTTTTGTGAAACACCCAAAAGTAAAGACAGTTTCATTTGGGTTAAGTTATTTTTAATCCGAAAATTTCTTACAAATCCTTTTTCCCTAACTTTGCTAACATCAATATAACTAGACTTATAATATTTAGCTTTTTTTAGACCCTTTAAATTAACTATATTTTTCATTGTTTATCTCCTTATTTTTTGAATAGAAATAGGCATCAATTAAATCTCTTAAAAGTTTTTCTTCAGCTTTTGTAATATTGTCACAATCTTTTTTGGAATAAATATGAAGAACAATTGCAAGTTTTGAATACATATCAACTAAAACAATTAATCGATAACCACCACTTTTGCCATGGTTATCATTAGTTTTTGTATATCTAATCTTTGCATAACTGATTTTATATTTAATCTTGTCTACATCAAGAAATTGATAATAGATATCAACAAAACTTGGTCCACGGTAATCTTTATTTAGTAAAACAAGTAGATAATCAACTAAATCCATTTCATTAATCTTATATTTTTTAATATCTTTTTTAAGATTAAATGGCAAGAAAATACTAAATGTTTTCTTATTAATGTTTTCATCTAAGATTACGCGCCAATTAGTCATCATTCAAGTAAACTCAATATCTTAAATATACCCTATCAAATAGGATATTTTCATAATATCACCTTTTCAATATTAAAACAATTAATATTAGGTACTTTCACTAATATATGGGGAAGAATTCTAAAAAATTATTAAAAAATATTTATTTTTTCTTATTTTTAGACTTTCTTTTATGCTTTTTGCCAATCATAAAAGAGATTAAAGATAAAAGGAGAATAATTGCAAGAACACAATACCATGGGAAATACTTATCCTGAATAAGTTTAATATACCATGGATCTTCAGTTGTATCTTCACTTGGTGTTTCTGGAGTTTCAGGTTCACTAGGGTCAGTAGGATCTGTTGTCGTATCACCAAATTGCGTTGGTGCAACACTCGTATCAATACCAGTCGCATCCGTGCCAAAGGCACTATTTGCCCATGAAGGATAATCTATATAAGGATTACGATTCCCTTGAACAGCATTATAAACAAGATTATTACGATGAATTTCGTGGTCATCAACTGGATCACTAACGTTCCATTTAAGTAAATCACTAAGTATGCCATATTCGCATGGAGTATCTTTCGTGTCTATAGCAGCTAAAGTCACTTTTGACTCATAGACTTCTTTAGTTGGAGTATCGCTAAGTTTTAAAGCCGGAGAGTTGTCTGCGCTACCATCATAAGTATGGTATCTAGTTGCCATATAAAAGATAGTACGAGCAATATCGCCTTTATCTTTATCCATTGGCTCATAAACTAATATTCCACTTGTGTTTTCGCCAAGATATCCCGTAACATTACCAGATATTGTTGAAGTTATTTGTGTGGATGACGCCTTATCTTTTACATTACCAAAGGCATAATTATTGTGTCCATTTTCATTATTTTTCTTTTCACCCATATGTAAGTTATGCATATCCGTAGCCGCATAAGGTAAAAAAGTTGAACCATCTTTATTTCCAAATCCATACGATTTTGGTAAAACGTGCTCCCTATCAATATATTTTGTTCCAGGTTTATCGCTTGCTTTATAGGTTAAAGTTGTATCATAAAGTGGACTACAAACTACATCATCAGTTTTCCATTTTTGGGTTGATTTTTCTTCATCACTTAATGGATCTTTTACATAATCTCTATCAAGCAATAAGTAATATGACCAACTACTTCCACCTTGACTTGATGAAACTTCCGTGTGTCCAGTTTTAATGATAGTTTCAAGTGAATCTAAAAGATCTTCACCCTTTAAACCATCTTTAAGATTACTATAATAAGTTTTAACTTCACTACTACTTGCGTCACTAAATATATCTTTAGTGCTTGATGCATAATTTATAGGATTACTAAAAGAAACTAGCCCCATCAATAGACAAAACGAACTACTTATAATTAATATTTTTTTATTCATGTTTGAATTATAAAACAAATATTTTTTTATGTTTTAAAAAGTTTAAAAATTACATGCTTCTTTTAAGGAATTCATCGAACTATATTAAGCTAAACACTAGTCTTCTCCTTTGAATCTAAATACTCATCATATATTGCTTGAAGATTAAGCCAATAATTACTACTCGTACCAATAACCATAGACAATTTTTTTGCTATATCAGAAGTAATATTAGTTTTACCCTTTAAAATTAAACTAACTTGTTTTTCATTAATTCCAAGTTTAATAGCAAACTCATTTTGATTAATATGCATCTCTTCTAAATATTCGCTAAGATAAACACCAGGATGATAAACCGTCCTAATTTCATTATTCCTCATTTTTAGTTCCCCTTTACTATTTTTATATTACTAGTTTTCAAAACCTAATTAAACAAAATTTCTAAAACCAACACTCTCATAGATAAGTCATAAAACTGTTCCATAGAACAAATATTTGACTTAACTTGTCGTTTTTCCTATACTTAAGTCATAAAAGTGTTCAAATGAACATATTTATGACCTAAGCGGAGGTTAGTATGGAGATAAAAAGAGATTATTATTTAAACAAGTTGATTGATAGCGAAGGTAATGGATTAGTTAAAATCATTACTGGAGTAAGACGATGTGGTAAATCATTTCTTTTGTTTACTCTTTTTAAAGATTATTTACTAAAATCAGGAGTCAAAGAAGACCATATTATCGAACTTGATTTTGATGTATTTGAAAACATTAAATATCGAGATCCAAAGATTACTTTTGACTATGTTAATTCAAGCATTATAGATAAAGATAAATATTATATTCTTTTTGATGAAGTCCAACTCTTAAACGATTTTGAATCAATATTAAATAGTTTTATGAAAAAAAGTAATGTTGATATCTATGTAACTGGAAGTAACTCCCATATGTTAAGTTCTGATATCGCCACCGAATTTCGTGGAAGATCATGGCAAATCCATGTTTATCCATTTTCCTATAAAGAATTTCTTGACTCTCATCTAGAATACGATAGTGACAAAGCTTTTGATGAATATATGACTTATGGTGGTATGCCTTATTTAATGAATTTAAGAAATGAATCAGATAAAATAAATTATCTTAAAAACCTATTTAATGAGACTTATTTAAAAGATATCATTGATAGAAATAACTTAAAATCTAATAATTCACTAAGGAATATCGTTAATGTTTTATGTTCTCAAGAAGGATCGCTTTCAAATCCACATAAAATTGCTAGTACTTTTAAAAGTACTTCAGATAAAAACGTCTCAGAAAAAGCAATTAACAATTATATTGAGTTCTTAAAAGATTCCTTTTTGATATCTGAGGCAAAACGTTACGACATTAAAGGAAGAAAATATATCGGCGCAACCAGCAAATATTACTTCGTTGACCCAGGGATAAGAAATGCAATCCTTGGCTTTAGACAAGTTGAACCTACTCATATTATAGAAAGTATCGTTTACTACGAACTCTTAAGAAGAGGATATGAAGTCGATGTTGGTGTTGTAAACGCCTATTTCTATAATAAAGAAGATAAAAAGCAAAGAATTTCCTACGAAATTGATTTTGTTTGCAATCAAGGTAGTAAACGAACTTATATTCAATCATCTTTTGCTATCGATAGCGAAAAAAAGATGGAACAAGAAAAACACTCATTAAAGAAAATTGATGATAGTTTTAAAAAAATAATCATTATTAAAGGACGAATGAGTCCACGATATGACGACGATGGAATTCTTCATATTGGCTTATATGATTTCCTGGAAAACCCAAAAGCACTCGATTAAATAGTGGTTATTCGCATCTATGCCACTACTAAAAAAGATTAATTCCACTACATTTAGGAATTAATCTTTTTATTTTTAACGTTCTTTTTCTTTACGTATTAACTGTTTCAATGGCGTTATTTGTGATTTCAGCAATTAAGCTCGTAATTAATTTACCAACCGCTGGATATTCTTTAAGCGCATTAATAAAGTTCTCTTTATTATAGTTTTCAACATCAAGAATATATTGAATAATCTTGACTGAAACAAAAGGTACTCCAAGTAAAGTACAACTTACCGCAATTCCTCCGGCTTCATTATCAAGACAAATGTATCTTTCTTTGCCAAGGAAGGTAATTCCATCCGTAACATTTAACTTCTCCATATCGGTTATCGAATTATAGAAGTTATTACTGCTTACTAGAGTTCCTGATTTTAAATTGTTACTAAAGAAATTAAGACCTAATCGCTAAATATTGAAATAAATCTCTTAAATAAGTAGAAAATTAGTAATATTTGATTATCTACTTTCTATATAGATAAATCTATAAATGCACAAAAAAAGAAGAAAGAAGAATAAATACAAAGGGGATTTGTATTATCCAATCTTTCTTCTCATTTAATAAACCATAATTTTTAACTAAGGTCAAGTTGTTTGTAACAACATTAGGGGGTTGATCTAAGTTAAATTTAG
>JBAYXD010000058.1:0-7488 GCA_041673725.1 Bacilli bacterium | reverse complement strand
TTTGTTTTTATGGTTTCTAAAAATTTCTCAAAATCAGTTTTGTAATAGTTTATAATAGTCATAGAGAAGCTCCTTTAATTTTTTCAGTACACTAATTATAAAGCTTCTCTTTTTTATATGTTGCCCATAAATTCGAAACGGTATCTAAAGCACATGGATGCTGGATTTTATACAGATGATAATTTATAATTGGTTAGTAAAGAGATTAAATCTTATTTTAATAAATAGTTTTTATGGAAAAGAAAGCAATTATTTTTGATTTAGATGGCGTTATTATTTCAACAGATGAGTTACATTTTTTAGCTTGGAAAAAGATTGCTGATGATGAAAAAATTCCATTTGATAAGGATGATAATGATGCCTTAAGAGGCGTTTCAAGAATGGATAGTCTCGAATTAATTCTAAGAAAATCTAAAAAAGTTTATTCAGAAGAAGAAAAACTAATATTAGCTAACAAAAAGAACGATATTTATCGTAGATTTCTTTCAAAGTTAACTAAAAATGACTTATCAAGAGATACGCTTAATACTCTAAATAAACTAAAAGAAAATGGTTATTTGATGGCAATAGGCAGTTCTAGTAAAAATACCAAATATATACTTTATAGAATTGGTTTATTGGATTTTTTCAATGCAATAGTTGATGGAAACGATATCAGCCATAGCAAACCTAATCCCGAAGTATTTTTAAAAGCTGCAGAAAAATTAAAAGTAAATCCAGAATATACATATGTTTTAGAAGATGCGGTTTCAGGAATTGAAGCAGCAAAAAATGGTGGATTTATTCCTATTGCTATTGGACCTGCTTCGTTTTCTAAAGATGCCAAATTTATAATTAAAAAATTTAGCGATTTAAATAATATTTTGAAGTAAAATTGTTCTAATTTATTTTTATTCTTATCTACTTTTTCATGTCTTTTTGTGTGTCGCAATAAATTTCTCTCTTTTTTGTGGTAAAATAAATTAATCTTTTTGTGGTTTATGAATAATTCTCATTTTTAATTTAGTTTACTGTTTTTAATAAGAAAGGCACATTTTATGAACGAAGAAAATAATGAAAAAGTAGAGATTAAGCCTAAAACTAAGAAAAAGCATAAAGGACTTATAATTACTTTTTCTATAATTGGAGGAATTATTGGGTGCTTAGCTTTAGTTCTTTCGGTTTTTGCAATAGGGAGCACAGTTGTAACCAATAACTTACTCGACTATGCAAAAAGCTTTGATAAAGTTGAGTACGACCACACAATTTCGGTTCCAAAGAAAGATAATAATGGATATTATTATTTTTCTAGTGATGGTGAATTCAATGTAATGCAATTAACCGATGTTCATCTTGGTTCTGGAATAATGTCAAAAGAAAAAGACAAAAAAGCTTTAAATGCAATTGCATCTTTAGTTTCAACTAATAAACCTGATTTAGTGATCTTTACTGGAGATGAATCTTTTCCAGTTCCTTACATTTCAGGAACTTTAAATAATCAAAGACAGCCTAATTTAATAGCAAATCTGATGGAAACGCTTGGGGTTTATTGGACAGTGGTTTTTGGTAATCATGATTCTGAAGCCTATAATTATTACCGAAGGGGCGATGTAGAAAATTTCTATTCTAGTTATCATGATAACGGATATACACATTGCTTATTTGATGGAAGTGCTGAAGGAGTATCAGGGAATTGTAATAATGTAATAAATTTAAAAAGTTCTTCTGGATTAGTCCGTAATTCATTTATTACTCTTGATAGTAATGCCTATCTTGATAATGATCCTTTAGGAATTAATTGGATTTATGATAATATTCATCAAGATGAAATTGCTTGGTATGAATCGGTGATTGATTTATATACTAGCGAAAATAAAAAAATACATGCTAGTAGTGGAACGGTTCAATCAATGCTTTTCTTTCATATTCCTTTACCTCAATTTCAAGATGCTTTGTTTGAATATAAAGATAATAACTTTAAAGATACAGCAAATACTAAATACATTTATGGCGAATGTGGCGAAGACCAAAACTATTTATATCATGACGAACCTCATGTAGTTTGGTCAGGGGAAAACCGTGATGATTCAATTTTTGAAGCAATTTTGAATAAAGGATCAACAAAAGCAATTTTTTGTGGTCATGATCACCTTAATAATTTCTCGTTTATTTATAAGGGAATTCAATTAACTTATGGTTATAGTATTGATTATCTTGCTTATAAAAATATTGATAAATATGGAAGGCAAAGAGGATGTACTAATATCTCTTTCTCATCTAGTGAAAATTATGAAATAACTCACGAAAATTATTATTTAAGAAAATTTGTGAGCAAATATCCAAAAGAAACCGTAACCATGGATAAATATTATGAAAATAATACTTACCTTATGAATGATTTTTAAATAATAAAAATAGTAATAATGAAAAATGTTTATTCGACAGATTTTAAGGATTCTGCCATATCTACTTTATTAATTCTTTTTGTAATTAATAAGTTAACTACAAAAGCTGTTACTACCGAAATTATAAATCCTAAAATATAACTTAATGGTTGGATGTAGTAATAGTAACTTACAAGAGGTGTGATATTAACATATAAAACAATGTAGGTTAGAGGGAAACCAATTAATAAGCCAAAAGAAGCTCCAATTATTGTTAAAAACATAACTTCGTATATTAAACTCGCAGCAATTTCTCGACGTTTAAAACCTAAAACTCTTAAAGTCGCTATTTCTCTTATTCTTTCATTGAAGTTTAAAATAGCTAAATTAATTAGAACAATAACTGCTAAGATTACAGCAAAAACTTTAACGACTATTGTCATTGCACTCACTGCCGAAACATAACTATTAACAGTATCAAGACGTTCTTGTCTTGTTTGTGTTGAATTAACGCCAGTAATATTTTTAACTTGTGAAGAAATTGACTTACCATTTGCTCCATCGTTTATTGTCACCCATGCATTTGTGTTATAAGGCGAAAGATCTTTTAAGGTTTCTCGATAAATAAAGATTGCCTTAACTGAGAATGTATAAAAAACTTTATTTACTTTCTCTTTATAAGTTTCGCCATTATAAGTAAATTCAAGATAATCACCTTCGATTATTTTTAAACTATCAGCGATTGATTGAGATAGTCCAACACCATCATTATCCCATTTAGAGCAACCAAAATTTGTAGCAGTACTATCAAAATAAAAAATATTTGTATTAATAAAAGTGTCTTCGTTATCGTTGTTTGCTTGAACAGATAAAATGGCGTATTCTTCGCAATACTTAACACCATCAATTGATTCAATATCATTTTTGAGTGATTCGATTTGAGGATTATAGGCAACATTGACATCGCTATTATATACATTATTTATATCAACATTTTTGTCATATTCTATTGTGTCATCTATGCCAAAGCCACATATAAGTAGTCCAGTACAACCCATAATTCCTATAATGACCATTAGAGATTTAGTCATATGTACTTTCATATTTCTTAAAGCCATCATTAGCGAAGTGTTCTTAATTTCTTTTTTATTTCCGTGACTTGAGAAGCGTGGAACTAGTGGTCGCATAGATGCAACTGGTGTTTCTTTAAGTTCGTGATGAATAATTAAAGATGTTAAAAGTGCAACAAGCAAAATAACAATAATTGTAACAATAATTATTTCGGTTACAGGCCAATAAGTTGAATATTCTGGGAGAGTATAGAGCAATTTATACTTATTATTCATGACTGGTGCTATAACATAAGGTCCAATAATAAAGCCTAAGGCAACGCCAATTAAGGACACAATAACCATTAAAGATTGATAGTAGAATAAGATACGGTTTTTTGTTAAACCAAGGGCTTTCATAGTACCTATTTGTGTTCTTTGTTTTAAAATCATCTGTGAAATTGTTGTTAAAACTATAAGAATTGCCACAACAAAAAAGATAATAGGGAAAACATAAGTTAATTGTTTTGCTTGAACAATATCGCTTTGAATTACGGAATTGCTTGGAAGATTTTCTTTATTCATAATCGAAATTAAACGATTATTATCATTAAAATAATTATTTACATTATCAATGTATTTTTTCGAAGTTAAAGCATCATCAAGTTTAACAACATATTGATTCATATAATATTTAAAGAATTCATCTAGCCTTGCGCTTTCTTTATCTAGTATTTCCTTATTTAAACTTTCAAATACTATTAAAGATGAGTATGGATTCTCTTTATCTATAGTTGTATAACTATCAATTATTTTATTAAGGCATTTGTTAAATAGATATTTACTTCCTAAGAAGCAATAAGCGCTATTGAAGGTCGCGTTTTGAATATTTTCAGGTTGAGACATAAAAGCATTAACCTTAAAACTTAGAACTGTTTCGTCACTTGGTAAAGCAGTGTTAATATGTTTTAGACAATCAGTAGTAAAAGTATCGCCTAAACCTAGATTTTCTATAATTGCAACCAATGGATTTTTTAATAATGATGTTTGGTAGTTAAGATCTAGATAATCGCCAATTTCTAAATCAGTAAAGCGATCTTTAAAAGCATTATCAACATAAAAGAATAGGTCGCTATTGTTTTCTTCGTAATTTTCTTTTAAATCAACATCAAAAGCTTTATTAATCGTTGGTAAATCTTTACTAACTAATGCGTAAGTTGAGTAATTTGCTATTCTCACTTGTGAAACAAGTCGAGAATTAATATTTTCTTCTTCGTTATTATTAAATGAAATGAGTTTTTTATAATCGTCATCGTTATAAGAATTTACTGTGATCCAAACATCAGCTAAGTTTCCTTTAGAGTAAGTTTCATTAACTCTTTTTTCAAGTTCATAAGCACTACTTGTTAAGCCAATAAAAAGAGCAACTGAAGTTGCTAAAATAAAGATAATGGCAATAAATTGTAAAAAATTATGCCAAATATCTCTACCTAGTTTTTTAGTTAATACTCTATCTAATTTTACCATTCAATTTCTTCCGCTGTTTTAGGTTTTTTAACAAGCTCATTAGAGATGATTTTTCCATCTTGAACACGAATGATTCGATTAGCAATAATGCTAATCGCTTTGTTATGAGTAACAATAATAACGGTCTTTTTTCGTTTTTTACAAACATTTTGTAGTAATTCAATAATTTGACGGCCGGTTTTACTATCTAATGCACCTGTTGGTTCATCACACAAAAGTAAAGTAGGATTTTTAACTAAAGCTCGAGCAATAGCGACACGTTGTTGTTCTCCGCCACTAAGTTCGCTAGGGAAGTTCTTTTCCCTATTTTTTAAACCTACAAGATCCATTACATCATGAGCATCTAAAGGTTCTTTTATTAAACTTGCAGCTAAATATACATTTTCATAAGCATTTAAATTTGGCATTAAATTATAAAATTGAAAAACGAATCCAATATCGTTTCGACGAAATTTGACTAATTCTTTTTCTTTCATTTTTGTAACATTTTTATTATTTAAGTAATAATCGCCACTTGTTGCTTTGTCCATAGCTCCAAGTATATTAAGAATTGTTGTTTTTCCAGCGCCACTAGGCCCTAAAATAACAACTAACTCACCCTTTTTAATGGCAAAAGAAGCATCTTTTAATGCAACAATCTCAGCTTCTTTTTTCTTTTTTTCTCCATATACTTTAGAGATATTTTTCATTACGATTTGTTCCATATATAGATCCCTTAAATAGCATTAATAAAATTGTGGCAAAAGAATTTATACTTTTGTTATAGGACAATTTTGGCATATTTCTCACAAAAAAGTATAGATATTTTATAATAATTTGAATTTTTAAATTATTTACTACTGACACAAAATATTAAAATCAGAATGCTTTTAAAATAGTGTAGATAGTATAAAAAAAATAGAGTTCCTTAAAATTGAAGGAGAAACATATGCAAAAGAAAATGTTTTTGACTATTTTTAGTTCATTATTGCTTTGCGCTATGGTTGCAAGTTGCAACGTAAATGGTAATGTTACTGGTTCCAAAATAACAGAGGGAGATAGCGGAGACAAAGAAACTGGTGAAGATGATATCGCCAAAGAAGAGACTACATCAAATGAAAAGTATTCAATTGATAAATATAAGAAAACCATGTATTATCACGATGATTTTAAAATCTTATGGTTAACGGATTTACATTTTGGTAATCCAACGAACACCAAAGATTATGATGAAATCAAAGAATACATTCACCTTAAAGAAATGATTGATGAAGCAGGAACTGTAGATTTAATTATGTTAACTGGTGATGTATTTGATGGAGAAACAGAAGCTCAAATTGATACATTTGTTTCCTTTATCGATGGATTTAATACTAAATGGGCTTTTACTTTTGGAAATCATGATCTTGAAACTATGGTAGATAATCCATTCTATATAAATAATAAGATTATGGAATCTAAAAATGCGGTGTATGTTGATTATGAAGATGATGAAATTGATGGATATACAAATTATTACATTAATCTTGTAAGTAATAATAAGAATATTTATCGATTGTATTTAGTTGATAGTAATGCTAATAAACCAACTGGTGCGGGTGGCGATAGTGTATATGATATTATTCACGATAATCAACTCGATCATTTAGCTTTAATTAATAAAACTGAAAATGATAGTGCTCCAGGTTTAGCATTTTTCCATATACCATTAAGAGAATATAACAATGCTTATATTGGTTACACTGCTTCACCTCAAGTTTATGCTGGACAAGGTGAAAAACGAGAATATGCGGGATTTGGCTATAAAAATAATGGTGCTTATCGAATTATGCAAGAAAATGGCGTAATCGGTACTTTTGTAGGTCATGCCCATAATAATGATTTTGATATTGATTATTTTGATGATAATAATCATATGGAAATGTCCTTTGGGTTAAAAGGAACCGATTTAAATTATAACGATGGAGACTTAATTGGTTATAAGATTATTACTTTACCAAATGATCCAGGAAGTTTTGATCATACTTGTATTAAAGAATATAAGAAGGGATATTAATGGTGAATAACATGAAAAATAAAATTAAATATCTTTGTTTATTAGCTTCCCTTGGTGTTAGTTTTGCTGGTTTAACTTCTTGTAATACGGCTAAAGTCCATGTTGACATTGTTTCAAATGGTGAAGGAACAATTAAGATTCAACATATGGACGAAAATGGTTATGTTCCACTTAACACAACTTGTAAAATTTATGCGATTCCTGAAGATGGGTATTATTTAGATTCCCTTTATCAAAATAAGAAAAATATTACTCAGATTCAAACTTTTACCGCTATTGAAGATACAGATTATGTTGTTACTGGTTTATTTGCGGAAAATAATGGTGAATATCAAGTTAGTCTTGATGGACCAACTGGTGTTGAAATTGGTGAAACTGGTCAATTAAATGCGACCGTTTATGGTCTTAATTCAAATGTTGAGTATTTTGTTAGTGACCCAGATTTAGCGAGTGTGAGTAGTGATGGGGTAATAACTGGTAAAAAAGCTGATTTTGTTACCGTTACAGCAACAGC
>JBAYXD010000057.1:0-7536 GCA_041673725.1 Bacilli bacterium | reverse complement strand
ACGCAAATGATTGATTTGGCATGTTTGAAAGTTGCTTAATGGAAACGAAGTTTTGTTCTTTGTTGATTTAGCTTCATAATCGATATATATACCATTAAAAACACCATTATAATCGGTGGTGGAATGCTTATCAAAAATAGCAGATGTGATTCGCTTTTTTGTAGCATCCATCTTGATTACTTTGATTGGTGTAGGTTTTTTATATATAACGGCCTTATTATTTAATAGATAAAATTCATTGGTTTCATTTAAAAGAGATTCTAATGACATCCCTCTATTTTTAAATTGTATTGTTTTCTTTTTATTATTTATCCCGGCAGGGTAATTTAACATCAAATATCTTCTCCTATATATTTAATAAAATCTTCTTTTGTGGCGGTTCCTTTAGTCTTTAAGTCTTTTATGACTTTTGAAATTGGAGCAGGATATACATGGTTATTTAAAAGAACTTTTGTATATTCTTTTATTACTAATGCTCTATTATTTAAAAATTCTTTATAGAGTTTCATAAGATTCATTGAATCAAACAATGGATCATGAGGTTCTCCATCAGGCGTAACATTAAAAAGTTTTAATGTATCAAGTAAAGAAAGTTGTGTACCTTTTTTGCTTTTAACAAAATGACCAAGAATTGCCGAAAAATCAATGTAATTCTTAAAAATACTTTTTACAAATGGCGTATCACCAATTCCTGCAATTAGAGCAGTTTGATGAAGTAGTCTCATATCGAAATTACCATAAGTGATATATTTTATATTTGCGTGATTACCAACATATTTTTGGAAATATTTATTGGCATATAAGAAATTTAAACCTTCTTCTTCAAGTTTTTGACTTGTGATGCCAGTTAATTTAGTAACGACTTGGCCAACTTGGCCATGAGCTTTTACGTATTTTTTAAAACCTGGGTAGACCTTTTTTATATGATTTTTATTATCTAATAAGCATTTAATTGCTCCAATGGCAATAATCTCTTGAGTGAATTGAGTTCCTTCGTAGTCTAAAAAAACAACTACCTTTGCTCCGTTTAATGCCCGATCAATTTCTTTCATTTTTTCATTATATGTTTTTACCTCCTAATATTCAATTTGAATAATTGAAGAATACTAAAGTTTCTTCTATAATATTACTCGTTAGGAATTGTGAAAAATTATGAAACTTTTATTAAGTAGTAAGGATGTTTTAAATAAACAGTTTACTAAAAATGTTAAGGGGTATGATCCTCTTGAAGTTGATACATTTTTAGATTTGGTTTTAAAGGACTATAAAGTTATTGATAATGTTGTTATTAATCTTAACCAAAAAATCAATGATTTAAAGAAAGAAAATCTCGAATTAACCAACGAGATGGATTCTATGAAATCACAAGCTACGAAAAAATCTAAACAAACTTTTGTTGTTAATGATTATTCACGTCTTGACAACCTCGAATTACTTAAGAAAATTAGCGCTTACGAAAATAAACTCTATGAATTGGGTGTTGATCCGAGTAAAATTAAATAACTTTCAGTCTATGCAATCGCTAGGTTACACTAGAGGAAAGTCCATGCTTGCACTCTCTGTGATGAGAGTAACGTTTATGCTAGTTCAATAAATAAAGCTAGGTATCGGGGAGCCGATAACGACGTCAAAGAATCTAAAATGCAAATCATGATTCGGCGACATAAAGTGCCACAGTGACGAATTTGCTAGAAATGGCAAAATGAAACGATGGTAAACTCCATAAGCAAGAAACCCAAATTAATTGGTAGGGGAAACTAAAAGACCCAAACGAAGGGCGTTTAGTAAGAGAAATCTTAGATTAATGATTGCACTCGACAGAACATGGCTTATTGACTGATACTCATTTATTTTTAATTTTGGAAAAATTATTATGAAAAAAATTAACTTACCTACAAAAATTACCATTATAAGGATTATTATTAGTATTTTACTAATAATAGCTATTGCTGTTGTTTATTTTTTAGACGAAGCAAAAGTTTTTAGTGTAACACAGTTTGATTTTAGTCTTGGTGGTGTAACGTTAAATAGTTTAATGATTACTTTTTGGTTAACTTTTTTAATTGCTAGTTTAACTGATTTCTTAGATGGATATTTAGCAAGAAAGAATAACCAAGTTACTGATTTAGGAAAATTCCTTGATCCAATCGCGGATAAGATGCTCATTAATTCAATAATGATTTTCTTATGCTTTAATTTTGTTAGTTTAAATAATGAATTAACTTTCCCTTGGATTTGTGTTGTTTTAATGGTTATTAGAGATTTAGTTGTTGATGGTTTGAGATTTAT
Source organism: Bacilli bacterium (assembly GCA_041673725.1). Taxonomy (GTDB): domain Bacteria; phylum Bacillota_I; class Bacilli_A; order RFN20; family CAG-826; genus Onthovivens. The sequence continues at coordinate 5,247 of JBAYXD010000057.1, read as the reverse complement.
GGCTGCAACAAAGAACGTTGTTTTAGCCGCAAATTATTGGGGAAAAGCAAAAACCGTTTTACAAATGGTAGCAATAAGTTTAGTTATGCTTAATGGTTTCCCATTTAGTTACTTTGACGCAAATTGGTTACCATATTTACATATAACTGATTTTATTTGTTACTTAGCAACAATCGTGTCTTTAATCGGCGGGTTCGTATATTTACGTGATAACAAAAATGTTTTTGATGAAAAAAAATAAAAAAAACACTAATTTTTCAAAATACTCTACGAGTTATCTAGTGGAGGGTGTAAAAAATGGACAATGATTCAAAAAAGACTTATGACGAGACGTTAAAAAGTGTTCTTAGTGATATAGAACATTCTTTTGGTCGAGGAAGTATTATGGTTTTAGGTGACCGACCAAAAGTTGCTACTGATGTTTTATCAAGTGGCTCAATCTTGTTAGATGATTGTTTAGGATGTGGTGGTTATCCAAAAGGACGTATTGTTGAGATTTATGGACCTGAAAGTAGTGGTAAAACAACGCTTGCTCTAACCGCAATTGCTGAAACGCAAAAAAATGGTGGGCGATGTGCTTTTATTGATGCTGAACAATCAATAGATCCAACATATGCTAAGAATTTAGGCGTAAATATCGATGATTTAATTTTAAGTCAACCTGACTCAGGTGAACAAGCTTTACAAATTGTTGAAATGCTTGCTAAATCAGGAATATTTTCATTAATTGTTGTTGATAGTGTTGCGGCTTTGGTGCCTCAAGCTGAAGTTGATGGGTTAATGATTGATACACAAGTTGGCTTACTTGCTCGTCTTATGTCAAAGGCATTAAGAAAGATTGCTGCGGTATTAAATAAAGCTAATTGCACAGTTATTTTTATCAATCAATTACGTGAAAAAGTTGGTGTCATTTATGGGAATCCAGAAATTACTACTGGTGGAAGAGCTTTAAAATTCTATTCATCAGTTCGTTTAGATATTCGTAGAGTTGAAGCGATTAAAGAAGGGGTTAATTTTGTTGGAAACACAGTTTGTGTAAAAGTTGTGAAAAATAAAGTTGCGCCACCATTCAAATCTTGTAAATTAGATATTATTTATGGTCAAGGTATCTCTAAAGAAGGCGAGTTGCTTGATTTAGGTCTTCAAATGGGAATTGTTAAGAAAGCTGGATGTTGGTATGAAGTCTATGGCGAGCGTATGGGCCAAGGCAGAGATACCGCAAAATTATACTTAAAAGAGAATAAAGAAGTTTTTGAGAAATTGAAGAATGAAGTCATAACTGGTGAAGAAATAACAAAAAAGATGCCAAAAAGTAATGATAACGCTTCAAAACTAGCGAATAATGACACAAAACCTAAGAATTAAAAGTCTCATTTTCTAGCATATATAGTAATTTTTTAGTAATTTTGATATAGATAATAAAAGACTCTTTTGTTATAATGTTTTTGTATCGTAGGATACTTAATATATATTTTTATTTTAGTAATTGTCGTCATCTTAAAGATATAGAATAAATTTTAATGTTTTAGTAGTATTTTTTGCTACGGTACTTTTAACAAAAGGAGATTTTTAAAATGAATTTAGAATGGTATTGGATTTTAATCATCGTTCTCCTTTGCTTAATTGTTGGAGTAGTTGCCGGGTTTTTGGTATCAGCGATTATGCCTAAATATAAAGAAAAAAAGGCAAGTCATTCAGCTGATAAGATTATAAATGAGGCACAAATTAAGGCAGAACATATTACAAAAAATGCCGAATTAGATGCCAAACAAACTATATTCGAAATGAAGCAAGAGGCTGAGAAGGATATTAAAGAAAGAAAGCAAGATGTTGTCGTTCAAGAAAACAAATTATTACAAAGAGAACAATCAATCGATCAACGTGATAATTCCTTAATCCAAAAGGAAAATAATCTTGAAGAAAAATCAAAGCAAATTGATTTAAGCATTGAAGACAACAAGAAAAAAGGTGTTATTCTTCAAGAAAAGATTGATGGAATTCTTGTTGAACTTGAAAAGGTTGGCAAGATGAGCACTGATGAAGCAAAGACTGAAATATTCAAACGTGTTGAGGAAAAGTATCAAAAAGAAATTACTCAATACATGAAGAATAGAGAAGATGAAGCTGAATCAGAAGCTGATGAAAAAGCAAAGATGATTTTAGCTAATGCAATGTTTAGAGATGCTCAAGAAGTTACTACTGATCGAACAGTAAATGTTATTTCGATTCCTAGTGATGAAATGAAGGGAAGAATCATTGGCCGTGAGGGTCGTAATATTAAATCTCTCGAACAATTGCTTGGTGTTGATATTATTATTGATGATACTCCAGAAGCTATTACAGTTAGTTGTTTCAACCCAATTCGTAGAGAAGTTGCTTCTAGAGCCTTAGGAATTCTTGTTAAAGATGGACGTATTCAACCTGGCAGAATTGAAGAGGTTGTTGCAAAGTGTCAAAAAGATGTTGATGAAATTGTTCGTAAAGCTGGTCAAGATGCCGTCTTTAAATTAGGCCTTGGTCGTATGGACAAGGAATTAATGAATTATGTTGGCAAGTTAAGATTTAGAACAAGTTATGGCCAAAACCAATTAGAACACAGTATTGAAACTGCTGAACTTTGTGGAATGATGGCTGCTGAACTTGGCCTTGATCAAACTATGGCTAAACGTGCTGGATTATTACATGATATTGGCAAAGCTGCTGATTTTGAAGTTGATGGAAGTCACGTCGAAATTGGTGCTAGACTTGCTAAAAAGTATGGTGAACCAGATGTTGTTATTAATTCTATTGAATCACATCATGGTGATGTTCCACCAAAGTATATTACTAGTGTTCTTGTCGCTGCAGCCGATACTTTAAGTGCTGCTAGACCAGGAGCTCGTAGTGAAACACTTGAAACTTATATTAAACGTATCGAACAACTTGAAACGATTTGCAAAGGATTTGATGGCGTTCAACAATGTTACGCTATGCAATCTGGTCGTGAAGTTCGTGTCATGGTTATTCCTGATAAAGTTGATGATTTACAAGCATTTAAGATGGCGCATGATATAAAAGAGAAGATTGAAAATGAAATGACCTTCCCTGGTCAAATCAAAGTTAATGTCATTCGTGAATATCGTGCGATAGAAACCGCAAAATAATGAGAATTCTATTTGTTGGCGATGTTGTTTCTGAAATTGGTAGGAAGACTCTTCAAAAGAGTCTTCCTTTCGTTGTAAAAACGTATAAATGTGATTTCGTAATTGTTAATGCCGAAAACATTTCTAATGGCCGAGGTATTAACAGATCAAATTATGATTTTTTATGTCAGTTACCTATAAATTGCCTAACTTTAGGCAATCATTACCGAGATAATGTCGAGGTAATTGATGTAATAGATCATGATAATATTATTCGTCCTTATAACATTAAAAAAGCGTTCCCTGGAAAAGGAACTATGGTTTTTAATGTCAAAGGAAAAAAGATAAGAGTTACTAATCTTTTAGGTGTCGCATATATGAAAGAGAAGGTTAATGACCCATATCTAGACCTTGAAGAGTTGATTAAAAATGATGATTCAGATATTCATATAGTAGATTTTCATGCTGAAGCAACAGGTGAAAAGAAGGCCTTTGCTTATAGTTTGAAAGATAAAGTTACTGCGGTTATTGGAACACATACACATGTACAAACTGCTGATAATCAAATATTGAATACTGGTGTTGCTTATATTTCTGATGTTGGAATGTGTGGTAGTTATAATAGTATTTTAGGTAATGAAATTAATTCAGTTGTTGATAAAATAGTATTACATAAAGAAGGCGTTTTATTTGAGTGCTTAACTAATGATGATATGTTGTTTAATGCAGTAGTAATTGAAGTTGATGATAAAACAAATAAAGCAACTTCGATTGAAAGAATTAATTTATTAAATGGTAAGAAAAATGGATAAAGATATTTTATTGTTAGATGTGCCAAACATGAATAAGGCAAGAGAGAGAATTAAACCTTGTGAAACTTATCATTATGATTATGTTCCAAGTGAAGAAATTATCGCTTTTTTAAAGGGCAAAAACTTTTTTATTAGAACTTATGGCTGCCAAGCAAATTATCGAGATGAAGAAAACCTCTCTGGCATATTTGAATCATTGGAGATGCATAGATGCGACTCTATCGAAACAGCCGATATTATTTTATTAAATACCTGTGCCGTAAGAGAAAACGCCGAAGATAAAGTATATGGCGAAATTGGTGATATTAAAAAATTAAAAGAAACCAAAAAAGACTTAATTTTAGTAGTTGGTGGATGCATGATTGAACAAAAACATATTATTGATCACATGCTTTCTACTTTTAAATGTGTCGATATTTTTATGGGTACACATAACATCAAAGATTTAGTTATGTTGCTTGAAAAATATATAACGACAAAGAAAAGAATTGTTTGCGTTTCTAGTAAAGAAGGTGAAGTTGTTGAAGATTTACCATCTTGCAGAAATGATAAATTTAAAGCCTTTGTTAATATTAGTTTTGGGTGTGATAAATTTTGCACATATTGTATTGTCCCATATACAAGAGGTAAAGAACGAAGCCGTAATATGACCGATATTTTAAAAGAATGCGAGGAACTTGTTAAAGATGGGTACCAAGAAATTACCTTATTAGGACAAAATGTTGATGCTTATGGGAAAGATTTAAAAGACGGAACCACTTTTGCAAAATTACTTGAAGAAGTAGCAAAACTTAATGTTCCTAGATTGAGATTTTTAACATCTTATCCAAGTGATTTTAAAGATGATGTGATTGATGTTATTAGTAAATATGACAATATCATGAAATATATTCATTTACCTGTTCAATCTGGAAATAATGAAGTTCTTAAAAGGATGGCGAGAAGATATACCAGAGAAGAATATCTATCGTTAATTCAAAGAATAAGAAATAAAATTCCAAATATTGCATTATCTACGGATATTATCGTCGGGTTCCCTAACGAAACTTATGAAGAATTCTTAGATACAATTTCATTATGTAAAGAAGTTAAATACACTAGTGCATTTACTTTTATTTATTCACCACGTGTAGGAACTCCTGCCGCAAGATTGAAGGATGATGTTCCTTATCTTGAAAAATCTAAGAGATTTACTGAACTAAAGAAAGCTTTAGAAGTTAATTTTTATGATAAAGCAGAAGAGATGGTTGGTAAAATCTATAAAGTATTAGTTGATAGTATTTCAAAAAAGAACGATGAAAATTTATCTGGTT
>JBAYXD010000056.1:0-7625 GCA_041673725.1 Bacilli bacterium | reverse complement strand
AACAAAATTATCAAAAGTATAGGCTGGTGATAATTCGCTATTTTGTAAAAATTTAGGTTTAGAATCAGAAACTATTTCGCTAGGTTTTTGTGTTTTTAAATCCATTGCATTTGCAAAGGTAATTTCGAAGTTTGTGCCGGATAGGTCATCAACCGTTTTATCGACAATATCTTGGTATTTATCGTGTAAAATTGTTGTTGTTAAGCTTGAATTACAAGCAACTACCATTTGTTTTCCGTTAATAGAATAAATGTATGTATCTTTAAAAAAGACATCGAATATTCTTGAATCATTTATCTGGTTTGATAGCGATTGAAGAACTCGATTCCATAAGGTTGCGATTTCACTTAGAGTATTAGCGTTCATAATTTCCTTTAAAAAAACTATAATTACTATATCATATCCACATTAATATTTAAGTGAAAAATAAGAAATTTTTAGTTTTCCACATTCTTAGCGTAAAAAGTTAGCATAATTAGGGCATCAACACCTTTCCACAAAAGAAAATGTGGAAAACTAGGTGGAAAACTTTTAGGTTTGTTCATTTTGTGAACTTTGTGAATTAGTTTCCACCACCTAAAAGTTCTCCACCACTAAATTTATTTGATGACGTGAATTGAATCTATAGTTTTCAACCTAATAAAAAGCTGTAATCCACCAAAATGTGAAGATGCAATAATTAGCGTTATTAGTAGAAAAATAGTTATTAATTTTTTTACAAAGTCATTTGACTTATATGTATAAATACATATATAATTTATCTCGCACTTGTTAAGAAAAGGAGAGAATTTATGAAAAGAACATATCAACCAAGCAAAGTACACAAAATGAGAACCCACGGGTTTAGAGAAAGAATGTCAACAGAACAAGGCCGTAAGGTCTTAGCCGCTCGTAGAAGAAAAGGAAGAAAGCAATTAACCGTTTCTTTATAGTTTGTAATGAAGAAAATTAATCGAGTCAAAAAATATCGTGAATTTCACGAAATATTCGATAAGAGAGTTTGTAAAAGAAGCAATTTATTTACAATCTATTATCGTAAGAACGATTATGGATTTGAACGTTATGGTTTGCTAGTTACAAAGAAAAATGGAATCGCTGTAACTAGAAATAAAATTAAACGACAAGTTAGGATGATGATTGATAAGGTAAGTGATTATTCAAAACCATTAGATATAATTGTTGTTGTTTCCAAACGATATGATATCAATCAATATACTGAAAACGAGAATGAATTAACCACACTTCTATCAAGAATTAGGAGCGAAAATGAAAAATAAAAATAAAAAAATATTAGGAGCAATTGCTGTAGCATTCACACTTGGATTGCTTACAGCTTGTAACTCTTTTTGCAGTGACCAAGATACTAGTAGTTATCGATATGGTTATGATTCGGTAAATACTAGTTTTTTTGATGAACAAGATGATGCACTCACATATGCAAATAGTTTTGTCACCGATGGATACGAAAAAATAACCACAAAATCCGATTTTGCTGTTTCTTATAATGAGAATGGCGAAAAAGAATTTTTTATTAGTAGCGAAACTTTATATGGAAACGATACTGGAATTTACTATATCCATCCATGCACAATTAAAGTTCCATCAACTACTTTAAATGATAAGAATGAACCAGAAAGTTATTTAACTTTAACTTTCAGTAAGAATTCTTACATTCAAACTCTTGAAACCACCGCTACTTCAAGTTATATCAATTTACCTCATAGTGGATTCTATGAAGATATTGATAAGAAAACAATTGATCTAGCTTATGAAAAAGCTGTTGCTGCTAAAGATTCTTATTATTCCGCAATTAATAAAGAAGATTTAAATTTTAAAGATATCTATGGATACACCTTTAAACAATTAATGGGATATAAAGAAGATAAGGCTGCTGGAAACGACACTACTGAATTATTAGATGTTATGTTAAATGGTGGTGGCGCTAATGTTGGAAGAAATAATTCACTTCTTGTCCGTTATGGATTTAATAAGTTCTATAACGAAGGCGATGTTTCAAAACCATATACCAACCTTGAAACCTGGAATAATGAAATTATTAAAGAAAAAGGCGTTGGTTATGCGATGAATAGTGATTTCTTATATTTATATGAAACTAATTTAACAACAAAAGTTGCTCAATTAAAAACTTGTTTCTCAATTGAAGATAATGGTTTATTCGGACACATTTCAAATGATCCACTTAATGAAACCGTTGTTATTACAAATAAATCTACTAATGGATTCTGGGCTGATTGGGGAAACGCTTTCTCTAAACACGGATTCCTCGAAGGGTTACTAGTTTACCCAATTGCTTATGGTGTTGAAACAATGTCACATGCCTTTGGTATGAATGGTTGGGGACAAATTTGGGCTGTTTTACTTGTCACAATTATTATTCGTGCCTTCTTCATGTTAATTACGTTGCCATCGACTATTTCGCAACAAAAGATGACTTACTTACAACCTGAACTTGCTAAGTTACAACAAAAATATCCAAATGCGACTACTAACCAATACGAAAAACAACGTATGGCTCAAGCACAAATGGCGCTTTATAAGAAAAATAAAGTACATCCATTTATGTCAATTATCGTCATGGTTTTACAATTCCCACTATTTATTTGTGTTTGGAATGCTATGACTGGTAGCGCTTCACTTTCGCGTGATAGTGTTTTAGGACTCTATTTATCTGATACTATTTGGGATACTTTAAAAGCTTCAACTGGATGGCCAGCCTTACCAGGTTGGTGGACTGCTCTTGTCCTTATTATATTAATGTCAGCATCACAAGTTGTTGCAATGATGTTACCACAATGGATTAATAAGAAGAGAATGAAGAATACTCCAAAACTAGCTGTTAATAAAGCACAAAACGATTCTCAATCACAAATGAAGATTATGAGTTGGGTCATGACTGCGGTTGTTATTGTCATGGGCTTCACTCTTCCATCTGCAATGGGTGTTTATTGGTTTGCTGGAGCTATTTTCTCTATCATTCAAACACTTATTACACAAGCAATTATGTCTAAGAAAAAGAAAGAAGATCGTTAATTATGAAATTATATACTGCTAAGACTTTAGAACTTGCTTTACAAGAAGCGAGTGATGAATTAAAGATACCTGTTGAACAACTTCTATATACTGTCGAAGAAGAAAAACGTACCTTATTTACTAAAAAAGTAACAATTGGTATTAGTGAGATGACTGATGTTATTGAATACGCCGAATCATATATAACCGATGTAATCCATGCTTTAGGGTTAGAAGTTAATTTAAAAACTATCAATCAAGACGCTATTGTTAAGATTTTAATTGAGACCAATCACAATTCACTTTTAATTGGTCATAATGGCGAAACATTACAATCGTTAAATGAATTAACAAAGTTAGCTGTTAGCGCTAAGTTTAAGAGAAAATTTAGAATTTTACTTGATATTGGCGATTATAAAGATAAGAAATATTCACGTGTTGTTTATATGGCTAAAAAGACCGCTCATGACGTTCAAAAAACACATATTGATGTTAAACTTGAACCAATGACACCAGATGAACGTAAGAAAGTTCATAATGCTTTATCAAGCTTTACAAACATTAAGACCGAATCAATTGGCGATGGTAAAGATAGAGCCATTGTTGTTAAGTACGTTGTTGGCGAACCTACAAATACACAAAATGTTAGCGAACCAAGCGAAGAAAACACTGACTCCACTACTTTAGATGATACAACTAAGTAATCTATTAGATTAATTTGTTGTAGAATAATAATATGTTTGAAACTATTGTCGCACTTGCTACCCCTTTAATGAGGAGTGCTTTAGCTATCGTTAGATTATCTGGAGACGACTCTTTTAAAGTTGTCTCTAGATTTTTTAGTAAGGATTTAAATAAAGTTACTAAAAGCGAGATTCATCATGGCTATATTATGGATAATAAGGATATTGTTGATGAGGTTGTTTTATTAACTTATAAAGGACCACATTCTTATACAGGAGAAGATTCTGTTGAAATAATGACGCATGGCTCACCACTTATTACAAATCATGTTATTGAACTCGCTATTAAAAACGGAGCAAGGATGGCAGATCATGGGGAATTTACTTCTAGGGCTTATTTACATGGAAAGATGGATTTACTCCAAGCTGAATCAATCAACGATTTAATTTTTGCTGAATCTGAAGAAAGTAAAAAAATCTCGATGATGTCGCTTAAAGGCGAAACAAGCGAGTTAATAAAACCTCTTAAACAATCGTTAGGAGACTTGTTAAGTTTAATTGAAGTAAATATCAATTATCCTGAATATACCGATGTAGAAGTTGCAAATCAGGAAAAAATTATCGACACTTGCACAAAAAATATTAAATATATTGATGAACTGATTAAAAATGGTGAAAAAGGCAAGATTATTAAAGATGGAATAAAGATTGCAATTGTTGGCAAACCAAACGTTGGTAAATCTAGTATTTTAAATGCTTTATTAGGTGAAGAAAAAGCAATTGTTACAGATATTAAAGGCACAACAAGAGATGTCGTTGAAGGTAAGTTTATTTTAAATGGGATAACAATAAGTTTATTTGATACAGCCGGAATACACGAAAGTAACGATATAATCGAAGAAAAAGGTATTATAAAGAGCGAAGAAACCTTAGGGAATGCTGATATAGTTTTAGCTATTTTTGACTCCACTTCTTTTGATGAAGAAGATAAAAAAGTTTTGGATTTAATTAAAAACAAAAAACACATTATTGTTTATAACAAAAAAGATTTGATATCCAAGGAAAACGAAAAGAAAGATACCTTATATATAAGCGCACTACACAAAGACGTTGAACCTCTAAAGTCAAAAATTATAGAAATTTTAGGATTATCCCAAGAGAATTATGATAATCCATCAATAAACAACGCTAGAGAGATTGGGATATTAGGGAATATTAAAATTTCGCTTGAAAAAGCTTTAAAAGATGCAAAGAATAATATTCCCGTTGATTTAATTAATGTTTATATCCAAGACGCGTATTTAAAAGTTTTGTCATTAACTGGAGAAGATCACGATTTTGATATCGCAAAAGAGATTTTCTCTAGGTTTTGCTTAGGTAAATAAAATGATATTTGATACTCATACTCATTTAAACGATGAAAAGCTAATAAACAATCTTGATGAAATTATAAAAAGCGCTGAAGAACACGACGTTTCTAAGTTTTTATGTGTTGGTTGGGATATTGAAAGTTCTAAACAAGCAATAGAGATAGCGCATAAATATCCTGGCGTTGTTTTTGCTGCCGTTTCCATTATGCCTACAGAATATAAATCATTTAATGAATATTCAATTGAAGAGTTAAGAAATTTAGCACAAGATTCTAGTGTTGTAGCTATTGGTGAAATTGGGCTTGATTATCACTACGAAAATAGTGACGAAGTTAAACAAAAACAAAAAGAAATGTTTATCAAACAAATAGAGTTAGCTAATGAATTAAATCTACCAGTTTCAATTCATTGTAGAGATGCTTTCCAAGATACGTTAGATATAGTAAAAAGTTTCCACGTGAAAAGAAAAAGCGTGCTTCATTGTTACTCTGGATCACTTGAAATGGCGAGAGAATTCAAGAAGCAAAACTTTGTGTTTGGGTTTGGCGGAACACTTACTTATAAGAACAGCAAAAACACACAAAATGTATTTGATAATTTAGATCTTGATGATATCGTTTTTGAAACCGATGCACCATATTTGACACCAGCTAAATATAGGGGAAATTACAACAAACCTGAATACATATACGAGACTGTTTTGTTCGCAGCTAATCGAAAGAATTTACCAATTGATGAGATGGAAGTTATTTCTTATAATAACGCATCAAAAATATTTTCACGTGAAAAAAAGTAGTTATGAAAATTAAAGAAATTATTGTGGTGGAAGGGAAGACTGATATTGACTTTTTATCCTCTTTTTTAGATGCTGACTTTTACCAAATTCACGGAAGCGCAATATCTTCTGAAGACATTGCTTTCCTTAAAAAAGCCAATGAAAATAGAGGGATAATTATTTTAACAGACCCAGATTTTCCTGGAATGCAAATTAGGAATAAAATCCTAAAAGAAATCCCAAATGCGAAGCAAGCGTTTGTGCGAAAAGAAGTGTCAATTAAGCATCATAAAGTAGGGGTTGCTGAATCTACAAAAGAGGAAGTTAATAACGCCCTTAAAAACGCCGCTAGTTTTTGTAAAAACAGTGACCCAAAAATTGGTTTTTCAGATTTAATAGAACTTGGCTTAGTCGGTAATGACAATTCATCGATTTTAAGAAGCAAATTATGCAATAAATTAAATATTGGGTTTTCTAACTCGAAACATTTGCTACTCAAGTTAAATTCAATTAATATAGATAGAAAGGAACTAATTGGAATCATAAATGAAATTAAATGAAAATAATGATTTTATGTTGGAAGCTATTAAAGAAGCTGATATAGCAATCAATAATAAAACTGGAGGTCCTTTTGGATCAGTAATTGTAAAAGATGGGAAGATTGTTGGTAGGGGACATAATCAAGTTGTTCAAAATAAAGATGCAACTTGCCATGGCGAAATAATGGCTATTAAAGACGCTTCAAAGAACTTAAATACCTTTGATTTAAAAGGGTGTTCAATTTATACAACCGCTTATCCATGCCCAATGTGCTTAGGTGCAATATTGTGGGCAAATATCGATTATATTTATTATGGTTGCGATGTTAATGATTCGCAAAAAATTGGCTTTAGAGATAAAGTTTTCTATGAAAAGATGCAAGATAAGAGTAGATTTATTGAAGTTGGCAAAAAAGATTGCCAAGAATTATTTAAGAGATACGAAAATTCGAAAGGTAAAACAAATTATTAATTTATGTTAAATAGAGACGAAATAAAGAGTTATTTTAAGTTAGAAAATTCCCACGCTAAAAAAGAGCTTGGTCAAAATTTTTTATGTAACCAAAAAACAATTGATGAAATCGTCTCATTATTAAAATTAAAAGAAGACGATGTTTTACTAGAGATTGGTCCTGGGTTAGGGGCTTTAACAAATGATTTAGTTGGAAAAACAAAAAATTATACAGTAGTTGAGTATGACGCAAAATTTGTTGATTATTTAAGCAGAGCATATGAGGGACAAAACATCAAAATTGTTAAAAACAATATTTTAAAATATCGTGAATATGATGCTAATAAAATAGTAGGGAACTTACCTTATTATATTACTAGCGATATTTTGCTTTATATTGCTATTAATTATAAAAAATTAGATACCGCAGTGTTGATGATGCAAAGAGAAGCGTTTAATCGTATTTGCGCCAAAAAGGGAACAAAGGATTACAATGTCCTAAATATTGTTTTGGCTTATGTATTTAAAGTTACAAAAAATATGATTGTTGTAAAAACAAGTTTCTTCCCAATGCCTCAAGTCGATTCGGTTGTGGTTTCTTTTGATAGAAGAAAAGATATTGATGACAAAATGATTAGACCTTTACTTACGTGTGCTCGTGCAATGTTTTTAAATAGAAGAAAAACTTTATTTAACAATATGAATAGCCTTGTTAGAGATAAAGAAAAATCAATGGAGATTATTAATGGTTTGAAGTTTTCCCCAACATGTCGCGCA
>JBAYXD010000055.1:0-7869 GCA_041673725.1 Bacilli bacterium | reverse complement strand
AAAATCTAAGGGAAAAAATCATAATAATTTACCATTAATTAATAATCCTCAATTCGACAATCCAAATAAATCATATTTAAGAAAGAAAATTGAAATAGACAAAAAAGAAAATTTTGGTGATGTTTTGTATGATTATAAGCTATCTAAAAAGGATATAAAAATTGTTAAAAAATATGTTTCTAAATATAAAAAAAGATAACGTATTACTGCGATAGTTTAAAACTACGCAACCGTTATCTATGGCTTAATTCAACCAGTTTTCTTTATTGTTGTCAACAATATTTAAGAATCAAGATTACAAATATTTAAGAAATATTTAATAACTTATATTATAGATTTTCTTCTTTTAAAAACCTTGAAAAATAGTTAAACAAAACTTTGAAGCTCATGACACTTAAATCAAGTAAGGTGTCACTCGCTTCACTTAAAAAAGTGTTTTTAAGTACTTCTAAATCATATTTATGAAGATGCTTTAAAGAGCCTTCTAATTTAGTAATTTTAACAATATAATCGTTATTATCAGTAGATATTCTAATTAAATGTTCACCTAAATTAAATTCATTATTAATAAAACGAGAAGAAACCACAATATTAATATCTTTATATTCATAGGCATATAGTAAAGTAATGTTACATATAGAATTCTTATCACACATTATAGAAATATAAGGATCTTTATTTAGCACTAATACATAAGCATCTAACTTAGAATTATAGGTACCTAAATTAATTATTTTATTAATTAAAGAGTCACGAGTATTTTCATCGTTAAAAGATAAAGTAGTAGTTAGGGAATTTTGCATCATAGTTTAAGCCTTTCTTTAATTATTTATTTACTATCTATATTTTAAAAATAAAGAAAAAAGAAAGTATCAACTAATGACTATTTAGTGGTTTCAAATTGTAGAATTAGTATAGAGTTCTTAAAAAGGCAATATGTTTTAAATCAGCATCACTTATCGATACTTTATTTAAGATATAATTAGTTTCAAGAAAGACAAAACTAGTATTTACATTGCTATCAATATAGATAGCATTATTCTTTATATCATTATAAGAAACAACTGCATCATTAATTTCATCTTCATAAGCAATTAACTCTTTCGTATCGGCACTATTAATGTACCATTTAGAATCACTATATTCTTTTAAGGTATCATAGTGACCTTCAATATATTGATTACTATCAAAAGTTTGAATCCAAGTATTAAGATTAAAGAAGTAATAGGAATTATCTTTAACTAGGTAACTTGTAAGATAGTTTCCAGTTACTTTAGCGCTCGAAACATATAAAAGATGACCAACACTAGTGTAATTATCACTTAATACATAACGAGCAAAATTACTAAGTTCACCTGAAGAAGTTTCGTTACTTATGACTAGTGACTTAGCATCAAAATTAAAAGCATATCTAACGTCATTAATTGAATACTCTAAAAAGTCACTATTATAGGAAACTTTACGAGCATAAAGATAATAAAGTAAATCACATAAATTGGTAATTTTCTTTTTAATTACTTCTATATCTTGTTCGTAGATTAATGTTTTTAACTCATCATCAGTTAAAGTTGGATTACCTAAATCTTCTTTATAACCAATATCGTCATCTTTTATATTATCTATTGATTGATAGATAATTGGACTACCATAACGGTTTAATTTTAGATTAAGTTTAGCTTCTTCTAGATAAGTAAGGTAACCAGTGGTGTTATGGTACAAAAGTTTATAGTCTGTTCCTTCTGGAACTAATGTTGTAACTCTATTTTCATCTTTATAACTATAAGGAAGAGCGTAGCCATCTTTGTAACTGCCAGTAAAGATTGTAAAAATATAAGCGTTATCGCTTGTTAAGTAACTACTAGCGTCTTCTAAAGAAGCAAAAGATAATAAATTAAGTGCTTCGTTATAACCATTAGTAATAATGTCACTTATATTAAAAATATAGTATTTATCGTTAGTTTTTATATAATTATAAATACATGAATCGCTATAATCTTTAGTATAGATAACATTTATAAATCCAACTTCATCATAATTATCACTTAATAGAAATTTAGTTAAATTAGCATAACTATCAGGATTACCTTTACCAAATTTAAAAGTATTTAAGTAACTCTTAGCAAAGTTCCAGGTTAAGTTTGTTGAATCATCAACAAAGGTAGCAATTGGGCAATTAAGATAATAATCATTAGCTTTTAAATAAATCATATAATCAGCAAAAGTTTTAACACTAGATTTTAGATTACTTATATCTTCATAACGTAATTCCTTGGCGTCGTTACTTGTAATATTTATGGTTTTTAAGTTAGTAGGTAAATCCACTTTCGAAAAATCAATAATACTTGTTACGTCTTCTATTGGATCATCATCGTCATCTGGAGTAGGTGGAGTTGGTAAATTAGACATCCCATTATCATTTAATTCAAGAACAATTCGGGCAATAGATAAACTTATAGCAACTGTAAATAAAGCTGCAAAAGAAATGATACCTATTTTACGCGCTTTAGACATCTTTTCTTTTTTAGCTAAATCATGGCCAAAATAGGTATCATAAATATCTAATTTATAGGTTTTAATATAACTAATAAAGAAACTTATAGTTGGCATTGCGTTTCCTTTTTCAAGACGAATCATAAAGGATTTTGAACGCTCTAAAGTGTCACCCATATCTTTTAAAGAAATCTTTAAATTATTACGAACAGTTTTGAAACGAACCGAAAATTTATCTAAATCAAACTTTTCTTTATAGATAGTATCAATACTTTTAATGTTTCCAGTTAAAAAAGAAGATAAATCAATCATATAGATATTTGCTAGTTTAACCATTAAATCAAGTGGTGGAGAAGAAAGATTATTTTCCCACTTAGAAATAACTTGCACACTATAACTTAGTTTATCTGCAACTTCTTGTTGCGAGAGATTAGCTTTTTGTCTTGCTTCAAGAAGGATGTCTTTTAATTCCATGGAAACATTTTATCATTTTTTGATAAAAGGTTTAGTAAGTAACGTTTAAAATTGAAAATTATTAATGGTTTTTAGTATTTATCTATCAAAAAATGATTAGCAAAATAATTTTCAAAAATAATTAAAATATTTTGCTAATTTTTAATAATTCCTCACGATACTACTAGTGAAGGGGGACAAGTTAAAAATGAGTCGAAATTATCCAAATAATGCTTCTTGCTCAAAACTCATACTTTTATTAAAATATGTGTATATGAAAATTAAAAATAAACTAATGTGTCTCTCGTGTTTATTAGTTTTATTGACCGGTTGCAGTTCTTTAAATAATTCTAAGGAGTATAGCCTAGATCGTTATAAATTAACGATGAATTACAAGAGTGATTTTAAGATTATGCAACTAACTGATTTACACTTTAGTGTGCAAACAGATTACGTTAAAGTTAAAACTTATTTAGCGAAGAACATTACGACAAGTAATCCTGACCTTATGGTTTTAACTGGTGATACGTTTATGGATGCCACAAAAAATATTGTGACTAATGTCCTTGATTTTGTTGATTCATTTAATATTCCTTTTGCGATTACGTTTGGTAATCATGATCAACAAGGAGATTATGATTATGATTTTGTAACAAATTACATTAAATCTAAAAAGAACGCGATGTATCTTGATTATGAAGATGATAATTTAACTGGACTTGCAAATTATTTTATAGATTTAATGGATAATGGAACAGTTAAATATCGTTTATATATTCTAGATAGTAATAGTTATTACTTTAATGGAATCAAATATGATTACGATATAATTCACGATGAACAACTTGAACATATTGAAAATATTAATAAAACAGATGGTGACGCTTTTGGTTTAGTGTTTTACCATATTCCACTTTATGAAGAAACTGATGCTTATGCTTTATTTAAAGAAGGAAAGATTGTGGGAAAAGGTGAAAACCGAGAAAAAAGTTGCGTCGCATATAAGCGAAGTGACGCATTTAATAGGATGAAAAATGCTAGTATCAAAGCGCATTTCTTTGGTCATGATCACATAAATTACACTGATCTTATGTATCAAGGAGTTAGTTTATCTTATGGTCTTAAATCAACACCAGAAATTTATAGTGATGATGATTTACTTGGCTACAAAGAAATAACTCTAAAAGATGATATGTCTTGGGATATTAATACGAATATCGTAACGAGGTTTGTAGAATATGAAAAATAATAAAAATGTTATAGAGAAAGATCCAACAACGAATAGTAACCTAAACAATGCGTTATTATTCTTTGTTTTATATGCGCTTACACTGGTTACGACTTTCTTTGGTTGGAATTCAGTTGTTGGTTTAGTTACTGATGAATTTGCGAGTTTATATAAGATGTTACCAATAGTTATTAGTTATTTATTACCTTTAGCTTATATAATTATGTTATTTAGAAACTTATTTTATAAGCGTTTTAGTAAACCTGGTTTAATCGTCTTTTTATCGATAACCACGGTCTTACTTGTTGGATGCATCTTACTTTTTATCTATGAACTTGATTATCATATTAATAATTATCTCGTAAGTTATAAAAATAGTTTTTCGCCTTTAGATAACGTCTTAATAATACTCGTGCTACTCGCAACAAATATTGTGTTGCTCGTCAAACTTTGTACCAAAAAGTTTAGTAAAGAATATCGTGATCCAATTAATCCTGGAGTATTTAATGTTTATACTTCTCCTAGAATGGTGATGATTGGTTTTATGCTTGTGTTAGCAGGTTTTGCTTTTGCTTTTGGTATCTTTGGGATTACAAATTTTGATTATTTTGTTAGATTCCCATTGCCTTATACATCGCTAATTTTAGCTTTATTAATGCCATTAATTGGATTCATCTTTTATCTATTTGTTAATCCAAAGAAAAAACATACATTAGTTACCTATAGTGTAGTAACTTTAGTGAATATCATAGTTCTTGGAGCATATGCTTATCTTCAATACACAAGTGATGCCTTAATTTATGTGACTATTGGGCAAAATTTATTTAGAATTAGTTTTTCTTCAAGACTACCAATTTATCAAGTTTTACTTATAATTTTACTTATTTTAAATCTAGCTAGTTTAATTGTTTCTTTTGCAAAATATAAAAAGCAAAATAAGCACGATTAGAGATGGAAAAACAATAAATATTGTTGTATTCTATACGTATTCAAAAAGGAGATTAAATCTATGGAAATATGGGGAATTGTCTTAATTGTTATTGTTGCGATTATTGTAATTATTGCAGTTGCAATTATTGCTTGGGTTATTAAAACTGGAAACTGGTTCCGTCAAACTAAAGTTAAGATTGATGAAGCTAAATCCACAATTGATGTTAGTTTAACTAAGAGATTTGATTTATTAACAAAATCTTTAGCAACTGTTAAAGGTTATGCTAAACATGAATATGAAACTATCACTAAGACGATTGAGATGAGAAGTGGCGGCAATAAGATTAGTGATATGAGTATGAAAGAGAAGAGTGAACTTGCTCAATCGATGACTGATGCCAGTAAACAAATCAATGTTGTTCTTGAAAAGTATCCAGATCTTAAAGCTAATGAACAATTTAATCGTTTACAACTTCAAATTGCTGATTGCGAAGATAATTTACAAGCCAGTCGTAGAATATTTAACTCAAATGTAAGTATTTATAATCAACGAATTGTTACCTTCCCATCATCAATTATTGCTAACCATCATGGTTACAAGAAAGAAGATTTCTTTGAAGCTGAAGCCGCTAAAAAAGAAGATGTTAAGATTGAGTTTTAATTAAATAAAAAATTATGATGAAATTTGATGCGATTGAAGCCGAAAGACAAAGAAGATTAAAAACCTTTAAGACACTACTATTAGTGTCTTTAGGTTTTTTAGTTGTGAGTATTATTTTATTTGTTATTTATTACTTCAATCCAAACAGTGTCTTAATGGTTATTGCCTTCTTTGTCGCTGTAATCTTCTTTATTTTATTAACAGTAGCGTTCTCTTTACCAAATAATGGTTTTAACAAATATTGTAAAGATAATCTTGAAAAGAACATCATGAACGATGTTTTTCAAGGTGAAAAATATAGTTATACTGAAAAGAATGGTGTTTCGTTTAAAGAAATGAATTATAGTGGACTCTTTTTAATTCCAGATGACTTTGAAACTAGCGACACAATTCGTACAACTTATAAAGGTATTGAATTAACTTTAAGCGATTATATATTTACGCGTATTGTTACTCATACAGATTCTAAAGGGAATACAACCCACACGCGTTATCCATTCCCTGGAAGATATATGGCGTTTAACCTAGAAAGAAACTTTGAAAGTGGCGTTGCTATCATTGATAAACGTAATAACAATATGGTTTTTAACTATAAACTTTATAAAGAACCATTAGATTTTGAATCAATTGATTTTAATAAAAGATTTTATGCGACTACAAGTAATAAAGAGAAAGCATTTTATCTTATTAGACCAAAAGAAATTATGGCTTTACTTGATTTAAGTAATCTCTATAAAGGACATATTAGTAACGTTTTAGTAAATCACACAATTTACTTTATTATTGCTGATACGAAAGTTGATTTTAGTTTTAATATTTTTCATAAACTTGATGAAGGAATTGTGAAAGATATTTATGGGTATTATGAATTACCTTTAAAGATTATTGATTCGCTTAATCTAGCGGCTGAACGTTATAACGAAAAGTCGCTTGATGAATAAATAGAATTAGAATACTATTTATTCAATTGCACCCATGGTTCAATGGTAGAATCTTTGCTTCCCAAGCAAATAACGCGGGTTCGATTCCCGTTGGGTGCTCCATATTAGAACGATAAAAGTGATACAAACATGTGTCACTTTTTTGTATCAAAAACCGCGATTAATCGGCCTTTTCTTAATAGCAGGCTGACCGTGGTTTCCTTCAAGGGGAGGATGAACCACAAGACCCTGTGGAACTGCGTATGCGATTGCGGAAACGCCTGCGTTGCCTCTACGGCCTCGCTGACGACCGGATCGACGACATCATGCGGTTGCAGGAACAAGGAGAACCAAGCCAGCATGGACGGCATCAGGACCGGCTTCGTGGACGGCACTTATCAGGTCGTCGTGAGCGACATGACCGCCTTCTGGGCGGCCGGCCGATACTGGGAGCTCACCCTCTACACGGACCTCTGGAACGACGAGATCGTCGGATGGTCGCTGTCGTCGAGGAAGGGAGACGTATCCACCTATTTCGAGGGATTGGCGGAGTTCCTCGCGAACAAAAAAGAGAAGTACATGGGCCTTGAGACCATATTCCACACGGATCAGGGCTCGGTGTACTCCTCGAAGGCATACAACGACATCCTTCAGCCATATGGTATCACAAGGAGCATGTCCCGTCCCGGGACTCCGACAACGGGGCGATGGAGGCCATAAACGGCTGGGCCAAGACGGAGATGTTCATCGATTTCTCCGTGGGCGCGAGCGGCGACGTCCCGGCTTCGGTGAAGGGCTACATAACCTATTTCAACGAGGAAAGGCCGATGTGCTGCCTCGGCTATCTGACCCCGAAGCAATACAGGCTTGAGTACGAAAAGAGCCACGTCGCCTCCATAACGGATTCGACGTGCCTACGATTGCCGACTGTTGTGTCTACTTATCGTTGACTACTGCATTTTAAGCGGTTTTTTAAAGCACAACTTGATAATGAAATTGCGTTTTTTGATACATTTAATGAATTCGGTTGTATAATACAGGCGAAATTTACAAAGGAGATCTCAAACTACATGAACAAACAAACAATTGTGAAGGTATTCGGTCGTCAGATCATCGATTCCCGCGGCAATCCGACAGTTGAAGCTGAAGTGACTTTAGCCGATGGCTCTTTTGGAAGAGCTTCATCC
>JBAYXD010000054.1:0-7934 GCA_041673725.1 Bacilli bacterium | reverse complement strand
TCAATATGTCAAATATTGTCGGTATTACCCAAATTTTACAAATGTTCCCATACTTAATTACAATTATTATTCTTGTTATGAATAGTATAAAGAAGAGTAGACTAAATCAACCTCCAGCATCTTTAGGTCTACCTTATTTCCGTGAAGAAAGATAGTTATTAACTATCAAAAAATATTTTATAAAAACAATTAAAACCTCTACCAAAAAATTTGGTCCTACTTTATAATGAAAGTGTAAGATGATGTCGGTTAAATAGGAGGGATAATTCATGAAGTATCAGATTGTTGGAAAGAACATCGTTGTGACGAAGGCTATTTCGGATACGATAATTAAAAAGTTAAAACGTATCGAGAAATATTTCGATAAGGACGACGATATTCTCTGTCGAGCTGTATGTCGTACATATCGTGCTGCTCAAAAAATTGAAGTTACTGTGTTTACTAAAGAAATGACGTTTAGAGCTGAAGTTGTAAATGACGATCTCTATGCAGCTGTTGATCTTGCGATTGATAAGCTTGAAGGCGAGATGAGAAAACTTAAGACTAAAATGCTTAGAAAATATGGTCATGAAAGTTTAGGTAAATCGATTATTTACGAAAATATTGAAGATGAGAAGGAAGAAGAAGACAATGCTAAGATTGTTAAAACTAAATCCTATCCATTAAAACCAATGGAAATGGAAGAAGCAATTACGAGAATGGAAGCTTTAGGTCATAACTTCTTCTTATATCTTGATAGCGAAGATGAGCGAATTTCAGTTTTATATAAACGTGATGATGGCGATTATGGCATCATTCAAGCCGAAAATAAAGTTGATATTTAATATTCACTAAATTAAAATGGACTTACGCATTTATGCGTAGGTCCTTATTTTATGATTAAATATATTGCAACTGATTTAGATGGAACACTTTTTTATCCTCGTGATAAGAAACATCTTGTTTGTAAAGAAAACTTATTTTTTGTGCAATCGTTTATCGATAATGGTGGCAAATTAATTTTGGTAAGCGGAAGATCAATTGATTATGGTAAAAAAGTTGAAAGCATCATTGGTCGAGATTGTGTTTTAATCGGTTATAATGGGGCAGTTCTTTTTGATAATAATAAAGTATTAAGAAGCGACTCAATTGATAAAGAAGAAGCCAAAGAAATTATTGATGATATTAATAAAACTTACAAAGTTCCAGCAGTAATTATTATGACGGAACAAGGTATGTATATTCATACAAGAAAACACTATGAAATTATGCGTTTCTTTTATTCGATATATAACAAATTACAAGGGATGTATGGCGAGATTTTTCATAAAAGCGAAGAAGAGTTTAATAACGCTTTTAATAACGATAAAATATACAAAATTATGTTCTTTGTTGGCGTAACAAATCGTAAAAAAAGACAAGCTATGGAACTCAACAAAATGATTCGTAATGCATACTCAAATATTGAATCTGCATGGTGTAATCAAGTTATTGAAATTTCAGCTGAAAATTGTAGTAAAGGCAGTGGAATCAGAGAGTATTGTAAGTTAAATAATATTAAAGATGATGAGATTTGTGTGGTTGGTGATAGTGGTAACGATATTCCAATGTTTAAGGAATTTCCAGAGAACAGTTTCTGCATGTCTAGAGCGCCAGAAACTATTCAAAAATATGCAAAATACACTATCGATAAGTACGAAGATTTAAGTAGATATCTTATAAAAAAATAGTATGATATACTATGTAGCGTATAGTTATTAGAGAGGATTTAGATTAATATGCAAACAATTAGTAGAGTTATCGTGTCTTTGGTTTATTATAATTCGCTTGTAAGAGATACCTTAGAGTACACCTTACCAAGAGATAAATATGAGGTTTCATTTTACGATTATAAACGTAATGGAATTGTTAACGAAATTAAAGTTAATTCACCATTAAAAGTTTTTATTGACCAAAATGGCGAAAAAGGCCAAGCACTTTTAAAAGAATGTGAAAAATTTGGTAATGATTTTTATAGCGATTCTTCAACAGTTATTAAAAAGACTGCTGATGGATTAAGAGTTGATCATGCTCAAAACGTTAAGATTTTTGAAGAGGCTATACCACTTCATGAATCTTTAAATAATGTTATTCGTATTCACGAACAATATGCTGAAAAGAACAACTTAAAAGAAGAAAAAATTGTCAACTTATTAAAGGCTGATGAGAGATTCTATCGTGCTGTTTCTTTAATGACTTTAATTACTGAAATAAGAAATCAATTTGAAGAATTCAATAAAGCAATGAGAGAAGCTAATGGACAAAAGACTCCACAAAGCAACTTCATTGAACAAGATTTAAATAAACTTGTTGGTTTAATTAATTTAACTAGACAACAAGCCACTTGCACTGATGATATTTACACCAATGCTCTTGATGAAATCTTTAAGTTCATTGAAATGATGACTGGTAAGAGAGATTTACCAAAAGGTAAGAGTTTCCAAGATGTATTCAATGAAATTGGTATCGAATTAAGTGTTTTTGTTGAAGATGCTGAAAAAGGTTGGAAAGCCAACTACGAACCATGCCTCAAAGAATTAGTTGAAGATAATAAAAAGGTTAAAGAAGAAGCTGAAAAGAAAGTAGCTAGCGATGCAACAACCGCTACTCCAAAAGCTGAAGAAAAGAAGTAGTCTATTTTAGGTATATATTGTGAATAGTGTTAACGAAAAGAAAAAACATAAGGGTTTAAAAGACTTTTTTAAAACTTTTACAGTTAAAGAATTAGTTTGGTTTGTTGTTGGAGCCATATTCTTTGCAGCTGGATTAAGTTTTAATATTGTCGATGTTATTGGTCGAAGTATTAATATACCTCCATCAAAGAATCCAATTTTAATTGCTGACGCTGCGCTTAAAACCTGGCTTGGCAATCGACCACTTGGATTTATTTTCTGGGGAATTGTATTTTTAATTCTTGGAGCAATTATTATCGCTATTACATTATCACTTGCGAGTCGTAATGAAGATCGTGATAAAGAAAGACAAGCTCGAAGAGAGCAACGTCTTCAAAAAATGGTTGATGCCCAAAGCGATGTTGTTGAAACATCTGCGGTGGTTACAGAATCTAACGAATCTTCGATTGAAACTCCTAAAAAGTAATAACAAAAGATGCATGTAAAAATGCATCTTTTTATATAGGAATTTTTAATTATTTAATATTAGAAATTTAATTATTGAATGGAGTAATAAATGTCTTTTAGATATAATAGTGTTGTTAGGAAAAAACCATAAAAAAAGAACACTTTATTCGAGTGTTCTCGTTAAAATCGAATGGCGGAGAAAGAGGGATTTGAACCCTCGCGTCCTGTTACAGACCTACGAGCTTTCCAAGCCCGCCCCTTCAGCCTCTTGGGTATTTCTCCAAAAAAGTCATATTTAACGCTTAAGTATTATAACAAAATTGTATTTAAAAAACATTAGGAAATTGAATTTATATGAAATGCATAAAAGTAACTAAAGAAAATGAAAATCAACGAATAGATAAACTTGTACGTAAGTATCTAAATCTTGCGCCACTTTCTTTTATTTATAAAACTTTTAGGAAAAAGGACGTTAAAGTTAATAACCATTGGGTAAATGGTGATTATATTGTAAAGCTTGATGATGAAATTAAGATTTACGTAACTGATGAACAACTTGCAGATTTTAGTAAACCTAAAGAAGTAAAAAAGAGTGATATTAAACTTGATATCATATATGAAGATGACAACATTTTAATAATTAATAAACCTGTTGGATTATTGGTAGTGGAGGATGAAAATGAGAAGAGCAATACTCTTACAAATTTTGTTCAATCTTACTTATTTACTAAAGGCGAATTTAAAAATAATGGTTTAGATTTTCGACCTTCACCAGTACATCGTTTAGATCGTAATACTAGTGGTGTTTGCATATATGCGAAAAACCTTTTTAGTTCGCAAGAGCTTATTGAGATGTTTAAATCACGCACCAATATCGACAAATTTTATCTTGCGTTAGTTTTAGGAAAACCACAAAAAAATGAAGGTTGCATAGATGCTCCATTAATTAAAGATCCAAAAACTAAAATAGTAAAAGTCGCACGAATGGAACGTGGCTCTCTAAGTGCAAAAACCGAATATAAAGTAATATGCTCAAATAGTGAATTATCTTTGTTGAAAGTTCGTCTATTAACCGGAAGAACTCATCAAATTAGAGTTCATCTTGCTTATATTAATTGTCCTATAGTTGGAGACGCTAAGTATGGCGACTTTAGTTTTAATAAAGAGTTTTATAAGAAATACAAATTTGAGAACCAATTCTTGCATTCTTATAAGGTTACTTTTGGAAAAATCGAGGGTAAATTGAGTTATTTAAGTGGAAAAAGTTTTTTAGCTAAACTTCCAAAAAATGAAGATGAAATTCTTGATTCGTTAAAGTTTAATTATTGTATAAATAAGTTATAATATTAGAAAAGAAGAGGCAAACATATGGAAAGTAAAACTTTAGAAAATTACAATCGTTGGCTTAATAGTAAAAATGTAAGCAAAGAAGACAAAGAATTATTAAAAGAAATGGATGATAAGACTAAAGATGAGGCTTTTTTCAAAGATATTGAATTTGGTACTGGTGGATTAAGAGGAATTCTTGGTCCTGGAACCAATAGGATGAATTACTTTACTGTAAAGAAGACCACAATTGCTCTTGGACTTTATGTTTTAAAGTTCCATCAACATGGTAAAGAAAAGGGTATTGCTATTTCGCATGATAATCGACATTTTTCAAGAGAATTTGCTCTTGAATCAAGTAAGATTTTAAATGAAATGGGAATCAAAACTTACATTTTTGATTCTTTAAGACCAACTCCTGAATTATCTTATGCTGTAAGATATAAACATTGTGATGCAGGTATTATGATTACTGCCTCCCATAACCCAAAAGAATATAACGGATATAAGGTTTATGATGAGACTGGTTGCCAAATGGTTCCTTACAAAATTGATCCATTAATTAAAATCATTAATGATTTACCAAATGAACTTGATGTTGAAGTTCCAAAAGATAAAGTTCCTGGCGAACAAGAGATTCTTGAAAAAGATGTTGATGATACTTATGTAAAACTTTGTGAAGGTATCCAAGAAAATAAGGACTTAAACAAAAAAGGTTTTAAGATTGTTTATACTCCAAATCATGGAACTAGTTATGTCAATGCAATGCGTGTTTTTAAAGATTGTGGATATGAAGTTTATCCAGTCGAAAAACAATGTACTCCTGATCCAGATTTTAGTGGAACATTATCACCAAATCCTGAAGATCCAAGAAGCTTTATTGAACCAATTAAATTAGCAACTAAGATTGATGCTGATTTAATTTGTATGACTGATCCTGATGGAGATCGTGTTGGGTTAGCTTGCAAGACAAGTAAAGGCCAATATCATTTAATTACTGGTAATGAATCTGCCGCAATGCTTATGGATTATTTATTTAGCGAACGAAAGAAGAAGGGTACATTAAGTAAGGATGGTATCATGTTTAATACTGTTGTTACTAGTGAACTTGGAAAAGAAATCGCTACTCATTATGGCTTAAGAACAGAACAAGTTTTAACTGGATTCAAATATATTGGTGACCGTGTTAATTATTATGAAGTTCATAATGGTCCAACTTATGAATTTGGTTATGAAGAATCTTATGGTTGCTTACCAAAAGCATTTGTTAGAGATAAAGATGGTATTCAAGCAATTTTACTCTATTGTGAAATGGCACTATTCTATCATCTACAAGGTTTAAATCTTGTTGAAGTTTATAATAATCTTGCTAAGACTTATGGCTATCATAAAAATAAACTTTATAACATTTATCTTGAAGGATCAAAAGGGGCACGTAAGATGGAAGAGATTATGAATCGTTGCATAAATGATCCATTAAGTAAAATCGCCGGCAAAGACGTCACCAAATACGAAGATTACTTTAATCGTAAGAGATATTATACTGCAAGTAAGCAAGTTGAAAATATTGAAGGTTTACCAGTTGGTGATTTAGTTAAATATTATTTAAGTGATGGTACAACGATTTGTATTCGTCCTTCTGGCACTGAACCAAAAATAAAATTCTATATCGAAGTTATTGTAAAAGAACCAAGTACTGCAGAAAAAGCTTGTGATGAGATTTATCACAAGGTTCTTGAAGATTTAGATGTTAAACTTTAATGAGATTTTAAATAAGTTTTAATTTCATGGACAACACCATTATGGTTGTTGTCCTTTTTTGTAATATTTTTAGCAAAATCTTTAATATGTTCTCGTCCATTAATCATGGCATAACCATTCTTAAAAGAAGAAACAAGTTGAATGTCATTTGTGCTATCGCCAAAGGTTAAGATATTTTCATGTGGTATTTTATATAGTTTTTGGATTTTTTCGATAGTTGCGGCTTTGTTAATGCCTTCTTTTCTTACTTCAAAATACCAATCATCACTCCAAAAATCTACGCAATAACCTTTAAGGTTTCTCTCGACATATTTTTTAATTTCTTTTACGTGTTTTTCGTCTCTATATTTTGTGTGCATTATAAATGAATAAACATCTTCATTTACAGTTTTATCAAAAGAGCCTTCAACCATTTTAAGATTATTGTCATAGTTTAAAGTGAAATCAAAAACGTGATATTCACCATCAATATATATTGTAGTTAAGCTTTCAGATAATGCGGCATCAGCATAATTATCAATCAAATATTTATAATGTTTTTTAATTAGAGTTGGACTAACTGGATTACGAATTACATTAAAATTTGAATCATTTGGATCAAAACAATAAGCGCCATTATAGCAAAGTAGTGGTCCATGAGTTTTTAATTCATTATAAAAAGGTAAAGCTGTTCTTACGGGTCTCCCAGTAGAAATAGCAACAATACTACCTTCTTTTTCAAGTTTTCTTAAAAATAATTTAGATTTTAATCTAATTTTTTTCTTGTCAGTTAAAAGAGTGCCATCAAGATCAATAGCAATTAAATATCGGTCTCTATTTTTAGTCATGGGTATATAAACCTACAGCTTTTTTAGCTCTTAATAGAGTAGCATCAGCAATTTTACTAGCACGTTTTGCGCCATCATCAAGGATTTTATCAATTTCGCCACTATTTAAAACTTCTCTATATTTCTTTTGGAATGGTTCCATAACACTAATTACTTCATCAGCAACAGCTTTTTTAAAATCGCCATAACGATGGCAATCTTTAAATTCTTCCTCAACATCTTTAATTTCAACACCTTTTAAACAAGCGTAAATTGTCATTAAATTTGAGATTCCAGGTTTATTAATTTGATCAAAATGAATGTTATTATCCATATCCGTAACGGCAGACATAATTTTCTTACGGATGACATTTAAATCATCCTTTAGGAAAATATCGCCTTTTGGATCAGATTTAGACATCTTGTGAGTTGGGTCACTTAAAGACATAATTCTTGCTCCAACCTTTGGTACTTCCGCTTTTGGCATCTTAAATACTTCGGCTTTATATTTTTCATTAAATCTATGAACTAAAGTACGACATAATTCGACATGTTGTTCTTGGTCTTCACCAACTGGAACAATATCGGCATCGTATAGGATAATATCAGCAGCCATTAAAACAGGATAGGCAAATAAGCCTAAACCAATTGCGTTCTTATTTAACTTTTGACTCTTCTCTTTATATTGTGTCATACGTGCCAATTCACCCATATAAAGGTAGTTTTGAACGATTGCATTAAGTTCCGCATGTGCACTTACATCACTTTGAAGGAAGATAGTGGTCTTTTTTGGATCAAGGCCAGCTGCAACATAAAAGGCAACAATGTCTTTAGTATTGTCATGCAAGAATTGTGGGTCTATAGGCATAGTTAAAGCATGTAAATCCGCAACAAAAATATAATTCTCATATTGATCTTGGTAATCTTTAAAATGCATTAAAGC
>JBAYXD010000053.1:0-7993 GCA_041673725.1 Bacilli bacterium | reverse complement strand
TCATTTGACGTAATGTATCAGTATCATTTGTATATAAACTCATTATTTCGCCATGAGTATGTTTATCAAAATAACTAACAGGGAGCAATTGCATCTTTTTAAACATCTCATCACGGATCTTTTTTAACGTTCCTTGCGCAATTGTTACCATTAATCGGCTATAAAATAAAGAAGACAATACTCCAACTAAGTAAATTCCTGCCATTATAGCTAGAACAATGATTAAAGAAGTCCAATCAGGATTTTGATTTCCAATTAATGGCATAATGTAATCATCGATTAATATTTCAATAAACAATGCTGAACCAGCACTTGCTAGGGCGCTTAAAAGTACACAAACAACAACAATTACCATGGGCCATTTATAACTTGCCATATACTTAAAAAGACGTTTTAGAGTAGATGAATGAAATTCTACTTGTTTAGTTTCTTTTTTGTTAATTATTTTTTCCATTTTGTTCACCACCTTTTTTATTTTGTGAGTCATTAATTTCTTTATAGATAGAACAATTTTTTATTAATTCATCATGCTTTCCTTTTGCAATAATTTTTCCATCATCCATTACAATAATATTGTCGCAATTTTTGATTGAAGAAATTCGTTGAGCAATAATGATTTTTGTTGTGTTTGGTAAGAAACCTTTGAAAGCTTCTTCAATCTTTGCATCAGTTTTTGTATCAACTGCAGAAGTGCTATCATCCATTATTAATATTTTTGGTTTCTTTAATAAAGCGCGAGCAATGCAAAGTCTTTGTTTTTGTCCTCCAGAAACATTTGTTCCACCCTGATCAATATAAGTGTCATAACCATCAGGTAAAGAATCGATAAATTCATCAGCACATGCTACATGACAAACTTCTTTTATTTCGTCATCTGTAGCATTTTCATTTCCCCATTTAATATTCTCTTTAATAGTTCCACTAAATAGTTCGTTCTTTTGTAAAACAATTCCAACAGCAGTTCTTAAAGATGTAATATCGTAATCTTTTACTGTTTTTCCTGAAACCAGAACTTCTCCATCAGTAACATCGTATAGCCTTGGAATCAATTGGACTAAACTAGATTTGCTGCTTCCGGTTGCACCAATAATGCCTAACGATGAACCGCTAGGAATATCTATGTTGATATTTGTTAAAACATTTTTATCTGCGGTTGAACTATAACTAAACGTAACATTTTTGAAAGATACTGATCCGTCCTTTATATCTTTAATTGGGTTCAAGGAATTTGTAATGTTTGGTTTTTCGTTTAATATTTCAGCACAACGTGTTGCACTAGAGCTGGCAATTGAAATCATTGCAAAGACCATTGATAGCATCATTAAACTTGTTAATATTTGCTGGGCATAACTGATTAATGCTGTAAGATTTCCAGTAGTTAATCCTAAAGCACTATTATTGCCGCTTGCGACAATTGCTTGAGCACCAATCCATGAAATAAGAATCATAACTGCATACATGGTAAATTGCATTAAAGGGGAGTTAAATGCGATTAATTTTTCTCCTTTTGCGAAGTTTTGATAGATTTTTTGACTTATTTTATCAAATTTACTAATTTCATGGTTTTCTTGATTATATGATTTAACAACACGTATGCCTTTAACGTTTTCTTCAACAACATTATTTAAATTATCGTAAGTCGCAAAAACCTTTTTAAAGATTGGGTTGACTGCACGTATGATTAATAATAAAAATATTGATAAGAAAGGAATAGCTGCTAAGAAAATTAACGCAATTGTATTGTTAATTGAAAATGAAACAATCATTGCAAAAATCATCATGATTGGTCCTCTTATTGCCATTCTAATTATCATTTGGTATGCATTTTGGACATTTGTTACGTCTGTTGTTAATCTTGTTACAATGGATGCAGCGGAGAATTTATCAATATTGCTAAACGAAAAATTTTCAACATTATTATACATATTTTTTCTAAGTGTTGCTGCGTATCCAGCACTTGCTTTTGCACCAAATTTTGCGCTTAATATTCCAGCTAATAGTTCTAAAAAGGCTAAAACTATTAAGGCGCAACCATAAATCCACACTTTATTCATATTAGAATCATAGATTCCAAAATCTAATAGATTTGACATACATAATGGAATAACAATTTCGAAAACAACTTCTAAAGCTGAAAGTATTATTGTTGTAATACTAGCGACTTTATTGCCTTTTAAACTTTTTAATAATGTTTTAATTATATATATTTCCTTTCGTAGCATGCTACATATATAATTATTTTTAAACCAGACTTAAGGTCTGGTTTTAATCGATATTTGATAATATTTTTTCAAGCATATCTTTTAATTTCTGTCTACTCTCATTGTCTATTCCTTTTAAGATAATTTCTTCTTGTTTGTTGATAACTTTAGTCATATTGCTAGCTAGTTTTTTTCCTTGAGGAGTTAAGGAGATTATGCGATTTCTGTGATCTTTTGTATCAATTGATACATTAACAAAATGGTGACTCTCTAATCTTTTTATCAAGCCAACAACAGTGGGATGACTAACAAGTAGTTCATCCTCTAATTGTTTCTGTGTGGTTTTTCCCCCTTTATAATATAAAATTGCTAAAATTCTACTTTGAGAAAGAGTTAGGTTATGTTCTTTTAAGTCGGCATCACCACGTGTTTTCATGTGATCATTAATGTTTTTTAACAAATATCCTATTTTTTGTTCCATAATTTTACCTTTTGAATTGTAGCATGCTACAAAATATACTTCAAGTGTTTTATACATTCTTTAAAATGATTATAATTTATTGAGTATAGAGGAGAATTATTTATGGTAACCAACGAAGAATTATTAGCCGAGATGGAGAAAAGACATAGCGTTCGTTCCTACAAGGATATGCCTTTGGAAGAAGATGTTATTAAAGAACTAAATTTTGAAATAAAAGAAATAAATAAAGAAAGTGGCCTTCATATTCAATTAATTGTTAATGAACCAAAAGCATTTTCAGGTTTTTTAGGAAAAATCGGATCTTTTTCTAATGCTGTTAATTATTTAGCCTTAATTGGTAGAGATGATGATGAATTAGATGAGAAATGTGGATTTTATGGTGAAAAGCTAGTTTTGATAGCTCAAAAATTAGGATTAAATACATGTTGGGTTGCAGGGACTTATAAAAATATACATGAAGCATATATGCTAAATGAAGGAGAAAAGCTTCTTTTGGTTATTTCTTTAGGGTATGGCGTTAATGCAGGCGTGCCACATAAGAATAAACCAATTGAAGAAATCAGCGATGTTAATGAAACATCGCCTTTATGGTATAAGAACGGAATAAGTGCAGTTGTGCTTGCGCCTTCGGCTATGAATCGTCAAAACTTTACTTTTAAATTAGTTGGTGACGAGGTTTTAGCCAAAGAAATTCCCTCTAAATGGGGTAAAGTAGATTTAGGAATAGCTAAATTTCATTTTGTTATCGGATCAAATAAGGATAGTAATATTTTTATTAAATAATTTTAAGCATCTTACTTTACAAAAACATAATTTCCAATGAAAAAATAGCAATAGATGTTTCACAGGAGGAGAATTATGGACAATAAGAGAAAGCTTACAAATGAAGTAGGGGCTCCAGTCGGGAATAATGATGATAGTTTAACAAGTGGTCCACGTGGTCCGGTTGCTTTGAGCGATGTCTGGCTTTTAGAAAAACAAGCACATTTTAATCGTGAGGTTATTCCAGAAAGAAGAATGCATGCAAAAGGATGGGGCGCATATGGTTATTTTGTTTGCACGCACGATATTTCAAAATATACTAGAGCAAGCGTCTTACAAAAAGGTGAAAAAACTGATGTATTCGTAAGATTTTCAACAGTAGCTGGTGAAAGAGGTGCTGCTGATGCTGAGCGTGATATTCGTGGTTGTGCTCTTAAGTTTTATACAAAAGAAGGAAACTGGGATTTAGTTGGCAATAATACTCCAGTATTCTTTATTCGTGATGTTCATCATTTTAGCGATTTAAATCGTGCGGTTAAAAGAGATCCACGAACTGGAATGAGAAGCGCACAAAATAACTGGGATTTCTGGACTTTACTTCCAGAAACATTCCATCAAGTAACAATTACTATGAGTGATAGGGGAATTCCAAAAGATTTCCGTCATATGGATATGTTTGGTGAGCATACATATAGTTTTTATAATAAAGACAATAAACGTGTATGGTGCAAATTCCATCTTAAGACTGAGCAAGGAATTGCTTGTTTGAGTGATGAAGAAGCCGCACAAGTTATTGCTAAAGATCGTGAATCAAATGGTCGGGATTTATTTGAAAATATTGAGAAAAAGAATTTCCCAAAATGGAAGATGTATGTTCAAATTATGACCGAAGAACAAGCGGCAAAGATGCCTTATAACCCATTTGATATTACTAAAGTTTGGTATCATAAGGATTTCCCTTTAATTGAAGTTGGTGAATTAGTATTAAATCGTAATCCTGAAAACTATTTTGCTGAAGTCGAGCAAAGCGCTTTTACTCCAGCACACGTAGTTCCAGGTATTGGTTTCTCACCAGACAAATTCTTACAAGGTAGATTATTTGCTTATGGTGATGCTCAACGTTATAGATTAGGTATTAATTATAATGAGATTCCAGTTAATAAAGCTCATTGTGAAGTTAATGATTATCATCGTGATGGTTTTATGAGAACTGATGGTAATTATGGCCGAGAAGTTGCTTATACACCAAACAGCGCAAACGTTTGGGCGGCTCAACCAGAAGTAATGGAACCACCTTTAAAACTTGAAGGCGCTCTCTATAGATTTGATCCAAAAGACGATCCAACTGATAATTGTTTCGAACAAGGTGGAAAACTTTATCGTTTACTTGATAGAAAACATCGAGACATTATTATTATGAATACTGCCAATAATATGATGGGTGTTACTAAGAATATTAAATATCGACATGCAGTACATTGCTTAAAAGCAGATGAAGAATATGGTGAATTAATGAGCAAAGCGCTTAAACTAGATTTTAATAAAGTTAAAGAATTAGCAAAACTTTCTAATGACGATTTAAATAAAAAGACTGCTAAAGATAATTTATAAAATTAAAGGCCGCTCAATGTGGCCTTTTATAAAGCATATTTTTTTGATTTTGTTATTAACTTTAATAAAATAGTGTTATAGAGGATTTTATATGGAAAAATTTGATGACATTATAATAGGATTTGGCAAAGCTGGTAAAACTTTAGCTGTCTATCTAGCAAATAAAAATAAAAAGGTGGCCGTTATTGAAGAAGATGAAACGATGTATGGAGGTACTTGCATCAACGTTGGTTGTATTCCAACAAAATATTTGGTGCATAAATCAATGTTTTCTAGAGAGTTTGATACTTTTAAGCAAAAAGCAAATTATTACAACAAATCAATTTTAGAAAAGAAAGCATTTATTAAAAAATTAAATAATGTAAACTATCATAAATTAGCTGATAACCAAAATATTAAAATCTATCTTGGTAAGGGATCGTTTATTGATAAAAAAACCATAGAAATTAATGGGAAAGAAAGAATTTTTGGCGAAACTATTTATATAAATACTGGTTCAACATCATTTATTCCAAATATTAAAGGCCTAAATAAGAGTAAGTACATTTATACTAGTAACACTCTTTTAAATTTAGAAAAATTGCCAAAAGAATTGGTTATTATTGGTGGTGGAAATATTGGCCTAGAATTTGCGAATATTTATGCTAATTTTGGAAGCAAAGTTACAATTTTAAGTAATGAAGCAACGTTTATGGCTAGGGAAGATGATGATGTTTCTTCGAGTGTTTTTGAATCTTTGAATTCTAAAGGAATTTCTATTGAATTAGGCGTTAGTATAAATAAAATTAGTAGCAAAAAAGTTGAATATGAAGTAAATGGCATAAAAGAAATTGTTTCGGGTGATGCCATACTAGTTGCTACTGGCCGTATTCCAAATACAAAGGATTTGAAACTTGATAATGCAAAAGTTTTAACTAATAATCGTGGTGGAATCGTTGTTGATAAGAATTTACGAACAAATGTTGAAAACATTTATGCCTTAGGAGATTGTAATGGTGGGTTGCAGTTTACTTATGTTTCACTTGATGATTTTAGAATAATTAAATCTCATCTTGAGGGTGGTGAATACAATATAGATAAGAGGATTAATGTTCCATATTCGATATTTATTGAGCCTTCATTAGGTAGGGTAGGCTTAAATGAAAAGCAAGCCAAAGATAAAAACTTAGACTTTAAAGTTTTACGTGTTGAAATGAAGACTCATCCAAAAGCAAAAATTCTTGAAGACGATAGAGGGTTTATTAAAATTTTGGTTGATAACAAAACTCATTATATTTTAGGGGCTTCGCTTTTATGCGAAGAAGCATATGAACTTGTTAATTATATAAAACTTGCAATGGATAATAATATTTCATATGAGAAAATAGTTAACACAATTTATACGCATCCAACGATGAGCGAAGCGTTTAATGATTTAAAATAAAATAAAGATGCGGATTGAACCGCATCTTTTTTTAAACAATTTATAAGTCGCATAGATGCGACATTAGATTATTTATCAGATTTTGAATAGCCATTTTTCATATGGCAACTTGCTTGATATAAAACATCATCTAAAAGTTTATTTGTTTCTTCTTCGACCATTTTAGCTATTTCATTATTTGCTTTTTCAAAAAGTTTAGAATCTTTTATTTTTTCGTACTTTTTTATGATTTCAAAGCCTTTTGATTGAATAGTTTCTTGATAGTTTTCTATTAGGCTTGAACAAAATTGATAATGTGAATCTGAAAGAGCGCCAATCAATCGATTAGACCAATAAAAATTGTTAGTGTTAGCAATGTTAGTTGTATTACTAAAATATTTAGGCATTTTTGAAACGTTTGGGAATAGTGGAACAATAGCATTGAAAGCATTTGATCCAAAAGCTAACCATTCAATTGACATAAAATCTTTTGGCATATAACCTCGAATTTGAGCAAGAACTAAAGAGTCGGTTCTACTTATTCCAATTGGTCTATACATACCTTTTTGTTTATCTTCACCAAATCTTGCGTATGGATCATATGGTGTTCCTTGATAATGCGAAGAAAGTATATATTTCACATCACTTATTGTTATTTTTCTTTCAGGAACCATACTCCATGGAATATCATCTGAAATTGGGGTATATTTTGCGTTTTCGCCATCCCAAACATATGTCCTAGGATTAAAATATCTTTCAATATACCAAGCTCTTGGAGTGTTATATACGTGATCAGAATCGCTATGGCTTCCAAAAGCTAGTCTTGGATTAAATTTATTATCTTTATTTAGATTTAAGTGATTATTATCAATAAATTCTTTTAAATCTGATGAGCAAAGATTTTCTTTTTGTTTATTAAAAGCATCTTCTAAATCGAATTCATCTAATCCAAATTGGTTTGGCATTGTGATATAAGAATCATCTCTTACTCTTTTTGCAATCCAATGGTGACCTCCAATGGATTCTAACCACCAAATTTCATCTTTATCTGAAAAGGCAATTCCATTACTTTCATAGGTACCATATTTTTCTAATAATGAACCAAGTCTTATGACGCCTTCTTTAGCAGAATGAATATATGGTAAGGTAATGTAAACTAAATCTTCCTCACCAATTCCGCCAAGTTGTCTAGGCTTATTACCTTTTTTAGGCGAATATTCTACAAGTGGATCAGCGGCTAATACTCTATCATTTGTAGTTATAGTTTCTGTTGCTGTCATCGCTACATTATCTTCGTTTATTCCAGCTGCAGCCCAAATACCATGTGTTGCATCGACGCTTGGTGTTGCTGTGTAACGCATAGCTTTATTAGGAAGAATCATACTTAAATGACCAATCTTGGATTTATAGACGACTGGTTGATCTTTTGGATTTATAACTACTAATTTTTTTGCACAGAATATTCCTGAAGGAGAATCATCATTCCTTGCTATTATTGTTGAGCCATCATAACTAGCTTTTTTGCCGACTAAAATT
>JBAYXD010000052.1:0-8482 GCA_041673725.1 Bacilli bacterium | reverse complement strand
TTTGCCTTCATTTCTTAAAGCACAAACGACATCTTCATATAAAGGTTCGCCAACCGCACCTTTTTCTTTAGTACGATCCATAACGGCAATAGTCTTAACAGTCTTTGGAAGAGATTCAACTAAATCTTTAGCACTAAATGGACGATAGAGAATAACTTTAAGTAAGCCAACTTTTTCGCCTTTCTTAGTTAAATCAGCAACAACTTCAAGTGCAGTTTCAGTGACACTACCCATAGCAATAATAACTTTGGTAGCATCTTTAGCACCTTCATAAACAAATGGAGCATAACTACGTCCAGTAAGACGTGTTGCTTCTTTAAAATATTTCTTAGCAATATCTAATACTTTTTCAGCATGTTTATTTTGAGCTTCTAAACCAGTGAAATAAATATCATCATTTTCAGCACCACCACGAGTAACTGGGTTACTATGTGGATTAAGTGCCTTTTTACGGAAGGCTTCAACTTTATCCCATGGCATTAATTTACGATATTCTTCATCATCAACGAATTCAACGTTTTGAATTTCGTGAGAAGTTCTAAATCCATCAAAGAAGTGACAAACTGGATATGAAGCATCAATTGCAATTAAGTGAGCAATTGGAGTTAAATCCGCAACTTCTTGAACTGAATGTGAACAAATCATTGCAATTCCAGTTTGACGAATTGCATAAACATCTTGGTGATCACCAAAAATACAAAGTGAACGTGAAGCAAGTGAACGAGCACTAACTTCCATAACGGCTGGTAATTCCTCACCAACCCACTTATAGATATTTGGAATCATTAAAAGTAATCCTTGTGAAGCAGTATAGGTTGTTCCATAAGTTCCAGCTTGAACAGCACCATGTAAAGCTCCAGAAGCACCACCTTCTGATTGCATTTCACATACTTTTACTGTACTTCCAAAGAAATTTTGCTTTCCTTGTGAAGCATAAACATCGACATGATCGGCCATTGGTGAAGATGGAGTAATTGGATAAATTGCAGCAACTTCGGTAAAACAATATGAACCTAAAGCCGCAGCAGTATTCCCATCAACACTTAAAAAGGTCTTTTTAATTTCTGCCATTTTACATTCTCCTTTTAGCATACAAAATTATTATATAATTTTAGGCGTAGAATTCAATTTAAAAAAAGCGAAAAATCAAGTTATTTTCGTGAAAACATCATCCTTTCATGACTATTAGAAAAAACAAAATAATAAATAGTTAAAAAGACTTGATGAACCCGTTCATTTAGAGGTTTTCAACTTTTATTCGTAGGAAATGAATAAATGTTATAGAATACATACCATAAGTAAAGATTGGGGTATCATTATGTTTGAACAGGTTTTTGACGAAAAAGAAGTTCTTGATTATATAGCCGATGAAAAAGAGATTAATCTTTTTATTTATGGCGATATTATGAACTTTGGCTTAAAAAACAAAATATGCCGAGTCTATCTTAATAAAATCAAAAATAGAATTGATTCTTTGATATTAGTTTATCAAGAGAAAAATATTGTTTTCTACTCTAAATATAACGACTTTGATATCGATGAAGTTATTTCTTTTTTACAAAAAACAAATTTCTCCGTGATTAGCGGGAAAGAAAATTTAATTAGTCGATTTTTAAATAAACTTGATGGTTATGAACTTGAATCTACATATATGACTAGATATAACTTGAACAAAGACAATTCAAAACTAGATTCAAATGATAGTTCAGTTCGTATGCTTACCACAAAAGAAGATTTCACAAAAGCATTTAATTTACTGAAGACAATAAAAGAATTTGAAGGAAGCAATACAAGCACCTTAGAAGAGTATATTTCTGACTCGATTGAAGGACTAAATAATGGAACTCATAAATATGGTTATTTCATTAATGCCTCATTAATAGCCATGGGTGGAACAACTGCGGAAAACAAAATTTCTTCGATGATTGTCGCCGTTTGTTGTGACAAGAATTATCGAAATAAAGGATACGCTACTAAGGTAATTAATTACATATGCATGGATGCGACACGAAAAAAACAAGAATTTTTATGCCTATTCTATAACAATCCATTAGCCGCAAAAATATACCACAAAGTTGGCTTTGTGGATCTTGAAAAATATGGAATGATTAAAAAGATAACCAAATAATTATTTGTTTTTCTTCAAATAATAACTAAGCATTCTTTTATCTTTTGCAGTTAATTTATAGCCAGTATCTAAAATACCACCACTAGTCATATTCTTAGAAACATAATCTAAGAAACCTTTATATTGTTTATATTCATTGTGAGAAATTCTTGGTTTCTTTTTTATTTTTTTAGATACTTTCTCTTCTTTTTGTATGTAATTTTCTAAATCAGCAATATTTTCTTTTAAATTATGGTTTGGATCTAAACGAATCATTTCATAAAAAGGCTCGATGTAATCAAAGATTACTTCTTGCTTAATACCTGTAGCCTTCGATAAATTATCGCAAGTAAAAACTTTCTTATTTGATTTTTCAATTATTCTTAAAAATTTTTCGGCGTTAGTTTTCGATAACTTCATACCTATAGTATAGTTTAAAAATTATGAAAAATAAGTTATTTCTCGTTTTCT
Source organism: Bacilli bacterium (assembly GCA_041673725.1). Classification (GTDB taxonomy): domain Bacteria; phylum Bacillota_I; class Bacilli_A; order RFN20; family CAG-826; genus Onthovivens. Next base: position 5,904 of record JBAYXD010000052.1, on the reverse strand, counting down.
TCTAAAATTGAAAGAATTTCATAGTATCTTTTTTCAAGATTATACTTTTCTTCATTTAACCCAGCAAATTCATCATATTTTGTATTTGGATCATTAAATTTATCATCAATCGCATCTAAGCTAATCTCTATATCAGCACTTTCATCTTTAAGTTTTTGTATAGCGTTATTCGATAGTTTTTCTTTTTTCTCTGGAATCACTTTTGCCTTTGCCATATTTTTCTCGATTTCTCGATAATCAATTGGCTCGGCTTCTTGTGCTTTCTTTCTGCCTTCAAGAGTAAATTTTAAATCTTCATAATTTCCTTCAATAAAGAGCGATAACGTTGGTGTTAAATATAAAACATGTGTCGCAAGTTCGTTAATAAAATAACGATCATGAGATACAAATATAATACAACCACCATAATCTCTTAAAGCATCAATAAGACATTCTTTTGTTACCATATCAAGATGGTTTGTAGGTTCATCAAGAACTAAAACATCGTAATCCGACATCGCAAAAGCACATAAAGTAAGACGCATTTTCTCGCCATTACTCATTAAACCTGTCGATTTAAAAATATCTTCGCCTTTAAATAAAAATCTACCTAGATTTGCTCTTAATTCACTATCTAATTTACTTGGATATCTTGACCTAAGATAACTAATTGCATCTGTATCATTTAAAAATACATAATCATTTTGTTTAATGTAACCAACTTTAATATCTCTTAAATGTTTAATTGAACCACTATAAAGTTTTATTTCACCAATTATCGATTTAACAAGTGTAGTTTTACCAATTCCATTATCACCAACAATCGCTAATCTATCTTGGCCATATAAAGTAAAGTTAAACATCGGACATAATGGTTTATCATAGCCAACAACTACATTATAAAAACGAATTAATTGCTTACTTTTTAAATTTGAACCTTTAATTTTAAATTTAATTTTTCTATTTTCTTCAGTTGGAACTTCAGTTTTATTAGCCTCTAATTTAGCAAGTTTCTTTTCTCGATCATGAGCTCTACTTGCAAAACGTGGTTTAGGCATATAAAACTCAATAAAACGACGATATTTTTCGATTTGTTCATCTTCTTTTGCTGCTTGTTTTAAAAGCGTTTCATAGTTTTGTTTTTTTGCTAATAAATAATTATCATAAGTCATGTTGTATGATGTTATTTTATGATTCTCTAATTCAATAATTTTAGTAGCTAAAGAAGATAAAAAGTAACGATCGTGAGAAATAAATAATATCGTACCATCGTAGGTTTTTAAGAAATTTTCTAACCATTCAATTGTTGAAACATCGATATGGTTTGTTGGTTCATCAAGTAACAAAATATTGTATTTAAAAAGTAAAATTTTAATAAAGGCAATCTTCATTCTTTCACCACCAGATAAAGAAGCAATTTTTCTATCTAGATAACTATCATCAAAATTAAAACGAGATAAGTATTCTTTTATTTCGTTTTTATAGGTATATCCCCTATTCTTTTCGTAATTAACAAGCAAATTATTATATTTTTCCATCAAGGAATTATCATTAGGCTCTTTTTCCATTAAAGAGGTTAAATCAAGCATTTCCTTTTCCATCTTTATTTGTTTTTCAAAAACAAGCAACAATTCTTCTTCAACTGTGTGTTCGATATTTGTAATACAATTTTGATCAAGATAACCAATAGTTGTGCCATTTAAAATTGCAATTTCGCCTACTTTATCTTCTTTTGGAACAAGGGTTGGTTCTTCAGTACCTAAAATAAGTTTAAAAAGAGTAGTTTTACCTGCTCCATTATTACCAATCAATGCCACTTTTTCTCCAGAATTAACTACAAAGGAAATGTGGTCCAAAATGAGATTAGTAGAGTAATATTTCGTTACGTTATTAAATGAAATAATTGACATAACTAAAAGAATAATGAAAATAAAACTTAAAAACAAGGGCAAAACTCAAATAAATATAGATTAAACGCGAATTTTTTACTTAAAAAAATAATTTTAAATATTCAATATATGCGATAAAATATAGAACAAGGAGGCAAGGAAGTTGCGAATTCTTCAAGGAATAATTGCTACTGTCTTAATTGCGTTGCCATTTAGTACTTCTAATACGAATAAAGAAAGTTCTAATTCTTTTACTTATGTAGAATCATGCAATGTTCTTTTCCTGCGATTGATGGCGAAGAAGATTTTTCAAATTTATTTATACTTAACGATGATGGCTCAGTTAGTGGCTATTATGGTGATTATTTAACAACTTTAAGCCAGCAAGCTTCAATTAAATTTAACTATATTATTCCAAAAGATTTGGATGAATGCTCATTGATGGTTAATGACTTTATTAAGAATGGTGGCAATAATTCTTATGGAATTGATATTGTCGCTAATTGCCGAAAAGAATACTTTGAAGACTTAACCACTGTCACTTTGTCTACAGTCTTTGATTGTGAAGCTCCAGTCTATTTATTTACACAAGCCGATAATGATACAATTAGCGAATTTGATTACTCCACTTACGAAAATAAAATAATTGGTTTATTGAGAAGCAATACCACTTTAAATAATTCATTTTATAATTTTGCCGAAACAAACTCTTTATATAGTAATGATGGAAATACTACAAACGATGCAATGAAAGTCATCTATTACGATGATGAAACTGCATATAAAAATGCCTTTATAAATCATGACATTGATATAATCATCAATCGTTCAAGTTTTCAAATTGATCAATTACGTACTTTATCTTCCATTTTTATTAATCGTTCATACCTTGCAGTTGTTGCTTCTAAACCTAACGTATATCAAAGAATCAATAGTCAAATGATCCAATTAAGAGATAATCAAATTGAAATTATCCAATCACTTATTTCAGAATGGTTCCCTACTAGATACGATAAAATTGTTTTAAACGATGAAGAAAAAGCTTATTTAAAAACGAAAAATAATAAGTTAAATGTTGGCTATAAAAACGAGTTTCAACCTTATTTGGCAAAGAATAGCAATAATCAATATGAAGGATTAATAGTAGATTATATTAGTAAGTTTAGTTCCGTATTAGGTCTTGATATAAATTACGTTTCACACGAAGGCGATGAATCAGAATTAAAAGGATTAGATAGTGGCGAATTTGATTTTCTTTTTGGTAGAAATTCTTATCACGCTGCTGATAGTTATTTTGACACCAATAAATATTTATCTTTTGATGTTTATTATATTTCAAACATTAAAACCCAAGTCTCAATTGATAGAGCAACAAGTATTGGTATATATGCTGTTGGGGATACCTATTCCTCGATAGTAAATAATGCAAAATTTTATGATAGTCTCGATCAAATGCTTACTGATGTTGATAATGGAACTATTGATGGATGCATAACTAGTTTATTATCGTATAACCATGGTAAATATGATTTAAGATTAGACAATATCGTTACTCAAGAAATGTTTGGTGAATATTCAATCAGTTTTGTTACAACCACCACAAATCATCTACTTCATTCAATTTTAAATAAGTGCATTCATTATGCCTATGCTAATTATTACGAAACTCTAATAAATGATTATCAAAATAAAATTAACTATAAAACCACTTTTTCAGATTTTGTTCGTGCAAATATGACGGTTTTTATTGCAGTTATTATCGTTACTATCGCTATTCTTATAACATTTATTGTTGTGTTAGCTGTTTCTATTAGTCGTAGTCGAAGCGTCAATAAACAACTTGAAATATTAAGTACAACTGATCAATTAACTGGATTATATAACCGCACAAAATTAATGAAGTATTCATCTAAGTTAATTCATGATAAAACTCCATTTACGTTAATTATTCTTGATTTAAATAATTTTAAATCAATTAACGATATCTATGGTCATACCGCAGGCGATAGAGTTTTAATGACTATGGCCAATAAATTTAAAACAATTGACCCTGAAAACACTTCTATATTTAGATATGGTGGCGATGAATTCTTATTTATTAGTAAATCTTACAAAGATGATGAAATCATAACTTTTGCCAATAAGATTAATCAATTATCGAGCCAAATCATATATATAGATAAGAATAATAGTGTCGAAATCCAATTCTCTTTTGGTATTTCTTGTTATCCAAAAGACTCTGAAACTCTTGATCAATTAATTCAACAAAGTGATAGCGCAATGTATGAAATTAAAAACAAGAAAATCTCCGGTTATGAAGTCTTTAGTAAAGAAAAAGAATACTATTATGAAAGACTCAATTATGTAAAAGAAATACTTGTTAAGGCACTTGCTGAAAATAGAATCTATATGGTATTTCAACCTCTTATTGATATTAAAGAAAACAAGCTTGCTGGATTTGAGTCGTTAATGAGAATTAGAAATGAAACGATTAGTCCACAAGAATTCATTCATGTTGCTGAAGAAACAGGATTAATTTCACGTTTAGGAGAGATTGCTTTATCTGATTCAATTGATTTTGAAGCAAGACTTAAAAAACTTGGCTATAAAGGTATTTATATTTCAATTAATGTAAGTGCTCAACAACTTTATAACTATGAACTAATTGATAAGTCTCTTGATCTTTTTGCAAAGAAAAATATTGCTGTAAACGAAGTAGTTTTTGAAATGACTGAATCCGTTTTCTTTAACAAAAAGCTTATTGATAACATTTCGACTGATGAAAGATATGTATATTTCATTAATAATGTACGACTTGCTCTTGATGATTTTGGAACTGGATATTCATCTATTACTAACCTTTTAAATTATAAATACGAAACTATAAAATTTGATAAATCAATTACGGATAGATTACCTGATAATGGGAACACTATAAACCTTATTAACTTCATCCATAACTATAACTTCAAAGTCTTAGCTGAAGGTGTTGAAACTATAGCTCAACTCAATTATTTAAAGAATGCTGGATGTGATTTAATTCAAGGTTACTATTTTAGTAAACCTCTTGAAGCAGACGATGCTATTGCTTACTTAAAAGAATTCAATAAAGGCAAATAATTTGTTTTCTAAGATATCTATTTTTCATAAAATAACCATATATAATCCCTTCTTTTTCTAAATATGCATACATGCGACACTAAAAAACCACAAGCCTTGATTGGCTTGTGGTCGTTTTAAAGTTTTACAATATTACTTAAGTTTTGGTCCAGCTTTAACTAAAGCTTTTCCTTCATTTGTACTTTCGTATTTTACAAAGTTCTTATTGAATCGAGCAGCAAGATCTTTGGCTTTTTCATCCCAAACTTTTGGATTTTTATAAGTATCACGTGGATCTAAAATATCAGTTGCAACACCATCTAAAGTAGTAGGAATTTCAAAATCAAAAATAGGTAACTTCTTGGTTTTTGCTTTTAAAATCGAACCATTTAAGATTGCATCAATGATACCACGAGTATCTTTAATCGAAATACGTTTTCCAGTACCATTCCAACCAGTGTTAACAAGATAAGCTTTTGCACCACTCATCTTCATTTTCTTAACTAATTCTTCAGCATATTTAGTTGGAGGTAATTCAAGGAAGGCTTGACCAAAACATGCAGAGAATGTAGGTGTTGGTTCAGTAATTCCTCTTTCGGTACCAGCAAGTTTCGCTGTGAAGCCGCTTAAGAAATAATATTTGGTTTGTTCTGGAGTCAAAATCGAAACTGGAGGTAAAACACCAAAAGCATCAGCGGATAAGAATATAACATTCTTTGCAGCTGGAGCACTTGAAATTGGTTTTACAATATTTTTAATATGATTAATTGGATATGAAACACGAGTATTCTCGGTTACACTCTTATCGGTAAAATCAATTTTGCCGTTTTTATCAAGAGTTACATTTTCAAGTAATGCATCACGTGTTATAGCATTATAAATATCTGGTTCGCTATCTTTATCAAGGTCAATAACCTTAGCGTAGCACCCACCTTCA
>JBAYXD010000051.1:0-8733 GCA_041673725.1 Bacilli bacterium | reverse complement strand
ATTTTTATATGGTCTCTCTCAAACAACAAATCTTTTAAGTGGCTAAAATTACACATTAAATAATTTTCGTTTTCACCCTTATATTCTTTGCGGCATAAATGTATTATTTTATTAGAGAGTGTATTGCTCATTTTATTAGCGGGTGTTCTTGATCGATTACCATGAATAAAAGTAGCTTTACCTCTCTTTTTGTATTCAATTAATAAGCGATTAATTTGTCTTATGCTTTTCCCTAATTTGACACTAGCAGCATATTTGTTAATTTTCCCATCAAAACACGATTTAATGATTTCGTATTTTCCCTGTTCGTTCATTCGTAATAATATCCTTTCCATTTCCATATCTCCTATGGAGATATTTTATCATTGGGACATTTTCCCTCGATAACTAATGAGACATTATCACTTGATAACCATAAATGTAAGGGCTTACATTGTATTATTTAGTCAGTAATATTGAAAAGAAGATTTAATTCGTTTATGAATATTCTCCTTTTCAAATTGTTTACAACATGTAAGGAGGAAAATTTTCTAATGAAACATGTTAACAGACTTTTGACTTTTAGTGCAGCTTTACTTATTGCTGCAACTCTAGCTTCTTGTGGGAACTCAGGAACTACTGAAGATACTCGTGTCGCTGATGTTATTGCCGAAGCTGAGAAGATGGATAAGGCTGACTTATATAAGAAAGCCATGGAAGAAATTAATGGTGGAACATTCACTGTTGTTGCTAACTCTTCACGTATGAAGGATGCCGCTCCAGCATGGATGGAATATTGCCAAAAGAATTATGATGCAAACTTCAAATTCACATTTGTCACCAGCCAACCAAAGAATAACCGTATATTCACACAAATTAAGGCAGATGTTACTAGTGCTTCACATACAATCGCTATGACCTTAATTCAAGATGGTAACCAAATTAAGAATAAGATGACCGATACTGGTTATTTGCTTAACTACATTCCAAAAGAATGGGATGGAAACAAAGCTAAAGATGGCGAACCAATGGCTTTACAATCATTAAATAAGGTTTTCTGCTATAACAATCTTGATGGCAAGAAATTTACTAATGTTTGGGATTTCGTCGCTGAAGATCAAAAAACACAATTTATGGCTCCAAATAGTGAACCAGTTGGTAAGAACTTCCTTTATATGTTAACAAAAGAAGAATATGCTAACGTCGTTAAAGAAGCTTATGATGCATATACTGGTGATAAGACCTATTTCGAAACAGCCTTAAAAGCAGTTGATGGAATCGATAAAGAATTCGGATTAACCGCCGCCAATGCTAAGTATTCACTTGCTTGGATTTATTTATGGCAAAAACAATTCTTAGAAGAAACTGATGATGGTCCAATTGCTAAAAACTTAACCAATAAGTCCAGCGCTGGTCAAGCTGGTTTACTTGTTTATTCAAAGTTCAGATCAACCGCTGAATCTGATAGTGTTTCTAATAAGTATATTCAAGTTGCTGCATATCAAGATGATTATGTTGGATTTGGTGGTTATATGTATAAACACTACTTACAAATCTTAAAGACTTCTCCATATCCATGGACTTCATGCGCTTTAATTAACTTTATGACTACTGAACATGATGGATTCAAACCATGGGGCAAAGATATGGGTGGTTATAGCTCATCTCCAGCTGTCCAAAAAACATTTGATCACTCTAATGATGGTGGAACAGAATTCCCTGTTAAGAATGATAAAGGTTATGATTGGTGGGCTGCCAATGAAAAAGGTAAAGGAAGATTAGTCATTGAAGAGAGTACCTATGCTGCAAGTGTTAGTGCTGTCTTAGGCGATTGGATTGATACTTTATAGTTTGTCTAAAAGTCTAATTTTGATGTAAAAACTAAGAGCGTCATCTAATAAGTGACGCTCTTATTGAGATATAAAGGTGAAAATATGGAACAAACACAAAATGCAAATTGGTTTAAAAAAAGTGGTCGAGGAATGCTCAATTATTTTTCTAAACCTCAAAATTTCATCCTTGTTATCCTTGGTGTTTTATTAACAGCCTTTACAATTTTTCCAATGTATGATGTGCTTATGGATTCGTTTACAATTCACGAAGGTACTACTGAAGTAGTAATAAGTGGACTTGGTGGTGGATCTTTAAGTTTTAGTAACTGGATTGATTGCTTTACTGGCAAATTAGCTAATCGTAATTTTTGGACTCCTTTATTAAATACATTAGAACTTTCAGTTTTAAGTTGTATTTTCGCAGTTGTTTTTGGTGGAATGGTTGCTTTTTTAGTCACCAGAACTAACTTAAAGTGTAAGAAATGGATTAGTTCAATTTTTATTTTTCCTTACATAATGCCTCAATGGACATTAGCCGTTGTTTGGAAAAATATTTTTAATAGCGCTGCAGTTATGGGAACAAGCGATGGTGCCTTAGCTTATTTCTTTGGAGTACATATGCCTGAATGGTGGTGTTGTGGATTATTCCCAGCCGCTCTTGTCTTAGGTATTCACTATGCTCCTTTTGCTTATATTTTAATTGGTGGTATTTTTAGAAATATGGATGCAAACCTTGAAGAGGCTGCAACAATATTAAATACCCCAAAATGGAAAACATTTACTCATGTTACGTTGCCTATGGTAAAACCTGCAATTTTATCGACTGTATTGCTTGTTTTCTCTAGTGCGATGGGATCTTATCCTGTTCCACATTATTTAGCTAGTGGACCAAATACTGATTTTGCTACTTTAGCAACTCGATATATGGATTTAAACGTTGCTCGACCTGGAACTGGAAGTATTATTTCTATCATTATGATGCTTATTGGATTATCTATTTTAGGACTTAATACTTTATCAACTAGTGGTAGAAAGCAATTTACTACTGTTACTGGTAAGAGTGGTCAAGCAAGTCTTGTTAATGTTGGAAAAGTAGGAAAATGGTTGATTGCTGCGATTTTATGCATTCTCACATTCTTCACTTCAATTTTCCCAATTATTTCATTTACTGTTGAAACTTTCTTAGCTAATCCTGGTGATTATAGTAAGTTAACAACGAAGTGGTGGACAAATAGTGCGGTTGGTGAAGAAAATGGTATGTATGGACAATTAGGTATTCTTCATAATGCAGATATTTGGAAAGCATTTGGTGGAACTGTATTTGTTGCTTTATGTTGTGCTTTACTTGCTGGTACTATTGGATTACTTGTTGGTTATTGTGTATCTAAAAATAGAAGAAGCAAATTTGCAAACTATGTAAACGGTGTCGCATTCTTGCCTTACCTATTACCATCATTATCCGTTGGTGCTGCATTCTTCGTTTTTGGTAGTAATCTTGGAATTTGGAATACCTATGGACTCTTAATTTTAGTAGGTACTATAAAATATATTCCATTTGCAAGTCGTGCATCTTTAAGTGCAATGATGCAAATTAGTGGAGAAATTGAAGAAGCCGCTATTATTCAAGATATTCCTTGGTATAAGCGTATGCTAAAGATCATTTGTCCAATTCAAAAGAGTTCGATTTTAAGTGGTTATTTATTACCATTTATTACAGCAATGCGTGAATTAACCCTCTTCATGATGCTTTGTGGAACTGGATTAATTGTCACAACTCTTCTTGATTACTTTGATGAAATGGGATTATATGCCTTCTCTAGTGGTATTAACCTTATCCTTATTGTCTTTATTCTTCTTTGTAATTTTATAATCAATAAGCTTACTGGTGCTTCACTTGATAAAGGTATTGGAGGAAAATAATATGCCAAAAATTGTATTAGAACACGTTACCAAAAGATGGAATAATTTCTTTGGTGTTGATGATTTAAATCTTGTTATGGAAGATAATTCGTTTGTTACCTTACTTGGTCCATCTGGTTGTGGAAAAACTACAACATTACGTATGATTGCGGGACTTGAAACTCCAACATCAGGTAAAATTACAATCGGAGATAAAGTTGTTTTTGATAGTGATAATGGAATTAATGTTCCACCTAGTAAGAGAAAAGTTGGATTCTTATTCCAAAACTATGCTCTTTGGCCAAATATGACTGTTTACCAAAACATTTCTTTTGGTTTAAAAAATGTTAAAGAAGAGATGCCTTTAATTGATTTTGATGCTTTAAATAATGAACGAATTTCAGAAATATTATCTAAACCAAAAGAATTAATTGAACTTATTAATGATTGTAAAGATAAAAATGGAAAGATTGAGAAAGATAAAGCTCTCATCCATATTATTGATAACTATCAAGTTTCAATGTTTACTGCAAAAACTATCTTTGGATTAAATATTCAAGAAGGTAAATTAAGCGAAGTCGAAATAGAAAAGTTGGTTGAAGACTTTAAAAAGAAATCCGAAGAAAATGTCGCTAAAGATAAAAAAGATGGTTATGAAGTTAATGACAAGTACGAACTTCTTAAAAATGGGAAAGTTATATTAAAAGTTAGAAAACTAAAACCAGAAGAAATTGATCTTGCAGTTAGAAAATGTAGTCGAACTGTTAAGATTGGTGAATTCATGGACCGTTATCCTAATGAATTAAGTGGTGGTCAACAACAACGTGTTGCTATTGCTCGTACTTTAGCACCAAATCCACATGTCTTATTTATGGATGAACCACTAAGTAACCTTGATGCAAAGTTACGTCTTGAAATGCGTGGTGAATTGCAAAGATTACATGCTTCAACTGGCGCAACATTCGTCTATGTTACTCATGATCAATTAGAAGCTATGACTTTAGCTACTAAGATTTGTTTAATTAATAATGGTGTACTTCAACAATACGAAGAGCCATTAAAAGTTTATCATGAACCAGTCAATCTTTTTGTTGCTGATTTCGTTGGTAATCCAACAATTAACTTTATAGAAGTTAAAGGCAAACAAGCCAAAGATGGTTCAATTAATCTTAATTTCTTTGAGAAAGAATCCTGCACATTTGTTCCAAACAAGAAGTTTGATTTAAACGCTTGGAGAATTAATGATAATAAAAAAATAGAAGCTAATAAAAAGGCTCTTGATGAGAAGAAAAAACAAAAAGGATTCATTGAAAAGAACAACAAGGATGTTACGTTCAAATATCATATTCCTATGGTTGATGCTCAACCTGTAGAAGAAGAGGTAGTTCTTACTGATGATGATTATGTCTTAGGCATTCGACCAGATTCATTACAATTTGGTAAAACTGGTAAGATTGAAGGCACTATTTATTCTTCAATGCCTACTGGTATGGAAACTACCGTTAGATTAAGTGTTGATGGTTATCTATTAACTGGCGTTATGTTTGGTGGAATTACTTATAAACTTGATGAGAAGATTAAAGTAAGTTTCGCTACTAATAATATATTGCTATTTGATAGAAAGACTGGTAAATTGATTTGCGATGGCTCAATTAAGTAAAACTAAATTATTTGTATTTGATATTGATGATACGCTTCTCCCTAGAGGACTATTTGATATACCTAAAAAAACTGTAAATGCAATAAACCAACTTTTAAAGAAGGGTTATTGCGTTTGTTTAGCAAGCGGACGTCCATTTAATGGGATTAAGCAATATCTAGATGCTTTTTCTGATGGTTGCAAGTATGCAATTGTGGCTAATGGTGCGGCATTATTTGATTATGATGGTAATTTGCTTTATGAAAAATATATGACGCCAAAAGATGTCTATTATTTATATAATAAGTATACTAAAATTCCTGGTGTTACGGTTTATGGATATGATGATAAAAATGGTTTAATGATTTTTAATCATGATAAATGGATTGATCATGAAATTGAAGTCAATAAGATTGATAGTATCTTCGATTTTAGTAAAAAAGACTATTCAAATGAAAAAATTAAAATTTATAAAACGATGATTGCTTCTGAAGCTGATGTTAGTAAAAATATTCATTTGTCTAAAGAAGAATTACTTCGTTTTAAACCAACAAGAAGTACGGTGAATTATTATGAAGTTTTACTCGATGGCGCATCTAAGGAATCAATGATTGATTATTTGGTTCGTACTCTTAATCTTGATGAGAAAAATGTTTATACGTTTGGCGATAATAATAATGATATTGGAATGCTAAAAAAATATTGTGGTGTAGCATTAGGAAACGCTATTCCAGATTGCAAAAAAGTAGCAAAATACGTAACAACTGATGTTAAGGATTGTGGTGTTGCATACGCGCTACATGATATTTTAAAAATAATTTAACAATTCGCATTCATGCAACTACCAAAATTTAGATGTTGCATGAATGCTTTTTAAATCGCAAAATTAAAAACCTCCTGCTATGGCAGAAGGTTTTTTACAAGAAGAATTTTGTTCTAGTAAAGCAATTTTATAAAACAGACTTTTTTGGATCAACAAGTAAGGCTTTTGATTCGACTTCTTCATTAATTAATTTGATGAAATCATCGATAGAAACGGTAATTTGTTTTTCTGATCCATACTTACGATAAGTAACGGTGTTATCTTTAACTTCGTTATCACCAATGACTAATGTATAAGGAATCTTCATCATTTGTGAATTACGAATACGATAACCAAGTTTTTCTTCAGAATCATCGAGTTCGACTCTTAATTTATCAGCCTTTAACTTATCATATAATTTATGACAATAATCTAAATGATAGTTGTTGTTGACTGGAAGAATCTTAACTTGAACAGGAGTGCACCAAGTTGGGAAAGCACCAGCAAAGTTTTCAGTTATAACACCAATAAATCTTTCGATACTTCCAAGCATAGCTCTATGAAGCATGATTGGTTGTTTCTTGCTACCATCTTTATCAATATAGTAGCAACCAAATCTCATAGGTAAATTCATATCAAGTTGAATAGTTCCGCATTGCCAGACTCTACCCATACAATCTTTAAGTTTGAAATCAAGTTTTGGTCCATAGAATGCACCATCCCCTGGGTTAATCTTGAATTCCTTGCCACTTGCTTCACAAGCTTCTTTAAGGATAGCTTCAGATTTATTCCATAAATCAATACTGCCAATATAGCCTTCAGTTGGTCTTGTTGAAAGTTCAATTCTATAATCTAGACCAAATAATGAATAACAATAATCATATAAACCAATTAAAGTCTTAATTTCGCTTTCAAGTTGATCTTCACGGCAATAAATGTGAGCATCATCTTGAGTAAAGCAACGGACTCTAAATAAACCATTTAAAGCACCACTTGCTTCATGACGGTGGACAAGACCCATTTCAGCGAGTCTAATTGGTAAATCTTTATAAGAATGAATTCCTGAATTATAAACAAGAATTGATCCTGGGCAATTCATAGGTTTAATGGCATATTCTTTATCATCAATCTTAGTAGTGTACATGTTCTCTTTATAGTGATCCCAATGTCCGCTAGTAATCCAAAGCTCTTTACTTAAAATAATTGGAGTACTAATAACTTTATATCCATATTTATCTTGTAAATCATACCACCAAGCTTCGATATTACGCCTTAAAGTCCAACCATTTGGTAACCAGAATGGGAATCCTGGACCATATTCACTAATCATGAATAATCCCATATCTTTACCAATCTTACGATGGTCTCTCTTTTTAGCTTCTTCTTTCATAAGTAAGCGTTTATCAAGGTCTTCTTTTGTGAAGCAAGAAACACCATAAATACGGGTTAATTGCTTATTTTTTGAATCACCTCTCCAATAAGCGCCAGCTAAAGTTTCAAGTTTAAAGTTTTTAATATAACCGGTTGATGGAACATGAACCCCTAAGCAAAGATCAAACCATTCACCTTGTTTATAAATTGAAATTTCACCATCTAATTCTTTAATTAATTCTTCTTTATAAGGATTATTCTTGAAGAGTTCAAGAGCTTTCTCTTTAGAAACAACTTCACGAACAATATATTCGTTTTTCTTTGAGAATTCTTTCATCTTAGCTTCAATTTTTGCTAAATCTTCTTGCTTTAAAACATAGTCTTTGAAATCGACATCATAATAGAAACCATCATCGATTGCTGGACCAATAGTAAATAAAGCATCTGGCCATAAAGCATGAATTGCTTGAGCCATTAAGTGACTTGTAGAATGGTTTAAAATATGGAAAGCTTCTGGTGAATCAACAGTAATTAATTCAAAAACTTTACCACCTTTTTCAAGTGGATGGAATAAATCATAATCCTTGCCATCAAGTTTATAGGCAAGAGCTTTTTTCTTGTTTTCTGGATTTAGAAGTAGGGCAACGTCCATTCCATTAGCGCCGTCTTTGACTTCTAATTCTTTCTTATCAACTAAAATCTTCATATAAGATTTTCTCCTTCTCTAAGGGCAAAAAAGTCCTTAGAAATAAATTCTAAGGACGTAATATACGCGGTACCACCTTAATTATAGAAAACATACAAGGTTCTCTATCACTTAGTTTAATGATTTTTAACTAGGGAAATCTTAACCTTAGCTCCGAAGTGGTAATTATTATTTTTCTTTAAGAAGTATTTCATCAAATTTACTTCCTCTCTAATAAAGAAAACATAAATAATCTTTTCTTCTTCAACGCTATACAAATATTCTAGTCTTAACTTTTTTAAAATCAACAGAAATACATTAGTATTTTAGATTAATCCACGATTTTCTGGAAGTTGGATAATTCGCATAAAGTTAGTTTTACCTGCACCAGTAGGGGTGCCACCAGAGATAATAATTGGATCTCCAGCACTTAAACCTAAATCTTTAGCATAATAAATTGCTAAAACTTCCATCTCTTCAATAAAATCTGGCATCTTGGTAGGAATAAATGTTGAGTAATCCCCCA
>JBAYXD010000050.1:0-8851 GCA_041673725.1 Bacilli bacterium | reverse complement strand
TAACTTAATACTTATATTACTAAAGGTAAATTCATTTAGTTTTAATGTAGTCTCATCTGCGGTATTAGCTAATTCACCAACAAATAACCCTACATTACACTTATATATTAAGAAATAACTATTATTTGCTCCAATGCTAAAACTACCGACATTAAACTTATTATTCATTGAGTAAACATTTGTTGCATTATCAAAGATTAATTTACCAAATGCTCCACCAATAGAGGCATTAGCAATTGCTTTCATAAAATAAGTAACTGATGCAAATGGTGTAATATTACTATTATTTATACTTGTATAGTGTTTCTCGTTTAATTCATCAAAGCACTTAATATTTGATGTTAAAGTAGAGTTAGATATTTCTTTAATTTTTGCAACACCTGCAATACCACCTAAATAAAGAGCGTCACCTAAAACGTCTTCGGAAGCAGGTTCCATTGATTCAACCGATAGAGTTGAATTAACGTTAACATTATTTAAGGAGCTAGATACAGTCCCTGTTCCTCCAAATAACCCACCAAAATAAACTAAACCAAAATCACCAGAAGAATCTGTAAGATAATTTAAGTAAAGATTCGCAACAACATCTAAATATTCAAAACAAGCATCATTTACGCAACCAAATAAACCATAAAAATGATCTCTATCTAGGCTTGCGCTTTCTTCATTAAGCGTAAATGGATAAGTAATAGATATCTTATGTGACTTTGTTGGATCACTTGCGTCTTGTCCTGAAAAAGAACCTTTAAAAGCATAATCTTCGTTTTTACCAACCGAAATATAATGATTATAGTTTATTGTTATATCTGCTGTTAATAAGTAATAAGCGTAGGTTCTTGAAGCAACTGGTACTCCATTAATGTAGGTAGCAAAGTCTTTAAAATCATCTAAGTTATTAATTAGATATGGACTAGTAGATGTTCCTGCCCCACTTAAATTAAGACTTGGTCTTTCAAGCATAATATGAATACCATTATTAGCCTCATTATTTTTATCTAGATTTTCGCTTTCATCTAGAATTTCATAAGTATTCTCTTTTATGCTTTCGTTACTACTATTATTAAATCCACTAGTAGCACCTACTAAAAGTAAGCCAAACGAAATAAGACCAAGAATAATCTTTTGTTTTAAGTTTTTCATTAATGTTCTCCTTTATTAAAGATCAATTAAAACTATTAAAAAACCAAGCAAAAATGCTTTTAAACGTCCCTAATTATTTTTTCTACAAGAAGTATTAAAAGAATAATTAGTATGTAAGTCATCCTCATAAACCCACAACAAAGTGAGTCCTGAGAACTTTGGTAAATTATTATCTAACTTGCCTTGGTAATTTCATTCTAATCTTATTAATGAAAGAATACGAGGTTATTATTATTTCTATGTATATAAACTAAAGATTTAATCTAAGCTTTTATTGCTTTTCTTTTTTTAATATAAACGTAAACTCCAACACCAATTCCTAATAATCCAAGAATTATTAATAGAATCCAAAGCCACCATAAATTAACTGACTTGGTATTCTCTTTATAGATTACGTAATAGGTCTTATCACCAGATTCACCTTTATTAATCTTGGTAACTAAATTAGTATCGTCTCCTTCTTTTTCACTTAAGCCAACAAAGGTATATCCGTCTTTTGTGAAGTTATTTAGTAAGGTTACTTCATCTCCATAATAATAGTATTCTGTAATCCCAGTTGAACCTGGAATAACATAACTTATCTTATAGCGATTAAACATATACCTAGCATAATAGATTTTGTTTCCTGTATCAGTGGCACTTATCTTATAGATACTACTTCCACTAAATTCAGGATTATCGTACCAACCAACAAACTTACCATAATCGCTTGTAACGTCAACTGGTAATTCTACTTCTTCATCTAGATAACTTGTCGCATAGTCTTTATCATTAATCTTTCCTTCATTATTCACGTATTCTATCGTGTACTTTTTTGCATTTGCACTTATGGTATAGTTTGCATTTAAGTAAACATCTCCATATTGACGAGGACTAATCTCCGTAATAATTACACCATTAAGATTACGATAACTCCAACCACTAAAATCATAATTTTCTTTCGTTACGCTAATAGGAAGCGTAACACCAACTCCACATACATAAGTTGTTGGATAATTTGCATCATTTATAGTTCCATTCTTCGTATCGTAAATTATATCAAAGGTTGTACCTATTGGTAGAGTTGGACCAGTATCATCATCTGGTTCTGGATCTACTGGAGCATCTGATAACTTAACATAAAGCGTCTCTTTCATTTCAAGAGAAGCAAATAAACTTGGTAAAAATTCATCTTCAAATTCTTGATCTGAGAATAATCCATCAACAACTTTTCCATCATATACTAATTGTGTTTCATCATAGGTTCCATCCCAAAGAACAACTTCCATAACACGATTACTAAATCCAGAAGCAATAAGTGTCACATCAATTCTAAATCTAGGGTAACCACTATTTGTCTTAAGAATAGTCCATTTATTATATTTATAAAATTCCATTTCATCATCATAAGACGCATTTTCTGTATCAACTACGGTATTCATACCACTTAAATAACTATTATCAAATGTTGTAACTAAATTAGTCAAATCGCTTAAAGCGTTATTCGAATAAAAATACATATCACTTGATGGTTGATATAACGAACCACTTGGCGCTCCTTTTGTAATTAAATTCCCACTATTTACATATATATAGCCTAAATTTAAATCAAAAGTAGGATTACGAGTAGTGCTACTATTTTTCCCACAAAACAATCCCGTTGTAATTGTGGCATCATCATCAACAAGTGTAATTGAACTTCCAGATTCCTCATAAATATATGAATTAATCATTGTAAAATCAAAAATAGTACCATCATCGGATGACGGAACAATTTCACCAGCTAACACTCCAAAATTAACATAGTAATTTGAAACACAATTTATATCAAAACCTTTTAATGTTAAACGTGAATTTTGGAAGATTATATTTGCTATGTTTTCGTTTCCAATAACAAATCCAATGCCTACTCTACCCGTTGTGTAATTAATTGACACATGAATATCAGACAAAACCTTTAAATTAAATTTAAAGAACATTATATCTGCACTATTATCTGATGTTTTTGTTCCAAAAATAACACCAAAGTATAAATTATATGCAGACCCTGTTGAGGCCCCATTTACATTAACATAAATATCTTTTATTTCGGCAATACTATAACTATCCATCATCCTCGACTCATCACTAGTAAAATTAATATTGCCAAATAAACAACCAAAACCAGATAAATCATTGCAAATAAAATCGTGATTGTTGGTCCCGATATAAAACGCATCTATATAATA
Organism: Bacilli bacterium; assembly: GCA_041673725.1. Lineage (GTDB taxonomy): Bacteria > Bacillota_I > Bacilli_A > RFN20 > CAG-826 > Onthovivens. Next base: position 5,504 of record JBAYXD010000050.1, on the reverse strand, counting down.
TTTATCTTCTCCATTCTGTGTATTAAAAGTTGAAAGGTTTCCAATTATTCCACCTACATATGTAGATTCATCAAAACCTTTTGCTAAATATGCATGTTCGGTCATCCTTTTTATGCCTAAAGGTTGTATTGATGTTGGTATTAAACTAATATCGTTCGATTCATCGAAACAATGAACCGTAGAATGAATTTCGCATAAATCAAGCGATGTCTTTATTGCTTCCCCAATAAAACCACCAAGAATTAATTGATTAACTTTAAGATTATACATACTTTCTTGAAGCAAATTAGTTGTAACATCAGTCGTTGCATAAACGCTCTGGATAAAAACGTGATTTTCAGTATTATCTATCTTTCCAAAAATTCCACCTATATAATAATTATCAAAATTATATACATCACTTGCAGATAAAAAATTAACAGTAATTGTTGAATTGACTATTAAATTATAAATTGATGTTGAACCAGAAATATAACCAAATAAGCCATAATAGTTATCATCAAAAACACCTATATGTTCCACGTTGTGGGTTGAAGCTCTAAAAGAATAATCAAGAGTTATAGTATGTAAAATAGTGCCATTCTTTTTTTCACAACGGAAAATTCCTGAAAAAGCATGGTCGACATCATATCCTATTGGTTTAAATGCAGGATAATTTTCGTTATTTATCTCTATATCACCAGTAATTTCATAATATTTAGCAACACGACCAGAAGCCAATGTCCCATTAATAAATTCATCAAAAGTAATAAAGTCAGCAATGTTACTTATTAAATAAGGAGTGCTAGGTGAACCATCGCCTTCTAAACCATTTAAAGTTGGTGGATCGGACATAATGTGGATACCATTACTATTTTCTATTGGTTCACTCACTTCTTCCTTAGTATTAATCTCAATATTAGTGTTTGTTGAATTATTATTGTTTATTCCAACTCCACTACATAGGATTAATCCAAAGCTAACTAAAGCTAACATTATCTTTCTTTTTAAACCTAGCATAAAATTACTCCTTACTCATTTAAATGACATCAAGAAGTTATTATTCTTTATTTACTTCAAATTTATTCTTACTTACCAAAAGTATAGAAAAGTTTAAATTTTATAATCTAGACATAAACGAAGATAATAACTTAATACCATCTAGTTTCGTCTAAGATAATCTAAATCTAAAAATAAACACTTTAAAAACCAAAAAGATTTTAAACCCAAAATTAATTGATTACAATATTAAAAACTAAGATTTTTAAAAATTAATATCTACATATTTATGGATTTTATTTTCTTAATTTTAATAATTCTTTATACCCATTCATTAAAAAATCTACCAAATAAACTTTATTATCTTTTAATGGACATTTTTTTATTACTTTTAAAATTATAGACTTATTTAATATCGGTAGATTCATCTTCTTATATTCTTCGTAAGCTACTTTATTTTCTTTTAAAAAGTTTTTAAAACAGATTATCAGTCCATCAGTTTCTCGATTAATAGATTTATATCCATTAGCTATTAATGCATTATTGTTATCAAAGTTTGGGGCTAAAGACAATATTTTTCCATTCGCTACACTTCGCATTACTCCATAGTTTTCATTATGTCTATCATAATTAAATACAAGCGCATCAAACCAAAGTAAAAGAATATAGTCTCTTCCTAAATCTTTATTAATAGTTATTAATTTATTAAAGATATTACTATAGTTTATTTCTTCACCAACAATCGCACTTATTGGTTCAAAAAAGGTATCTTTTACGAAGTCTTTTGAAATAATATACCCTTTATCAAGTGAATAAACTGCCATATTTATATTAAGTTCTTTACCTAGATAATAAATAAATAATTCACTAAATTTTTCTTTATCGTTTTCTTTCTTATATAACCACCATCCATTATCTTTTAGCTTCCACGCTTTTTCGTAACTTCCAATCACCGTAAGTTGAGGATTACTAAAAGGTTTAATCTTTAAATAATTAATCTCACCACTTAAAGAAAGATCAAAGAAAAAATCATCTTTAAATACTATATCTTTATATTTTAAAGGAGAACCTTTTGGTTTAAACCAATAGAAGTCGGTTAAAGTTGCCGCATAAACATGAAGTGATAACTCTTCTTCTCTTGTCTTATCTATTCTAAGTATCCTTCTTAAAAGTAAGGAATTACCTCTTGAACAATCCATACCTCTACGAGATAAAAAGGATTCTAAGTTATGGGTTCTTTTAATAAATAATGGTGCTAATTCTTCATCAATACTAATAAGATTTCCATTACTAAAATAAGCTACTTCTTTATCTTTAAGCATAATAAAACCTGTTAATGATTTTTGATTAGTAGATAACTCTTCCTTAATTAAAGAATATTTAGATTCTAATCTTTTAATCTTAGTAATTAATAAACCTCTTTTATTAATTTCATCTACATAATATGAAAGGTCTTCTTCTTTTATATAGATGCTTCTTACTTTATCATCAACTCTTGATTGCAAATAATGATGGGTCTTATTATTAATTACTTTAGTACTAATATATCCATTAACGGTCTTTTCTATTTCTTTATATAATTCATCAAGTTCACTCATGATTTCAATATATAATAATTTAACCTACAAATCAAGAAGAGTAAAAACATCGTTCAATTAATATATTGTTACTTTAAAATTTATAATATTTCTTATTTATCGTAGTTTTATTGTTTTTAATAAAGTAACTTATAATGATTTTGCTTTTAAAAATAAAGATGATGAAGAAACTTCTTTTAAATTAACTTTTTTAACAAATAACACAATATATATGTATGGATTTGGTTTAAAGAAAGGCAAGACGCTTCTTGATGGAATCGTTTTAACAAGTGAAAGTTTATCTAAATCTACTCTATATGGCGAAGAAACTCAAATATATAATTTAGAAAATAATTCTATTGAGTTTAATAATAAAAAAATTGTTATTAATGAAAATTTAAAAGTTTATTTAGATAATTTTAATGCTTCAAATAAACAAGAAACATTCCTTAGTTATTTAAATGATTATTCAAGAAAGAATAATTTAGGTGAATCTGCTAAAGATATCAATATTGTTTTTAACTATATCCTTAAAAACATTGTCCTAATTACTAATAATGATTTTAACTATCAATATATAGAAAATATCAATTTAGATGAGATTTCTAATAAACTTAAAAAATACGATACAGGGATTGATTCAATTAAATTATTACTTATTAATAATGATGATATAATCCGTGATATTCCTAGTGAACTATTAGCTGCTATCAAAACTAATTTCTTAAACGAAGACTTAAAAAATACCATCTTAGAATCAAAAGAAACCTTATATTATTTTAGTAAAAATGAAGATAACTCAATTGAAATCAAGGAATTAATCTTCCGTCACAACAATATTGATTCTAACTTCACTTTTAATGAAGAAAGCGAAGGAACGCTTCGCCTTTTGTTCCTCTTCTCTTTCTTATCTAGTAAAAAACAAGATGTTACTTTATTAATTGATGAATTTGATAAAGGTTTACATCCTTTAGTAAGTATTGAAGTTTTAAAAGACTTTATAAGAGAAAACGAATACACAACAAGTGATCCAAATACTAATCAATTATTATGTAGTTCACACTTAACAATGTTATTAAGTAGAGATTTATTACGAAATGATGAAATTTATTTTATTGATAAAGATAACCATGGAGGCTCTTCAATATATTCTTTAAGTGAATATAAAACTCGAAGCGATACTAATATTGAAAAAGACTATTATGATGGCCGTTATTCAGCAATCCCTAAATTCAAATAAGAAATAGTCTTGTTACTTCATATCGTTAGGAGCAACATAATCAACTGGATTATCTTTAAAGAGTTCGTAATATTTTTTAAGATTCTTTTTTCTTCTTTGGCAAAGCGCAACAAATAAAATATCAATAATATTATGTTGGACTACTCTTGATCTAGTAGAGTATGTTCTTATACCTTTACCAATTGAAGAATGTTGAAGATTTACATCAACTAATTTAGAAAGGGAATTTTCACCAAATCGTGAAATTCCTATGCTTTTACAGCCTGCTTTCTTTAAATAGTTGGCAATTACTATAATATCGTTTGTTTCTCCAGTATAAGAAATAAGTATTGCTACTTCGTCTTGTTGCATAATTGAAGCAGCTAAGATTTGTGAGTGTGGAGTTGTATAATTTTGGCAATCAATTCCAAGTCTCTCAAATTTAAAAACTGCATCATCACCAACAACTGTTGAACCACTTAAAGCAAATATCTTAACTCTTTTTGCTTTATCAATTAAATCGACTGCTTTCTCAACTTCTTTTTCACTAATAATCTTTAAGGTATTTTCAATAGCTTCAATATTAATCTTCGAAACAACATTTATTGTTTCTCCAATATTTAAAGTTTCTATAACATCATTATTTACGGTATAGACATTTTGTTCTTGGTCTAAACCACTTTCGGCATCATGATATAAAGCACGAACAAATTCACGATATCCTTCAAAACCTAAAGCGTTGCAAAATCTAACAATAGTTGCTGGAGATGCTTTGCTCTTTTTCGATAACTCAACAATGGTCATCGTACTTGCTTCTTTCTTATGTTTTAAAATATAATTTGCGATTAACTTTTCTTGGCGTGATAAAGATGAATAGGATTCATTTATCTTAACAATACAATTTTTCATATTTTGCCTTTCTTTTTTCAAATCTTACTCTTATTTAACCATATTTTGAAACATTTTGAAAATTTTTTTCATTATTTTTCTAAATATCTATCCCTTAAAATCTTGGTTTTTTCTTCATCAATTCCTAAAATTTCTTTAACAAAATAAGGGAAACTACCGTATTTTTCTTCAATCGATCTAAAATATTCATCAATATAAATTTTCTTAGCAATATAAAAAGCTTCATAATAATCTTTTTCTTTTTCAGAAAGATTCTCTATTTTAGATATTGTTTCTTCATATTGTGATCTTGTAAACTTGTTTGTTTCAAAGTGTTCCTCATAAATTGTCTCTTTTGAGCAACCAAGAATATATAGAAGTAAGATAGTTGCAATTCCCGTTCGATCTTTACCAGATGTGCAATGGTATAAAATTGCGCCACTCTTACAATCAAGAACAAAACCTAAAAACTTTTTATAAGTATTAATCGCTTCTTCTTTAACCGCTAAACTATGATAGACATTTAAAAAGAATTCATCTGGAGTACAAGTTATATCTTTCGTGTAACTATGTTTCTCAAGTTCTTTTAAAACAAAAATATGGTGATATTCAATTGAACTATCAATCTTATCTTTCTTTAAAGTAGACGATTTAGTGGAACGAAAATCCACCACTACTTTTAGGTTATATTTTTCTTTTAAAACACTTAATTCATCACTCGTTAAATTATATAAATAATCTAAAGCTTTTCTTGGAGATTCAACTTTTAGTTTATTGAATCTATCGATGACTAAAGATGGATTTGGCGAAACTATTCCCATTAGTTTAGTTGTGAATAATTC
>JBAYXD010000049.1:0-9275 GCA_041673725.1 Bacilli bacterium | reverse complement strand
TGTCTTATATGACTTATAAAATGTTTAACAAAATTAAATATGGTTGGTAAAATCAACACAGTACATAAAGCTTCTTATGCCTACAAATAAAAAACGCTATCAACTAACTATTTGTACAAAATTGTACTTTTTATAAATTGTAAATTTTAAAATTATTTTAATAGATTTCAATAGTCTATTAGAAAATGATTTATTTATGATAATTGACTAGTTTAAGTTTACAAAAGGCATTTTTTGGGCGACTATTTTAAAATAGTTATAAATTTAATATTTTTTACTTTATATTTTATATAAATAGTCGTAATTTATAAGTGTAGGAACAATTATCTTACAATTGCAAAGCATATAAAAACTTGTTTATTGTAGATTATTACAAGTAAATGTTACACGCATTATTTATAGTTTTTGTGTTTTGCTCTTATTGAACGCTATTGTGGTAAATAGCGTTTTTATTTGCTCTTTAAATTAATATCTAAAGGGTCAATTTGCCTAATCCCAATCTTGTTTAATAACATCTTCCCATAATGCCTAATTGCAACCTCATATGGCGATTTTCCATTTAGAGATTTTCTAATCATAGAATTGATATTTGAAAAATATTCATTTAAATCTTCTTGAGAAACGTTGTCTAAGGTCTTCCCTTTTTCTTTGATATAGCGGAACAACCTATGATTAGATTCGCAAGATCCTTTCTGCGATGAATTGTAAGGGTCACAATAAAATACCCTAGATAATTGTTCGCCATTATCATCTTGTTCAATCTTGTAAATTGTGGAAAATTCCGTTCCATTATCCGTAAGGATTATTGGGAAAACACTTTTAAATTTGTTGACTCCAATATCTTTAATTAATCTTTTAAAATAATCTAATACACAGTCTGGCGAACCTTTTTGTACCAAAATTCCATATTGAAAATGAGCTTTAACAAATTCAATTGTGAGGATTGCTCGCAAATCAGTTGCCTTTCCAATAACAGAATCAATTTCTACAATATTTTTCCTAGGAAATTTAGAAATAAATCTTGTAAAACAGCCATAATTTCTGGTAATAATAATCGATGGATCCCTTATTAATCGTCCATAATCATATTGTTTTTTAACTTTCCTTTTTACCTTAGTTCTCAAATCAACATTTTTAGTTCTAAGCAATCCTTTTTGAATCCATGTTCGTATAGTTTTCTCACAAACTGAAAAATTATGAGTTTGGCAAATATGATACAAGGGCTGTTTCAATTGATTAATGCAGCGATATAATTCTTCGTTTATTAAATTAAACTCTTCTTCGTTTGTTTTTAGTTTTGCTCTTGAGTTTTTGAGAAGCTTATTACTTTTTTCTTGTGCATGAGCATAATCGTAATATCTTTTATGCATGCATGGATATTTTCTCCTTTTACATGTATTGCAAACATAAGGCCATTTAGAAATTGTTTTGCACCCCCTTGCTTCGTAATGCTCGCAACTAGAGAAACACTTTTTTTGGCCATATTTCGTAACCCATTTAAATTGGCAATCGCCATAATGAATACAAAAGGGGAAAACTGGATTGCGTTCTCCTATATCGATGCTGTTTCTTCTAACTTCGTTGTAAATGGTTTGTCTGCTAACCATTAGTCTCTTTGCTAATTCTTGAATTGATTTATTTTGTTCAATATACACTTGAATCCACATCCTATCATTCAATGTTAAGTGTTTGAATTTGCTCATATAAAAATACCTCCTTTTTTTGAGCAAAACACATTTTTATTTTAATATTTTTATTTACAACATACAAAAAACAACTTTGTAACATTAACTTGGTAAATTATTAAAATGATTTATTTAATTAAAACTACTTTTATTTTTCCTAATCTATTGTAATATATAGGTATAAGTCGTGCCGAGAGAATACATAATTATTTCTAAAAATAATAGAAGGAGGATAATAATGGAATATTCTTCAGAAAACATCCGAAACGTACTTGTTTTGGGACACCAGGGAAGTGGTAAAACTACGTTAGTTGAATCGCTACATAGTATTACCACAAATTCACAAAAAGGAGCTGTTGAGAACAAAAACACCATCAGCGACTTTACTAAAGAGGAACAAAATAGATTGAGTTCATGCCAACTTTCTATTGTTCCTATTTTTTATAATGACTATAAGTTAAACCTTATAGATATTCCTGGTAATGATGATTTTATTTATGAAGCACTTGGTGTTATGGACATTGCAAAAGGTGCAATTCTTTGTATTGATGCAACTAAAAAAGTTGAGGTTGAGACAATTAAACACTATCGCTTATTAAGAAAACATGGTATACCAACCATCATTTATATTAATAAGATGGATAAAGAAAATATAGTTTATGAAGAAATATTAGATGATATATCTAAAAAACTTGATAAAAATGGTCCTATTTCCTTTGTTTACCCAATGGGACATCAAAATGAATTCGATGGATTCGTTAATGTTGTTTCAATGAAAGCTAGAAAATATAATGGAAAAGAATGCGTTGATGAACCAATCTACCCAGAAAAGAAAGAAAAAGTTATTGAACTTCATACTAAAATCGAAGAACAAGTCGCTTTAACTGATGATAAATATCTTGATAAATATTTTAGTGGTCAAACACTAACTATGGAAGAGATTCATAAGGGATTACACTTTGGTGTTTTAAGTGGTCAATTAACTCCAATTATTTGTGGATGTGCAACAAAAAATATTGGTTTAAGCACGATGCTATCAATGCTTATTGACTATTTACCATCAAGCAACGATTTAAAACCATATAGTGGATATGATGAAAAAGAAAACGTCATTCAACGATATACAAATCCTGAAGATCCATTTAGTGCTTATGTGTTTAAAACATATTTTGACCCATTCAAAGGTGTCGTTAATGTTGTTAAAGTCTTAAGTGGAACCATCCATCAAGGTGATGAAATATTGATTCCAAGACTAAAAGAGACAGTTAAGATTAATAACCTTGTCTCCATTTGTGGTTCAACATTCACAAATGTTGATAAAGCTTTAGCTGGCGATATTGTTGGTATTTCTAAATGCGAAGATTTAAAAACTACCGACACAATCTGCGATAAAAACAATTACTTCCGCATGGAACCAACAAAGTTCCCTACTGCAGTTTACTTTAGAGCATTAAGTTTTGCTGATTCAAAAGAAGAAGAAAAAACAATGCAAGCCATAAGTAAGATTCAAATTGAAAATCCTTGCCTTGAAGTAAAACGAAATGCTGAAACAAAACAACTACTAATTGGTGGTTTAAGTGAATCTTATTTAGCCTTTATTAAAGAAAGAATTACAAATTTGTTTAATGTAAATCTTACTTTGTCAAAACCAAAAATTGTCTATAGAGAAACTATTAGACAAGCTGCTGAAGCTGAGGGAAGATATGTAAAACAATCTGGTGGTGCTGGTTTTTATGGTATTGTTGTTATGAGATTTGAACCTACCGCTGAGAATTGCTTTGAAGAAAAAGTATTTGGTGGAAGTGTTCCAAAGAACTATATTCCTGCTGTTGAAAAAGGATTCTATGAAGGATTACAAACTGGACAACTTGCTGGTTTCCCAGTCTTAGGTGTAAAGGGTATCTTACTTGATGGTAAATATCACGCCGTTGATAGTAATGATTTATCATTCAAGATGGCGGCCGAAATCGCCTTTAAAGAAGCTTATCCAAAATGCAACCCAACAATTCTTGAACCAATCATGAAAATTGCGATTCAATCAAGCGTTGATTATACTGGCAATATTTTAAACGATTTAAATCAAAGAAGAGCAAGAATCTTATCTATTGATGAAAAACCTGAAAATATGCAAGAAATCACTGCTCTTGTTCCAGAATCCGAAATTCAAGATTATGTTTCAAAATTAAGAGTTATTACCAAAGGGTCGGCGTTCTTCAATCGAGAATTTGACTCCTATCAAGAAGTTCCACAAAACTTAGTGGAAAAAGTTATTAAAGAAAATTCATTGCTTAAAAAGCAAGAATAGTCGTCTCCTTTCATTAAAGACCATCTGACTCTAAACAGATGGTCTTTTTTAATACATTTTTCTAAACAAAAATAGATTAACTCTATTATGATCTACCAAAACTCCCTCTTTTGTTAAAAGGATCTTTTGACCTTCTCGACCATTAAATTTGTAATTTATTGATAAGTCACCTTTTGAATTTACAACTCTATAGCAAGGTACTTTTTTATAATCAGTATTTTTATGCAAAGCGTTACCAACAGCACGAGCTAATTTTTCATCACCAAGTTTAATAGCGATGTCTTTATATGTTAAAACAGTACCAAAAGGTATCTTCTTAACCACCTCATATACTTCTTTTTCAAAATTTGTCATTTTTACTATTTTATAATAATTCTTACCATATATTAAGTTAAAATCTTAAAAATGCATGCATGCGACATCAAATTTAGGTATTAAAAAACTCTCTAGTTTGATTCTAGAGAGTGATTTTTTATATGGTGGCCCAAGCGGGGGTCGAACCCGCTACACAAGGATTTTCAGTCCTTTGCTCTACCAGATGAGCTACCGGGCCATAATAAAGTCCCATCTTAGTTAAAAAAATTGGCGGACCAGACGGGAATCGAACCCGTGATCTTCACAGTGACAGTGTGACATGTTAACCGCTACACCACTGGTCCACGCGCTTTATTATTTTATCTAAATATCATTTATAAATCAATAACAAAATATATATTAAAGAAGCGTTTTCACTATTTTTTGTCTTTTTCACTCTTTTGCATACTTTTATGGTAATCTTTTACAAATCTTTTTGCTTTTAAATCTTCGCCAACTGGACAACTTGTACAACCACCACGATGTTTGTTTTTGTTTTTACCAATATGAGGTAAAACATATCTTAAAAAGATTATTAGACCAAGAAAGAAAATAACAATCAATAAAACGATAATATCTGTTGAATTCATATTTTTATAAGGCTATCAACCAGCCAATTCCTCCAATAATACTAGCTAGAACCCAAGCTAACCCTATTTGAAATGAAATACCTTTTAGCATCTCTTTAAAGCTTCCAAGTTCTTTTCTCATTGCACTAATTGCACCAAAGCAAGGAGCGCTAAATAAGTTAAATACCATAAAAGCATAGGCGCTCCATGGGGTGAAAAAACTAAACATCGGACTCGCAAATATGTCACTCACTGCAGCGCTATCTCCTAAACCAGCAATAACCGTCATTGAAGATACAACTTGCTCTTTAGCCACTAAACCTTGAATGGCAGAAACCGCGACTGCCCAGCTATAATTACCACCAAGCATTACATAAAACACCCAAGCAAAAGCATTACCTATTCCAGCTAACATGCTATTTTCAACCGCATAATTTACGCCATCTATATAATGCATGCTCCAAGTAAAACTACCTAAAAACCAGACGACAACACTACATAAAAGAATTACACTACCTGCCCTTTTAATAAAGGCATAAGTTTTATCGCCTACATCACGTGCTATATAAGAAAATGATGGACTTTGGTAAGCTGGTAATTCACTAATAAAGGTCGATGAATGACCTTTATATATAAGATGCTTAAGAATTACTCCACAAAGTAAAATAATTACTATAGCAAAAACGTAAAGACTAAAACTAACATACCAAGCAGATGTTCCAAAGAAATATGATGCAAATAATGTAATTATCGGAAGCTTAGCGTTACAAGGAATAAAAGGCGTAAGAATTATAGACAAATGTTTTTCATCTGGATCCTCAATTGTTCTACAAGACATAATTGCAGGAACGCTACATCCAGTTCCAAGAATAAAAGGAACTAAACTTTTACCACTTAAACCAAATTTATGAAAAACACGATCTAAAAAGAAGCTAATTCGTGACATATAACCAGTAGTTTCAAGTAAGGCAAGGCAAGTAAATAAAATAATAATTTGTGGAATAAAGTTGCATACTGCACCTACTCCCGCCACTATCCCATTTTGTACAAGACTAACTGCCCAATCACTTCCCCCAGCATTCACGATAACACTACCTAACCATGGACCTAACCCCAAAAAGTTAACCTCAAAACTCCAAGTCATTTGAAAGAAACTTAATTCTAAAACATCGGCGCCATTAAATAACATATCAATAAGGTTTACTGTTAAACCACCAACCAAACCTACACTTAGCATATAAACCACTGCCATTACAACTATAAAAATTGGGATAGCAAGCCATTTATTTAATAGTATTCTATCAAGTTTATCCGTAAGAGACTCTGGTCTCTTAGAAGCCTTTACGCAGTCTGTTTTTAAATCTTGAATAAACGCATATCTTCTATCAGCAATTAATTGTTCGCCATCCATATCATACTTTTTTTCAAGCGTTTCCACATTCGCTTTATTATGTCGATTTTCTAAAATTAAGTATTCTTTATCGTGTTCAATTACCTTTACAGCCGCAAATCTCTTAAATTTTTGGTCCTTAGCAAAGTAATCAATGTTATTTTGAATAACATCTTCAATATCATTTGGATAAATCTTTAAGTGTTGATTTTTAATATACTTTCCACTTGAAATTAAATCTATTAACTTTTTAATTCCGCTACCTTTTTTTGCAGAAATTGAAACAATCGAACATCCTAAACGTTTTGATAAAGCATCTACATCAATTTTAATTCCAGCTTCATCTAAAATATCTTCCATATTAAGCGCAATTACTACATCAATATCCATCTCAAGCAATTGGGTGGTTAAATATAAAGATCTCTCTAAGGATGTAGCATCAATGATATTAATAATTAAATCAGGTGTCTCTTCAAAACAATATTTACGTGAAACTTCTTCTTCTTGTGTATAAGGAGATAATGAATAAATCCCAGGTAAATCAACAATGCTTATTTTAGTTCCCTTGATTGTTCCTTCTTTTTTTTCAATCGTAACTCCTGGCCAATTGCCAACTTTTTGGTTGCTTCCAGTTAAAGCGTTAAATAATGTAGTTTTCCCACTATTTTGATTTCCAACTAATGCACAAATCATATTATTTAACCACCTTTATATCTATACCATGCATATCGTCTCGTCTTAAACAAAGTTCGTAACCCCTTAAGCAAATATCTACAGGATCTCCAAGAGGAGCAATTTTTTTAATCTCAATCGTAACTCCTTTAGTAATGCCCATATCAAGGAGCCTTCTTCTTAAAGCTGCATTGTCGTTATGAAAGTTTAAAACAACGCATTTTTGCCCTCTTCGCAAGTCGCTTAAATGCCCTTCTTCTCCAACAGTTAATTTTTTTCGTTTATTGTTTAAATTCATAAGTTAACCTTCCTTAACTCCTTGATTATTTTAGAGGTTACTCCACCTTATGTCAATAATAAGTTAACCTTAATTAACTAATATAAGTATTTTCATTGCATTAAACACAAAAAATATTAAAATAAGTATTAATATGAAGAAAACAACAAAGGCAATCGAAGATTATTTAGAAGCAATAGTTATTCTTGAGAATAACAGAGAACCAGTACAATCAACAAAGATTGCACAATTTTTGCATGTTTCTAAACCAGCAGTTGCCCAAGCCATGAAAGAGCTTTTAGAATTAAAATATATCCAAAAAGTTCCTCATGGAGAAATTTCTTTAACACCTCAAGGACGAACTATCGCTACAAAAACCTATAATAAACATAAATTACTTAAAAAGTTTTTAGTTTATATAGGCGTAAGTGATAAAGTTGCTGAGCATGATTGCTGTCTCATTGAACACGTAATTAGCAACGAAACAATTAAAAAAATCGAAGATTTTTTAGAAAGTAAAGAAAATGAAAATTAATTTTAAAGAACAAGTTGGTATTTTTAAAGATGCAAAAGATATACGACAAAAAGTATTTGTTGAAGAACAAGGCTTTATTGTTGATATTGATGAATTAGATAAAACATCTGTTGAAATTGTTATGTATGATGATAAAACACCTATTGGAACATGTCGAATAATCGATTATAAACCTGGAGTCGTAAAAATAGGGAGATTTGCTATCATTAAAGAATATCGTGAACATGGTTTAGCAAAACTAATGCTTAAAGAAGCCGAAAATGTTGCTGTTAAGAAAAAAGCACAAATTGTTCTTATCGATTCGCAATATGATAAAAAGAAGTTTTATATGCACCATGGTTATCGTGCACTTAAAAAGAGAATATTCTTAGATGAAAACTATCCTCACATTCGTTTGTTAAAAACATTTATGGAAAAAAGTTAGCTTATATAGCTAACTTTTTTAATTACTTTTTATCAATATTTATAAGTTCGTATTCTCGAGAACCGAATCCATGAGTTCCAGCAACTTCAAGAGTGTATAAACCATTTCGTGATTCAATTCTTTCTACTAAATGGTCTCTACCTGGATCTTTTGAAGAATAAACTAAATCTATACAAGCTTGATCAATTGCAATAGGATCAGTCGATATTAAAATACCAATATCTTTCATACAAGGATCTTCTGCAACTGAACAACAATCGCAATCAACCGACATATTTTTCATAACATTTACATAAACCGCTTTCCCAGCAAAATGTTTTGCTACAACACTAGCAGCATCCGCCATTGAACCAAGAAATTTTTCTTGTTTAGTTGCCCATAATAATTTTGGATGACCAGCACCATGAATATAAGCTTTTCCATAACTTGAAGCACAGCCAATTGATAATTGTTTTAACGCTCCACCAAATCCGCCCATTGGATGACCTTTAAAATGACTTAACACAAGCAAAGAATCGTAATTTAATAAATCTTTGCCAACATAATCTTTTTTGATATATTTTCCATCTGGAATCTCAAAAACATAGTCAGGGCCTTCTTTATCTAATAAATCAACTTTAAAATTCTTTGTCCACCCATGTTCTTCAAGAGTTTTTAAATGTGCTTCCGTTGTATTTCTTTTGCCATCATAAGCTGTATTGCACTCAACAACTGTTCCATTAACCATATCAATCATTGGTTTAAAAAATTCAGGTTTAAGGAAGTTTTGGTTTCCAGGTTCGCCGCTATGAACTTTTACAGCAATTTTTCCTTTTAATTCTACGCCAAGTATCTTATAAAGCTTAACAATAGCTTCAGGAGTAATCTCTTTTGTAAAGTAAACTTTTGGTTTCATATTTCTACCTCTATTTAATATTTTATCATTTAATAAAAATATTTTAATCATATACCTTTATGATGATACCGTTTCGAATTTGTGGGCAACATATAAAAAAGAGAAGCTTTATAATTAGTGTACTGAAAAAATTAAAGGAGCTTCTCTATGACTATTATAAACTATTACA
>JBAYXD010000048.1:0-9428 GCA_041673725.1 Bacilli bacterium | reverse complement strand
GTCATCGGGCTTGTCCCTTGCCGTACTCTTTATGGTATTAATAGTTTACCATTCGAAGAAGAGATAAAACAACTAAAAAATTAAATTCTAAAGATAACATTTCTGCTTATTAATTGGTTTATACTTTATATGACACAAGTTGTATTATTTAACTATAAAAGATTTAATTTATGGCAAACAATAAAAAAGAAGGACCAATTAATCTACTAATAACAGATGCATTATGTAGACTAATCAATAGTAATAAAAAATATAATGATATTACGATAGAAGATATTATTAAAGAAGCTCATATCTGTCGTAAATCTTTTTATCGTACGTTTAAAACTAAAGATGAAATCTTAGAAGTAAAATTTAAAGATATTTGTAGCAAAATAGACAACTATTTTGCTACTAATTGTTCACATACTTTCTCAGGTCTAGTTTATTCTATATTTACGGTTGCTAAAGATAATAAAGATTACATTTTGTGTTTCTATAAAGCTAATCAAACCTTATATTTTGGTAATATCGTCCAAACCTTAATCAATTCAAAAATATTTAAAGAAGAAAAACAAAACGATCCAACAAATTACTATTTCTATATTAGTAAAGTATGGATGGTTGTTGGTATTCTTTCTTCATGGCTTAATCATGATTGCGATGTCGCAATTGAAGATATTGTACGTATGATTAAGAGCTACCAAATTGTTAGACAATAAATAAAAAAATAATAATTTAAAATCTAACAAAAAATGAGCAATTTTACTTGCTCATTTTTTACTTCTTAATTAAGTTTTCAACACTAAATCTTCATCGCAACGTCCCAAG
The DNA here is from genome assembly GCA_041673725.1 of Bacilli bacterium. GTDB lineage: Bacteria > Bacillota_I > Bacilli_A > RFN20 > CAG-826 > Onthovivens. Next base: position 8,618 of record JBAYXD010000048.1, on the reverse strand, counting down.
CATTCCAGACCGCAGAAATAATATTACAAATTTTATTACATCCTTCACTTTTTTATTGATTGCATAGCTTTATCCAATATAAGCGTTTTCCTTAGACTTAGCATTTTTTTTAAAAAATCTTTTTTTATAGTAGAACACCCTGGACAATCGTCAATTAATTGATTAATTTCTATTAAATTAATTTTTGGTACAATCCTTCTTATTGCTTCATCACATTCTTTATATTTATGACTTATTAAGAAATCATAGAAATTAATTCTATGACCATTCTGGTATAAAGCAGAAGTAGGGATTTTATAAATACGATCTAGTATCTCTGCTTTACTTATCATTATTCTTTCTTTTATCATTTTATCATCTGCTTGCGGATAAAGAGATGATGCACAATCAAATATTGGAGCAATCTTCTTTTCTTTTGTTGTTTTATTAAATAAGAATCCCCAGTTTGCATTATGGCGATCCCAATTTCCTATAAATGCATCGACTACAAAGATATCCCAAAAATAATCTAATAATTCTTTTTTATCAATAAAATCTTGACTAATTATTGTTTCAATTACTTCATTAATATCTGTTCCATATCCCCCTGTTTCGCTATTAATGATTGTATTTTTTAAGGATGCAAAATCTTTCAGTTCATATGATGGATAAGTAAAATCTTTGCATGCTACACAAAATAACTCTTTACCATGATAAGTATAAGTACCAAGAATTGTTTCTTGCGCATCAATTCCAAGCATATTAAAAATTTGAGAACCTAAATATTCAGAGATAAAACTGTCACTATATATCATATTTAAGTTTTTTTGCGCATGGATTGGTAATTTAAGCATGTAAACTTCATTATTGATTAATATAGCAATTTTCCCACCATTTGCCCCAGCATATATATCGTCTGTTTTTGGATAATCATTAAAATTAATAAGCATTTTATCTCCTTTTAATAACCCAGATATTTTTTGCGCAAATAATTACCTGTTTCGCTATCAATATCTTTATTTACTTCAGCAACATTTATAGTGCTCATAACTTCCGAATAATAATCTACAACATATGTAGAATTTTTTAACAATTCTTTCCTATAGTTATCAATGCTCTCAATTAGATAATTAGGAAGCAAAGAGGAATTAACATCTTGTAATTTCAATAATGTCTCGATATTCGTTCCTAAAGTTCTAGCGATGATATATAAAGTGCGCGAATCAACTAAAAATAAATCAGCTTTCCCTGAATAAATGTCGCCAATTGTTGATTTTGATAATCTTGTAGCTTTCGCTAAAGAATAACTAGTAAAACCTTTTCTTATAATAAATTCTTTAATATTCATAATTTAATTATACCGGTTAACCAGTATAATATCAACATAATAACATCTATCAAAAAATGAGCAATTTTACTTGCTCATTTTTTACTTCTTAATTAAACTTACAACACTAAATCTTCATCGCAACGTCCCAAGCATTCCAGACTGCAGACATGATATTACCAACCTTATTACAATCACCAATAAGGTGAGTTTTCTTGGTGCTTTCAATTGGACTTGCTTGATAACCAACACACATTATAACGTCTGTGCATGGTAAATTAACTTCTTTACCATCTTTAGTAGTTATGACGGCTGACTTATCTTTAATTTCTTTAATCTTTGATTCTAGATAAACTGGAGTCTTATGTAATTTAAAGTAATCTCTAAGATAACTTGAGTTAGCAAGACATACGCCATGAGCAGCAATTAAATCATCTTTCATTTCAACAATGGTAGGATTTTTACCTTTTAGGCATAAATCATAAGCGATTTCACAACCCGTTAATGATCCACCAATAATTACGACGTTATCGCCAACTTCTTTTGTTTTATTTAAGTAATCAATTGCTGAAATTGCTCTTTCGTGGCCTGGAACTCTTAAAACACGAGCTTTAGCCCCAGTTGCAATAACAACTTCCTCTTCACTTAATTTTGATAAATCTTTAATTTCTGTATTTAATTTAACTGGAATCTTTAAGTCTTTAATTTGTTTACGATACCAAGCAATTAAAGCTTGGTCTTTTTCTTTAAAATCAAAACTTGAAGCGGGAATAAAGACGCCACCAAGCACATTACTCTTTTCATAAATTGTTGGTTTATGACCACGTAACGCAAGGACTCGAGCGCATTCCATACCTGCTACTCCGCCACCAATAATCGCAACTGTCTTACTATTATTAGTTTTTGTAATATGATACTTCTTACTATTCATAGAAGCAGGATTAACCGCACAATGGCACATTCCTTTTGTTTCACTTAAGGTTTGATCATTTGGGACACCTTTATAGTGACAAAGATTGAAACAACCAGAGTGACAACATATACATGGACGAATATCATCTTCTTTTTCATTAATTAACTTATTAACCCAATCAGGATCAGCTAAGAATTGGCGACCAACACCCATCGCATCAATCTTATTTTCTTTTATTTTTTCTGCACCATATTCTGGTTCGTTACGTCCACCAACAACAACTGGAATGGAGACGACTTTTTTAACTTCTTCTGCTTCAAGATAATTGCAATTTAGTGGCATATACATTGGTGGATGATTCCAATACCAGGCATCATATGTTCCATTATCGCAATTAAGCATATCATAACCTGCATCTTGAAGATATTTAGCTGCTTTAAGGCCTTCCGCTAAATCTCGTCCGCCTTCAACATACTTTTCGCCAGGCAAAGCGCCTTCTCTATAACCTTTAGTTTTACTAACAACTGAATATCTTAAAGATACTGGATAATCTTTTCCACAAGCATCTTTAATAGCATGAACAATTTCCACTGGGAATCGATAACGATTCTCAAATGATCCACCATAATTATCGGTACGGTGGTTAGTATATTTCATCGTAAATTGATCAATTAAATAACCTTCATGAACTGCGTGGACTTCAACTCCATCTACGCCCGCTTCTTTACAAAGTTTTGCAGTCTTTGCAAAAGCTTCAACTAATTTATTAATTCGTTTAATTGTAATTTCTTTGCTAGGAATCTTATCACTCCAACGATTAGGTGAAGCACTTGGAGCCGCCGTTAAATCATCAACATTTAAAATAGGTTTAGCAAGATAACGAATAACTGGATTTTTACCAATGGCTTCAATTGGTTGACTAACCGCAAATGAACGACCAAAACCAGCCGTAAGTTGAATAAATAATTTCGCCCCAGTTTTATGGATTTCATCCATAAACTTCTTTAATTCTTTAAATTTCCCTTTTCCTTGGTATAACCATTTTGGTCCAACCATATCGTGGACGGGGGCAATACCTGGAAGAATTAAACCACAATCATTTTGCGCGACTTCTAAAAGTAATTTAGCAGCTTCTTTATCAAAATGATTTGGTTCGCTAAATCCAAAAATACAAGTCCCACCCATTGGTAACATCACAATACGATTTTTAATCTCAACATTACCTATCTTCCAAGGCGTGAACAATGGTTCATATTTTTTATCCATATTTTAGTCTCCTTTACTTATTTATTTTTTACCAGCCATCTTCTTATGGAATTCTTTCATCTCATCAACTTCCGCACAAACTGGTTTCCATGAACATTTTGCGCAATTCATCACACTATCTTTAAGCATATGATTATAAGCTTCACTACGTTTATTTGCTTTACTTGCAATAAACTCTAAATCATTATAAGGTCCATCATCTCCCGTAATAAAGATTATCTTTACTCCAAGAACATGTTTGTCTTTATGAAATTCATTTATAAAGGAATTACCTATTTCACTAAAAGTTAGTTTGCTTTTGATTGCTTCTTTACTAACGCGAACTTGTTCGCGTAAGGTAAGAGCACTAGCTCTTAACATGTAGCCTTTAATTGCTACATTATATTTACTAATTTCAATATTTTTAAGTATCTCATAAAAGGCATCTGGACCATTCTTCTCAACATCATCTACAAGTAAGAAAACAATCCGAGCATAAGAGCAATCTTTATTAATCTCATTAATATCTTTACCAACAAGAATTACTTCATCTTTATTAACTAAAGTTCTATCTTCAGTGACACAAAGAAAAGATAAACTATCGTGTCCACCAGCACCTAATTCATAAGCAGTTTCTTTTTGAAGGATTAATTCATTTTGTTCACCAACTGGAGCAAGATTATTTTCTTCATAAGGAAAAGAATTAATCTTATAAGATTTTAAATGATCTAAAGTATCAAGAATTAAATCATCAAAAGCTTTCATTAAATATCCTCTTTTTGATGTTTCTTATCGTGGTGAACCATAAGTTTATTATAAAGCTTTTCAACAAGCTTCATATCACCATTTGTAATATAAATAATAAAAGTTAATAAGAAGAAGAATAGAATAACAGCGCCAATTACTATTAAAAGTATCCAATACCATGCCATAAACTATTCCATTCCTTTTTGTCGAGCAAATTCCGCCGCACCTAAAGCCCCCATAAGTTGTGGGTCAGTTTTTAAGTCGATAACTTTAATATGTAAGACGCTTTCAATAGCTTTTTTAAGTCCAGCATTTTTCGCACATCCGCCAGTTAAAGCAATTTGATCTGTTGCGCCAGCTTTTTTAGCCATAATGAAACAACGTTTAGCAACGGCTTGCTCAATTCCAGCTGCAATTTCTTCACGAGGTTTACCTTCACCAACAAGCGTAATAACTTCAGATTCAGCAAAAACTGTACATTGTGCAGTAATTGGAATAACGTTTTTAGCGGTTAAGGATAAAGCACTAAATTCATCAAGTGATAACTTAAAAGCACGGGCCATAGTTTCAAAGAAACGACCAGTACCAGCCGCACATTTATCGTTCATCGCAAATTCTTTAACAGTTCCATCATCATCAATTGCAATTCCTTTAACATCTTGTCCACCAATATCAATAATGGCTTTGACTTCTGGATTTGTAACATGTACACCCATCGCGTGACACGAAATTTCTGAGATATTTTCTTCCGCTTGAGGAACTTTATTACGTCCATATCCAGTACCAATAAGGTAAGTAAAATCATTAAGAGATTTCATTTCTGGTACTTGCTTAATTACTGCCTCTAACCCTTCTTTAGCGCTGATTTCACTATTAATATCACTAGGAATTGTTACGTGAGCAATTATTTTTCCATTTTCATCTAAGATTACACATTTTGTGTAGGTTGAACCTACATCACATCCACCAAAATATTTCATTTATAATATTCTCCTTATTATTACCAAGTAATAGCGTCTTCATAGTCAAGTAAGCTAGGATCAAGAGGTTCCGCATGGAAGATGTTTTGCATATATTGATTAAATGACATACGCATCGCTTTTCTTGAAACGGTTCTTGGATCCATTAAATCATGAGATACCCAAACGAGGTGAATTCCTCGTTTACGAGCTTGTTCTTCATAAAGTCCATGAAGACCAGCAACGTTTTTACAAGAAACATGGTCATACATAATGACAATATCGGCTTTAAACTTTTCCGCCATCTTCCAGCATTCATCAAGTGAATTAACGTATCCACCATTGGTATGGCTTCTCATCATCATTCTTTCGTAACTCTTTGCCATATCAATCATCGCCTGGTCCTTATCACCAATATGGAAGAAATGATGCGAGAGCATACATTCCATATCGACTACACACTTAACTCCCCAACAATGTTGTGTCCAATAAGTAAAATTCGTGTAATAGTGAGCAGGACATGCCCAAACTATTGCTCGATACTTTGGTTTATTAGCATCTTCTTTTTTATCTTTTAAATAGCCTTTTTGCATCATCTTATCAACTTTAACATCAGTTTTAATAAAGAATGGGTCAAGACAAGCTACTTCTTGATATTCATATTCTCTTTGAAGAGCAAGGGCTGCACCACAAACTTGAGGATATGGGGTACAATTTACATCCCATTTATTAATCATCATTTGGGTTGAAGTATTATACATTTCAGCACCCTTCCAAAAAGCATCCCAATCCCATTTTGTATGCATTTCTTTTTCAATAAAAGCGATACATTTTTTTAAATTTTGCACCGCAAATTTTTGCACTTCTTCTTCATTAAATCTTTGAGGAGGAATAATTTGAAAAACATTAATTCCATATTTTTCCATATATCTTCCTAAAAAAGATGTTTGACCAATTGAGCCATCACATGGCATGGAACTTGTAACATACGCTCTTCCAACAATTGGATAATCATCAACAACAGCACATCCAACTTCAGCTTCAGGAAGTGGGCAAACATCACTTGCCATACCAAAATGCTCAATCGCATCAATATAAAATACATTTGCGTTTTGATCAACTTCGCCTGGTTCACCAATCGTGAACATAGCGATATCAATCCACTTAGTTTTTGGGAAACCAGCCATAATTATAGATGGCGTCATTTCATCAAACATTAAAGTGTTTTCTCTTAATTTTGCAGCATGTTTGCTATTTGGTCGAAGATGTTTATCACGAACAATAATATCTCTAATTTTAATAACTGAGTAATACATCAAAGAATAGAATTGTTCATGCGTATAACGTAACTCTTTACCTCTTAAACCCATGGTATGACGGTCAACCATGTTCGCTGCAGTAAGGTAAGACGCCATCCAACGATATCGTAACAAGGCTTTTACCATTAAAATAGGATGGACGGCAAGTTTTACAACCATTAATCCATATAATTTTAACCAACGAAAATAATCGTAAGTTGTATCTTTAAAGCCTTTCCATTCACGATGAGTAAAAGCTCGTCTATCACCGCGATAGAATCTACCAAGGCCTTTTTTATTTTTCTTTTTCTCTTCCATTTACTTAGCCTCACTCTCTTTTTTAACTCTTAAAGCTTTAATCTTTTTAATTTCAACGTTTTCCACAAAGGCTTGAACACGAGTTCGAAGTTGTCCACTATTTCCCGAGATATAAGGTCGATCAATAGATAATGTTGGAATATGATATTCATCACGAAGGACATGACTTGCAAGTGTTCTTTCATAAGACCAATAAGTACAGAACTTCATTTGTTCATAAATGATGCCATCTGCTCCATATTCTTTAACAAGATTAGCGGCATGTTCAAAACGATATTTAACTTTATGTTGAATACATTGTCTTGGGCATTCAGTAGTTAATTCATAATTTCTTATAACTTGGGTTAAAGCGTCTTCATCATTATTTAAAACGATTTCTTGTCTTCCAGGTATTGAGCCATAACAATAACGGTCACAAACAACCCGAACACCATTTTCTTCAAAGAGTTTAATTAAATCTGGATCATCAATCTCTGAACCAACAACAACCGCTTTTATTCGATAAGCTTTTTTCTTATCAGGAACTCGCGATTTAAGTTCTTCACAAGTTTCTTTAAGTTTATCAATTATTAAATCTTTAGGACAAACGTAACTTGCAAGGACAAAAACTGCAAATTCATAACCAGTAATTGTTGGATTATCAAGATGTCTATAAGTATCCATTTCTTTAAATAAACGACAAACTTCATTATGTTTATTAACCGCATCTCTTATAGCTTTATCGGAGATATCTACACCATATTTTTCATGTAATTGCTTTAATACTTTTCGTGATACTTGTTCTTTTAGGTGAGCTACGGCATCTTCATCATCAGTGCAAGGGATATCTAAATTAGTATAGAAAAAGTTTTTCTTATCTTCAGATTTTGTTTGGAGTAATTCCATGTTTTCCATTGCGCGATTCATGGCTTCACAAGCGTCTACTCCACATAATGCGTCTAAAAAGTGATATCCACCTTCCAGTCCTCTTTCTAGTAACGCTCTAGAATATTCACAACTTCCACTCGACATATAGTAACTAGCCATTTCCATTGAGCCAGTTCGTGGCGCTCTTAAACGAACACTAAAACAATTGCCTAAATTTAATAAAACTTCAGGCATATGGTAACAAGTGTACCCTAGAGCAAGTCTTCCTTTACTTTGAACTTCTCTTACGAGTTCGTTATTAGCATCTTCTAGTAACTTCTCAAAGTAAAATAAATGTTTTAAATCTTTCACTAGTTATTCTCCTTTAATTTCTAAATTATATAAAGCTTCATTAACACCCTTAATAAGCGGAGAATTATCTTTTAAATCAAGGACACTCTTACCCATCACATCAGTTAAAGCTAGGTCTTTATCATCAGGAATCTTAGCAATAACTTTTAAGTCTCCTAAATCTAAATATTCATCAATACGATTATCGTTATAACGATTAATTATTACTCCAATCTTAGAATACATTGTGAGTTCATCAGCCACTTGTTTAATTACTTTAATAACGTTTGTTCCTTTACGACTTGGATCAGTAACTAAGATGAGGTGAGTTACTTTTTCCATAACACGACGGTTAATTTGTTCAATTCCCGCTTCTCCATCAATAACAACAAAATCAAATTCTTCACTAACTGCGGATATAACCTGCTTTAAATAAGAATTTACACTACAATAACATCCAGCAGCTTCAGGTCTTCCAACAGCTAAAAAAGCAAATCCTTGAGTTTCAATCATCGCATTTAATAATTGGAAACGAGCTTCTCCTAATAGCTCAATCGCTTTCTTTTTCGTCTTATCTTCTTCTCCAGCTTCCGTTATCGACTTACGAATATCATCAATTGTTTGACCAACTTCTT
>JBAYXD010000047.1:0-9469 GCA_041673725.1 Bacilli bacterium | reverse complement strand
AGGCAACAATGTCTTTAGTATTGTCATGCAAGAATTGTGGGTCTATAGGCATAGTTAAAGCATGTAAATCCGCAACAAAAATATAATTCTCATATTGATCTTGGTAATCTTTAAAATGCATTAAAGCTCCAATATAATTACCTAAAGTTAAGTTTCCAGTAGGTTTAATTCCACTAAGTGATCTCTTCATAAATAAACAGCCTCTTTTCTTATATTGAAATTATATAGTTGAGAGGCTTGTAAATCAACCGGTTATATATTAAGGAAAATAATGTTTTAATTATACATATTAAATATTTCTAAAATTAATTTTATATAAAACATTGGTTAATTATTTATAAGAAAAAAATTATTTTTTAATAAGTTTTTTGTTAAAAAATATTTCATTTTTTACTTAATGATTGGGACAAATGAGAAAGTATGAATAATGCTTCAAACATCGTTGTATTAAAAAATTTTATATCCTATAATGAATGCACAATGAAAGACCTTTCATTGCAAAGTAATTATATTTAATCTATTTTTATGGTTGTTTATTAGAGATATATGCTGTGTCGTTTTGATCAATAATTTGGTTTGTCGTCTTTTTTGTTGTAGATATTTTATTTAAAAAATGGAGGAATCTTAAAGTATGCAAGACATTATGAATGATTTTTATGCCAAAATAGGTGCTACGTCATCAGTTGCGCCGATTATTATTTCAATTGCTTTTATGTTATTTGCTGGTTTTTTGATGACTCGAATTACTAAACTTTTACATTTACCAAATGTTACCGCCTATATCATTGCGGGTATAATTATTGGGCCTTTTTGCTTATGTTTAGTTCCTAGTAGTGTTCAAAGTGGTATGAGTTTCATTACTGATATTGCTCTTGCTTTTATTGCTTTTAGTGTTGGCGAATATTTTAAAGTTGATTCATTAAAAAATTCTGGTTGGAAAGTAATTGTGATTACTTTGTTTGAAGCGTTAGTTGCAACTTTATTTGTGTTTATTCTTTGTTATTTTATATTAAGGTTAAATCTTGCTTTCTCTGCAGTTCTAGCCGCTCTTGCAAGTGCTACAGCTCCAGCTTCAACTATCATGACTATTCGTCAAACGGGTGCAAAAGGCGAATATGTGGAAACGCTTTTACAAGTTGTTGCTCTTGATGATGTTGTAAGTTTAGTTGCTTATAGTGTTGCTGTTTCAATTGCTGTTGCTTCACAAAATTCGGGTGGAATAAGTTTTGAAACAATTGGTTTACCAATTATAAAAAATCTTGCCGCTTTGCTTATTGGTGGAGCTTTTGGTTTCATTTTAAAATGGTTAATGCCAAAAAAAAGAACTACTGATAATAGGCTTATTATTTCTATAGCAATGCTTTTTACTTTTTGTGGGATTTGCGCTTTATTAGATCAATCTCCATTATTGGGTTGTATGGCTATGGGTATGGTTTATATTAACTTTAGCAAAGATGATAAATTGTTTATGCAGTTAAATTATTTTTCACCACCAATTTTGTTATTATTCTTCGTTCTTTCAGGAATGAGTTTCAATCTTAATTCTCTTGTTGGAACCTCAAGTATTGGTACTATGCCGCTTTTAGTTGTAGGAATTCTATATTTCTTCGTAAGAATCATTGGAAAATATGTTGGTGCTTACTTAGGATGTTTGATTACACGTAAGCCAAAAGAACTTAGAAATTATCTTGGGCTTGGGCTTATACCTCAGGCTGGTGTTGCTATTGGACTTGCAGCACTCGGTGCACGATTATTAGGAGGAGAACTTGGGAGTGATTTGCAAACAATTATCTTAGCTTCTTGTGTTCTTTATGAAATGATTGGTCCGGCTTGTGCTAAACTTGGTTTATATTTGTCGCATTCTTATAGTAATAAGATTGAAGAGGTTGCTCCAGTTTCACCAGTAACAAGTCTTGGAAAGCCTAAAACTGATGCAGAAATTTTGATAGAGGAGATTCAGACCATTCAAAGTAAAATGCCTCAACGCCCTGAAATTAGTAAGGAGGAAGAAGCTTTTAATGAAGCAGCCGAGCAGCAATATGAAGATGATTATTATAATTCAAAACAACGTCGATTTATAAATAGGAGGTAAATATTATGTTTGATATTTTAGCTACAATAGTTGACCCAATTTCTCAAAGTATTGGAGATTGGTTTGCAGAGATTAATATTTGGACGATTATTATTAGAATTTCACTTTCAGTAATTTTAGCCGCATGTTTAGGAATGGAAAGATCTTCAAAGAGACATGCTGCAGGTTTAAGGACTTTTATTTTAGTAGCTTTAGCTTCAACAGTTGGCTCAATGCTTGACATGTTCTTTATTGAAAAAGTTGGTTCCGTTATTCCTGTTATTAGTGCTTCGGTTGTAATTGGTGTTGCTTTAATAAGTAGCAATACAATTCTTTATTCAAGCAAAAGTCAAATCAAAGGTTTAACAACTTGTGTAGGTTTATGGAGCAGTGCGATTATTGGTATAGCGTTTGGTGTTGGTTTTTATACTGCCGGTTTAATTAGTTTTGCGTTATTAATGATTATTCTTTCAATACTTCCAAAATTTGAGAGATATTTAAAAAATAGATCAAATCACTTTGAGATTCATCTTGAACTTAAAACAAAAAATAACCTTCAAGATTTTGTTGGAGTAATACGCCAACTTGGTTTAACCATTGATGATATTGAAGCTAATCCTGCTTATTTCAATAGTGGATTAAGCGTTTATACTATTTCTTTAAGTATTTATAGCAAAGAACTTAAAAAATATAAAACCCATACAGATATTATTAAAGCACTTGACTCATTGAGTTATGTAAATTTTATCGAAGAAATCAATTAAAAGTTGTCTATTTTTCTAATTAATAATAACTAAAAATTGAAATAATTTTCTATAAAATTAATTTTTTATGTAAAAAAATTTCAATCTTTTAATCCTGCTTATTTTAAAAGAAAGCAAAATATGATAATATTTTACTTATGGAAATTAAATTTTATAATACGCTAACAAATAGTGTTGAGGTTTTTAAGCCTATTAAGCTTAATGAAGTCTCTATTTACGTGTGTGGGCCAACCGTTTATAACGAACCACATATTGGAAATATGCGACCTGTGGTTATTTTTGATACTTTACGTAGATTCTTTGAATATGTTGGTTATGAAGTAAAATTCGTAAGCAACTATACCGATGTTGACGATAAGATTATTAACAAGGCTCAAAGTGAAGGGGTAAGTGAACTCGTAATTGCTAATCGTTATATTGAAAGTTATCGTTCTTGCCTAGACAGTTTGAATTGTTTAAAAGCCTATAATAACCCACGTGTAACTGAATATATGCAAGATATTATTAACTATATTGCTAATTTAGTTAAAATTGGAGCAGCTTATGTTGTAGATGGCGAAGTTTTCTTTGATGTTACTAGTGTTCCAAATTATGGATGCTTATCAAATATTAAACTTGATGAATTAGATGCCGGAAACCGTGTTGCAACCAACGAAAAGAAGCATAATCCTTATGATTTCTTACTTTGGAAGAAAACTGAAAAAGGTATTAAGTGGCCTACTCCATGGTGTGAAGGACGACCTGGTTGGCATACAGAATGTTGCGTTATGATTGATTCAATATTTGGTGGACATATCGATATTCATGGTGGTGGTCATGATTTAATTTTCCCACATCACGAGAATGAAATTGCTCAAGCCGAAGCAACTCATCATAATACAATTGCAAACTATTGGATTCATAATGGAATGATGAATATTAATAGTGAAAAGATGTCTAAATCTTTAGGTAATGTTATTTTAGCTAAAGATGGCATCAAACAATATGGTGCTGATACGATTAGATTATTATTACTTAATTGCCAATATCGTTCAGTTTTAAATTTTACTGATGATACAGTTAATGATACGAAGATGACTTTACAAAAACTTGATAATATTTGGAAGCAAATTAATCTTAAAATTGCCCAAAATAGTGGCAAGTTATATGGGAAGTCAACAATGATGGAGAAGTTTTTATTAGCATTAGCGGATGATATTAATTTACCAAATGCAATTACAGAAATGTTAGAAGTTATTAAAAATGCTAATATTGAAATTAGAAAAAAAGATTCAAATTTGAATCTTCTTCAAGATTATTTCTATACACTACAAGATATGGTAAAAATCCTCGGATTGCATAACACGGTGAAAGAATATACAAAAGAAGATATGGATCTTTATAACAAATATCTTATAGCGAAAGGGAATAAAGATTTTAAAACGAGTGATTGCATACGTGCAACTCTTGTCGAAAAAGGCATTATTTAACGGGCGGATTCATGAATTGTTTAGTTTTGACTGAGGTTAATGGTGGTATGTCAATTGATCGATTAATCGTCGATTATTTTAATGGACTTGGAGCATGGGGAAACTTTTTGCTTGTTGTTTTATCACTTCTTATCTCAATTATTTTAGGTGGTCTACTTGGTTTTCAAAGAGAAGTCAATGGACATTCAGCTGGATTAAGAACCCACGTTATATTTAGTTTAAGTAGTTGTCTTTTGATGGTTATTTCAATTTATGGTGGTCTTAACAATATTGGTGGTGAATATGATACGATGAGACTTGCGGCGGGCGTAGTTGCTGGCGCAGGATTCTTAGGTGCAGGTACAATTGTTCATAATGGTGTTTCTATTAGAGGATTAACAACCGCTGCAACTGTTTGGATGTCAATGGCAGTTGGCGTAGCTTGTGGATGTGGTTGGTGGACAATCGCTGTTATTACGACATTATTAACGTTTGTTGTTTTAATTGGTTTAGCTAAACTTTCAAGACTAGCTACTAAAACAAACACAAATGTTATGCTCATTGTTGACCGAGATAATAATGCGATACCAACATTACTTGAGATAGCTGATCAACATAATATTGTTATAAAAGATATAAATACATCACTTGTAAACTTTGGAAATAAAAATGTTGTTCGTATTACTTTCAGAGTTGCTTGTCGTGATGCTAAACTTGTTCAAGAGTTCTTAGATTACGCAAAAGTTAATATAGAACCTATACAACTTCAAATTATTCAATAATCAAAAATACGCATTTTCTCGTTGAAAATGCGATTTTTGGTTGTCAAACGTAAAAATAACTATTAAAATTACAAAACGAATATGATAAAACTGAAATCAAACAACGCTATATATGAATCACTTCAAAACAAAAGAGTTGTTAAACTCTATGTTGATGATTCTTTTAATAACAAAAAAATTCTTGAATTAGCTAATCAGAATGGTGTTGTTATTGAGAAACTTAATCGGAATGATTTAACTCGCAGATTTGGTTATGGTAGCCAAGGAGCGGTTGCAGAGGCCATTCCATTTAAGACTTATAATCTTGATAACATCATTAAATGTTCTAAAGAAGTGAAAAACGCTGTAGTTGTGATGCTTGACGAATTAAATGATCCACATAATTTAGGAGCCATTTTAAGAAGTGCCGATGTTTTTGGTGTCACTGCAGTTATCTACAAAAATAGAAATGAAGTCTCGCTTAACGACACTGTTGCAACAGTTTCTGCTGGAGCAATAAATTATGTTAAATGTTGTGAAGTTACTAATTTAAATCAAACAATAGAAGTATTAAAAAAGAATGGATTTTGGGTTGTTGGTCTTGCTGGTGAGGCAACAAGCGATCTTAAATCAATTCCTAAGGACGTTCCATTAGTGGTTGTTGTTGGTAGTGAGGGCTATGGAATATCTAAACTTGTTAGAAAAAATTGTGATTATATGGTAAAAATTCCAATGTCTGGTCACGTTAGTTGTCTAAATGCATCCGTGTCTTGTGCAATAGTTTTATACGAATTAAGTACACGTAAATAATTTTTTATATACCATTAAAGAGAATTGGGAGAAATTAGGGAAATGGTTAATTGTTTTTGTAATGCTTTTGATAACGAAAAAAGTTATCAGCATTTAATTGAGGCAAGAAGAGGAAATAAAACGTCTCAAAAACTACTTTATGAAGCTTTATCTAATGCTTCAAGAGGTGTTACATATCGCTATTATGGAGTAAGTCGAAACATAGGTCTTTCGCTTTGCGATCTTGAAGAAGAACTTATATTTGCTTTTATGACTTTACTTAATAAATATGATATAGAAAAAGGGACAATCATCGTATATTTTCGTTATATATATGCTCACAGAATTCGTGACAAAATTAGGGAAGCTTTTGGTTTAACAAATAAGATGGCCTTTGACGCTCTTGGAGTAAAAGGAGATTATTTTGATAACGAGGGAAATGCTTTTGTTTTGCCAGAAATCGATGATACAAAATCAGCTATTTATAGTGATGAATTAGTTACAACAATTCTATCTAAGAAATCACATATTTTGACTGAAAAAGAAGCAATGATTGTTTCATATGTTTTAGAGTCTTATACTTTTAAAGAAATTGCTATTATTGTAAAGCTTGAATATAGCAAGACAATTTCACGTTATAAATCTGCTCGAAAGAAAATAATTAAATATATAAATGCGAATTTAAAAGATTATAGTGATTCTTGTAATTTTCATTGACAATATTTCAATAATTCTCTATATTCTTTATAGTTAAAAAGGAATAGAATAAATCATATGAGGAAAAAAGTTATTTTAATTTGCTCTGAATGCTTAAGTCGTAATTATACGACAACGAAGCGTTCTGAAGATTCTACAGTACGCTTAGAATTAAGAAAGTATTGCCCTCATTGTAAGAAATATACTCTTCACAAAGAAAGTAAATAAGGTGGTTAGCTATGGGAAAAATTGTTAGATATTTTAAAGGTGTTGGAAAAGAAATGCACCGAATTCGCTGGGTCAAGAAAGTTGAATTTTGGCCTGCAGTTACGACTATTCTTATTATTACAATTTTTGCTGCAGCCTTTTTAGCAATTGAAGATGCCGCAAGTGCGACTATCATCAATCAATTAAGAAATGCTTTTGAAAGTATTAGAGGGTAATTAAATATGGAAGAAACAATTAAAGCTGAAAAACAATGGTATATTGCAACAACATATTCTTCACACGAAGATAAAGTTGCGGATAATATTCGTAATCGTATTAAATCTATGAACCTTACCGATAAGGTTTTTAGAGTCATTGTTGCAAACGAAGAAATACCTGAAGTTAATAAAGATGGAACTCCAAAAATGATTGATCAAAACGGAGTAAAAGTTCAAAAAGTTAAAATTAAGAATTTATATCCAGGATATATTTTTGTTGAAATGATTATGACTGATGATAGTTGGTTCATGGTTCGTAATACTCAAGGTGTTACTGGTATTGCTGGATCAAGTGGTGGTGGACAAAAACCAACTCCAGTTAGTGCTCGTGAGATGGAAACTGTCTTAAAGAGAATGGGTGTTGTTGATAAGTCAATGTATGAACAATATCATGTCAATGATCTCGTCAAAATTATTCATGGTACCTTCCAAGACGTTGAAGGCAAAATTATCTCGATTGATAAAGATAGTGGTAATGTCAAAGTCGATACAATCTTCTTTGGTCGTCATACCCCAGTTGATGTTGAATTTAGTGAAATTGTTAAGATTTAACTAACCTAAACTCTAAATTATTTAGTGAAGCGCAAGAAATGCTTGAAATTTCTTGCGCTTTTTGGTATTTTAATAGAGCATGCCGTTTTATGCGGGTTATATATAATATAACCGGGTGGAAGAAGTTGCGATACTTCATAAAACCACTAATCACTATAGGAGGAAACGAAAGTGAGTAAGAAAATCGCCAAAGTCGTTAAGATGGAATTACCTGGCGGCGAAGCTAAACCAGGACCAAAACTTGCTAGTGCAGGTGTTGTTATGCCAAAGTTTTGTACAGATTTTAACGCCAAGACAGCTGACCGTAAAGGTACTACTGTTCCTGTAATTATCACTGCGTATGAAGACAAAACATACTCAATGGAAATTAAGACAACCCCAACTTCAGAATTAATTTTGAAGGCTTGTGGTCTAAAAGATGGGAGCCCAAATGCTAAGACAACTAAGGTTGGAAAGATTACAAAGGCTCAAATTAAGGAAATTGCTGAATATAAGATGCCAGATTTAAACGCTAATGACATTGATGCTGCAATGAAAACGATTGAAGGATGCGCAATTAATATGGGCATCGAAGTCGTAGATAAGTAGAGGTTAATTTATGAAAAAATATGGTAAAAAATATAAGAATGTTCTTAAATTAATCGATGCTAAAAAAGCATATTCAATTCAAGAAGCTTGTGAACTTGTTAAAACTACAAGTGTTACAAAGTTTGATGGCGGTGTTAGTTTATCAATGCGTTTAAATATTGATACAAAACAAGCTGATCAACAAATTAGAGGAACCGTTGTTCTTCCAAATGGTAATGGTAAGAGCGTTAGAGTTTGCGCCATTACAACTAAGATTGATGAAGCAAAAGCTGCTGGTGCTGATTATGCTGGTGGTAAAGATTTACTTGCTAAGATTCTTGGTGGTTGGTTTGATTTCGATGTTATCTGTGCCACTCCAGAAATGATGGGTGAAATTGGTAAAGCCGGCCGTGTTTTAGGTCCAAAAGGCTTAATGCCAAACCCAAAAATTGGAACTGTTGGCGTTGATGTTAAAAAAATGGTTACCGAGTTAAAAGCTGGTAAAGTTGAATATCGTGCTGATAAAGATGGCAACATTAACTTACTTATTGGTAAGGTTAGCTTTGATGCCAAAAAGCTTGAAGAGAACTTAAATGTTGTCATCAATCAAATCTTAAAGGTTAGACCAGCAGCTGTTAAAGGTGTCTACATTATGAATAGTAGCATCCATACAACTATGGGACCTAGCGTAAAGATTGCTGTCGTCGATAGTGCTAAGTAGTGTTGAGACGTTATTAAAATTGTTTAGTTGGCTTAAATATACCCTAGACCGTAACGACACATTTTGTGTTTAATCATGTTACCGAGGTAGTTGATATATCCTCATGTATATTAGCCCCTAAAATAAATAGGAGGTAAAGAATGAACAAAGAAGTTTTAAAAGAGAAAACCGCTGTTGTTCAAGAGGTCTCTGAGAACGTTAAAGCAGCAAATGCTTTCGTTGTTTGCGAGTATAGCAAACTATCTGTCAAAGATGTCAGTGCCCTTCGTAAAACTTTACGTGAACTAGATGCCAAAGCAATAGTTTATAAGAACACCTTAGTTAGTCGTGCTTTAAGCGCTGACTACAAGGATCTTAATGAATTATTCACCGGATCTAATTTGTACTTTTTCTGCAAAGATGGTACAAACGGAAGCTTAAATGCTATTCGTAAATTCAGTAAAGCCCATGAAGGTCTCAAAGTCAAAGGCGGATTACTCGATGGAAAGGTTGCAACTGCTGATTATATTTTGGAAGTTGCCAGTTTGCCATCAAAAGAAGGACTTGTATCTATGTTATTAAGTGTTTTACAAGCTCCAATGAGAAATCTTGCATATTCTCTTAGCGAAGTCGCTA
>JBAYXD010000046.1:0-9532 GCA_041673725.1 Bacilli bacterium | reverse complement strand
AAAACTGGTAGAGGCGCATAACCTGCGAGGGTTCAAATCCCTCTTTCTCCGCCATTCTAAAAATCTCCGGACACTGTATGCTTATCATAACGGGTTCGGTGTAACATTCAGGATGGATAGCCGCAATAAAACTATCAAAATTCCGAATGATAAATAGCCGCTCAGAAGTGAGCGGCTATTTTATTTAATCAGTTTGATTGCGGCTCATTCGATTATTTCACCACTTTCGTCAAATATATCTATTTTATTATCGTTTTTCTTATCATTTACCAATAGACAATGATACGATAACCTAGAGAACGACTGGAATGATGTTCGTACCAGGACGCTACTGCTCCACAAAAAGCGAATTTGAGTCGAACACTCTTTTTTTGTTAGAAAAATTAATAATTTTTATAATTGTGTCAACAAAACTTAATATTGAAGTACAGATAGTTGTACGTTATAACACACATGGAGGTAGTCATATGATTGCAGTAAATTATTCACAAACAAGAGCTAATATGAAGTCTATAATGGATCGAGCAACTTATAATTGCGAGACAATTATTATTACAAGAAAAAATAACGAAAATGTTGTTATGCTATCGGAAGATACTTATAACAACCTTTTAGAAAATGCTCATTTAACCTCAGAAAAAGCTAATTTTGATTGGCTAATGGAATCTAAAAAACAATTAGAATCTAAAAAAGTTACTAAACACGATTTAATTAAGGATACTAATCTTAAATGAACTTCCTATTCACACCAAATGGTTGGGCTGATTATTTATATTGGGAAGAAAACGATAAAAAAACAAGACGAAGAATAAATGATTTATTAAAAGACATAGAAAGAAATGGAACAAATTTCGGCATAGGTAAACCCGAAGCTTTGGCTGAGAGTTTAAGAGGATTTTATAGTCGAAGAATCGATGATACAAATAGATTAGTTTATTGCGTAAAAGATAATTCAATTTGCATAATTTCTTGTCGATATTATTATGATAAATACTCAAAATGAAACTATTTTCTAAATGGTTTATTAAAGGAACCAACCTCGATTAAATTCCCTTCCGGATCACTAATATAACACGTTCTTTGTCTCCAAGGTTCATCAGTTGGTTTTAAAACCACTTTAAACCCTTTTTTTAGTAACCTCATCAAAGAAACTATCGCCTTCTTCAAAGATATCAAACAAATATCAGTATCAAAACTTGATAAAAATACACCAGCAGATTTTCCATATCTTAATTCAGTAAGATTGTAATAATCCCTCTTCATCATTAATTCAAAAACGTTTTTAATTTTATCCATTTAACCTTATCCTTTATATTTAAGATAAACCAAATCGTAAACCTCTTTAAACTAAATGGTAAACCGAATCTTAAATCAATTTTTATTTAATGTTTTTAGATTTAAAAAGCGCACCAATAAAGGTACGCTCTTAATCATTATATATAGCTAACTCGGTGCGCTTTTTACTACACTACCAACACTTGTTAAACTCTTATCAGCTAATGTAACTTCAACAATAGTTGAGGTCTCATTATAAGCTTTAACAAGGCAAGACGTAACGCCACTTGTTATCGTATCAGTTCTTATAAAAGTAATTATATAACTACCACTAGTTGTGGTTTTAATATTAAAAGCAACAACGGTATATAAGTAACCAGTACTACCAACAATAGTATTCGTACCACTTGTTACGCTATCAATAAAATCAATAGGAATACCTGAAGCACCAGCGTTACCACCAGCAACTCCACTAACACTAATATAAGCAAGGCCACCATAAGCATTAACGTAAGGAGGAACAATATAATATTTACCAGCAGTTGCTATTTCTAATTTTAAATATGCTATATAAGCAACCCCACCATTTACATCGGTTGGTAAAACAATTGTTGCAATAGCATTACTTGAAGCGTTAGTTAAAGAAGTAGTAATTAGAAAACTTGCCTCATCAAAATTTCCTAATTTACCATTAGCAAATACAATATTAATAACTGAATTGTCTTTGGTTGTTGTAAAAGATGCGTAATCACTCGTAGTCCCTAAAGTAAAAATAGTAGTAAAACTTGTTTTATATCCGTTAGCATCATTACCAGGAAGATGGTATAACTCCTTGTGTTCTGAACTTGATGTTAATCCAGCAATTGTAGAAGTTTCAATACTACCTGTCGATACAGCTGTATAAGTATCGTTTGATTTTGTAGTAAAAAATAGTTTTGTGCGATCAAAAATAGTTCCACTGTAATTATAATCTACAAAAAATCTTGATTAGAACCGACATTAAAACTAAAAATTCCAAAATCTTCATACCCAGATTTTGAACTATCATATAATCCTGTGGTTGGATTTGTATTCCTTCCGCTAAAACTATCAAAATCAATATATCCAGTATCACCAGAATTATTCCCACTATCTAGAAAACCATTAATGGCTGTGTTAGCGTAAGTTGTCCCACCACCAATTAAAGAATATTCGCTAGAAACCGTCCCATTTCCAGTTATTTTTCCCTTGTTAACACCAATTCCAGAATAAGTAATTGATGTTAATGAAGTTGCATTAAAATATCCAACTACTAAACCAGTAGTCACGCTATTTGTATTAGTACTTGGGTTATTTATTGTTGGTTCATCAAGATTAAAATCTTTTAATGTTGCTCCATCATCAACATATCCAAAAAAGCCATTATAAGCCATATCAGATTTAGAAATTACTTTTAAATTAGTTATCGTCTTATTATTACCAACAAAGCTATCATCAAATCCATAATCAAATGTACCTATTGGATAAATTGTATCGTAAGAAGTTGATATAGACATGTCTAGATTTGTTTTTGTTAAATTAGTAGTTGAGGTTTCATCTTCGCCTTCATTTGTGTAAAAATAATATTCACCATCATTTAAAGCGGTGTTCTTCTTTCCTAATTCAAAATAAAAAGTATCTCCATTAAAAATTCCTTTATCTTGAAGATAAGCAAGATTATAAAGGTGAACCGGTTTTGTAATAAGAAATGGCGTCGAAGCAGTTTTACCGTCTCCACTTTCCGCATCAAAATAAGTTTTAATTACACTTGTTTCAAAACTTGGCGTAAAGTAATGTGCTTCGAAAATAAACCAAGCAGCACTTGTCCCTAGAGCAACTAAAATCATTGTAATCATGATTAAAGACTCTATAAAAAATATTTTCTTCTTGTTCATTGTGCGTCATCTTCTCCAAGAGAAAACTCTAAATCAGCATAGAAGTACATTTTATTAATGTTTTCAATACTTGATCCTTCGTTTGGATTAATCTTATCTACTAAACTTTTAATAAAGGAAATATTGAAATAGAAAATTGCTTCATCAGTATTATAGTTACTAAAAGAAATGGAACTAACTTTAGTTGGATTTTGAGTAGTATCTACGGTATTTAAAGTTACAAATTTAGTTGGAGTACTATTATTAAATAAAGCAGTTCCTTTTTCATAAATATCAAGCGAACTCGTTAAATCAATCCCAGTAATTTCTCCTCCCGAACTAGACACACCAATAACATCACTTAAAGCATATTTAGTTGTCGCTCCATCAGTTACCGAAGATTTCCAGGTACTATTAGATGTTTTTATATAGTTTGTAAAGACACCACTTATTTGCACTTCACTTACAGTAACTCTCATAATGAGATTATTAAGCAAATTGTTTTCAGTAATTAAAGAATCGTATTCAAGCATACTAAAATCAGTATAATTTGTACCATCTTGGTTATATGCTAAAGCTGTCTAACAATCAAAATAAACACCATCACTACGATATAAAATTGCTGTGTATTTTAACTTTCTTGTATTAGTTACGGATATATTACCAATGCCTGCCGTTACATGAGTGTTAGCCACAAACCATGCATAAGTCGATGAAACGACACATATGGATGACAAAACAACCATAAGGCAGATTGGGATTAATTTTTTTAAATTTGTTTTCATGTTGTTTTGTTTCTGTAAAAACATTTTATTTTTACTTAAAAATTCTACTACAAATATCTAAAAAAATAAGCACAAAATTCAACTTTTTTAATGTATTTTAAAATATGACCCAAAAATAATTATTTATTATCTAATCCAACACCTTTTACAAAACTTGTTGTTGTCTTATTTTTGATTTTAAAATATCTTTTAGAAGGTTAATTATGACAAAATTCAAAAAATTCATTCAAGAAAACAAAAACGATGAACAAGTAAGACAAGAAACAATGTTTTTTTATCCTTTTTAATTAACTTCTTTTTTGGTATCTATAATATTGTTTTAGGAATAATAACCTCTTCAACATTTTTTATAATTATGAGTCTTTATTATATTACATTAGGGTTATTAAAATTGTATGCGTTTTTAGTTAAGAAAAATAAAAATTACTCGCTTCTAAAGCAATTTAAAGCAAATCGTAATATTGACTATTTATTATTTTTATTAATTATTATCATCGGATTTTCAATTTACGTTTCAATAGTCTATGGAATTAATACCAAACATATAGATATAAACATGATTACAATTGCTGCTTATACATTTTATAAAGTAATAATTGCGATAATAAATTTAACAAAAGCTAAGAAAAATAATGAAACATCAATGTATGTATTTAGAAGTATAAACATTATTGATGCCTTGGTTTCCCTATTCAATTTAGAGTTATCAATGTTTGCTTGTTTTGGTACAAACAAAGAATCTTATAGTCAACATTTAACCAATATTATCGCAGGATTTTGCCTTTCTTTAATACTTATCGGAATATCAATTACAATAATTGTAATTTCTACTAAGAAAATAAAAGCATTCGCTAAAAACATACAAAATTAAAAAAATTCGCATATATGCAACTTGTGCTTATATGCGAATTATTTAATTCTCTTACGATAGAATTTACCATAAACACTATCAAGAGGAATTATATCAACAAACGATTTTGGATCCTCTTTTTTACAAATTTGTTTTATTTTAGAAACTTCTGCTTTTCTAACAGAAATTAGTACAATATATTTCCCTTCTAAACTATAACCACCGTAGCCATTTAAAATTGTACAACTATGAGGTAAAGCAGCAATTAAACTGTTTGGTAAAGTCTTTTGAGTAGTAATAATTTGAACTTCAACTTTTGCGTTTGAAGTATTAATCTTATCAACCATGAATGTAGTAGTAAACATATAAACAAGAGTATATAAGAAGATAGCAAAGCTAATCGCGGGAGTAACACTTGATGAATGATACATCTCATTTTCAGGGATAATACTTAATAAACTAAATAAAGCAACAATACAAACATTAATCATTAAACTATATTTGCCAACTAAAATTGATTTTCTTTCACTAATATAGTAACTCAATATATCTGCTCCACCAGCACTTGTTTCTATAACATATGCTAGTCCACTAGATACTCCAGTTAACACACCAGCAAATAATGCTCTGGCTAAAGGTTGAGCCACAAATAATGCTGAAAGTTGATTAACAAAGAAGTTTGGATCACTACTTTTTAAAATCATACCAAAGAAAGAAGCTGAAGCAACATTTAAGGCTGTAAAAATACAAAATCTCTTACCAATTTTGCACCAAGCTAAGATAAGTAATGGAATATTAACTGCAAAATAAAGCATCCAATAAACAATATTTGCATTATTTTCATTAGCTAACCATTCAATATTAAATAATTTTAAAATAATTAAAAGTGATTGTGATAAACCAGAAGCCCCACAACTTGCTAACTGATGAATTGCAACTGTATCAGCTCCACCAATTGCTGAGAAGTTTGGGTTAGTAAAACTATTGAATCCAAGAGCAAAAACAAAAGAACTGACGAGAGTAATTATAGTTACCTTAATAATCTCGAGGGTATTTTTTTGAATAGGGTGGTCATATAAATAATTGACTACTTTTTGCTTATCTCTTTCAAGTTTATACATAATTTAGATAAACTATACAACAAAGGATTTAATATTTCTACCGAGAAACAATAGAAACGTATATAATAATGCTAGACTTTAAATGTAATTTAAAGTTGATAAAAGCACTCTAAAATGGTATATTTTTAAAGCGTATAGATTGACGGAGGATGTTAAATGAATATTTTAAAAAAACTTGCTACTCCATTTGTAGCAATCTGGAGATGGATTAAGGAAACTGCTTGGGTCCAACCTTTACTTATCGTTGGTGTAATTTTTGCGGTTATTTTCTCCATTCCTTCTATCACTAAAGCTATTCAAAATGCAACTAGCGAAAGCGATGATGGACTTGATTATTATGATGACATTAATTTAAGTCTTGATGATGCATATAATGGAAAAAGTGAAGCTGATCAATTCTTCACTAGTTATGCAAAAGCTCAAGGCTATAAAAACGGAAATACCAAATACACTGTTGATGATTTAAATAGTTTTAAAACCACTTATGGTGAAAAATTCTTCCTTGTATTTGCTCAATCAAATTGTGAATATTGTGAAAATATCAGTGATGCTCTTATTCAATTAAGAGATAACTGGGATGGCACTTATAAATTAGGTGACACAACCGAACCTTATAAAGCTTATTCAATTATTTGTGATCAAGATATGGGTGATAATGCTGATTATTATGTTAATAAAAAAGCATTTGAATACATCCTTGATGATCACTCCACTATGTTTGAAGATATGATTAAGTTTGGCACTACAAACACCTATTACAACAATCTTGAAACAAGCGCTAAATCAACTTTAAAAGGTTATATTGAAAACTTCTTAAAGAGTGTCGATAGCGTTCATGTTCCATGTGTTGTTCTTTTCGATTTAACGGATAACCCATCAAGTAATGGAACAAACTGGAATTATATTGCAAATACCGTTTTCTTTGAAGTACCAACAACCTATGATACTAACGAAGTCACTCGTGCTAATTTCTTAGCTCAAGCTTGGTATGGGATTAATGATTTCAAAATTAAGAAGTAACTAAACTCAAAACAAAAGCTCACCAAATTTGGTGAGCTTTTTTAGTGGATTAATTAACTACTTTTTCTTACTATAATACTTCACAACTATTGGTGGAACGAGCTCGCTAATATCAATACCATTTTCAAACATTTCATTAATTGTTGATGATGAAATAAAGGATGTCTTGTTGTGTGCCATAAAAAAGACAATCTCAATGCTTGGATCAATATATTCGTTCGCTGAAGCAAGTTGCCATTCATATTCAAAATCACCAACAACACGAATTCCTCTAATTAAAGCTTGAGCGCCAACTTTTTTAGCATATTTAACAGTTAATCCATCATCTGAATCAACTTCAACGCTCTTAAAATCTTTAACTGCTTCTTTAACCATAGCGATACGATCTTCTAAGGAATTATGATATTTCTTAGTAGGATTTTTAGCAACCAAGACAATAACTTTATCAAATATCTTCGAAGCACGTTTAATAATATCAATATGACCAATGGTAATTGGATCAAAACTTCCTGGATATACTGCAATTTTCATATTTATGCCTTTCTCTTAAGAATACTCATAAGCGACTTGCCATATTTAAGTTCTTTAATATTATACATAGAAAAATCGTTTGTATCTAGTTTGGTATCTGACTCAATAATAAAGCAAGTATGCATATCTGCGACATTAAGTTTTATCATGTTTTCTAAATAATCATTAGTAACTTTAAACTTATATGGAGGATCAAGAAAAACATAATCGAATTTAATACTTTTTTGACCAATTGCCTTTATGCAATCTTTATCATTTAAGCAAGTTACTTCAATGTCGCTTATGCCTAATGCCATTAAGTTACGCATAATAGTTCGTTTAACTTCACGATCATTATCATTAAGATAAACTGGTTTTGCTCCTCTTGAATAAGCTTCAATTCCAATCGAACCACTACCACTAAATAAATCTAAAAATGATTTATTGCTTATATCGCCAAGAGAATTAAATAACCCTTCTTTTGCGATATCTTTTGTACATCTAGTTGTTTCTAATGATGGTTGATCAATTAAACGATGACGATAAATTCCACCAATAATTCTTATCATTTTTTAACTCCTTTATAAAAAGAAAATAATTCTTGATTTATTTCTTCATAAACATTATTTAATTTAGCAAACGAAGCATTGTATTCCTTAACTAATTTGTGATTATTTAATTCATAAATACTTTTCGCCATTACTTTTTCAGCACTCAATACTTCATTACTATTCTTATTATAATGCTTTAAAGTATCTTCATATTCAACAATAGCCATATCTTTTTTATATGACAAAAGTTTAACTTCATCAGAGTTTTCTAATAAAGAATTCTTAAGCAAAACATCTTTATATTCTTCAGTATTTTTAATTTCTTTTTGCAAATTAATTAAATCTAATAATAACTTTTCATTCACGATTATTATTTTAACATATACAAGTTTATAATCTTCTAAAAATATTCATATTTAATGAATAATGAAAATAACATGATATAATACAAAAGATGGAAATTTTTAAAATTGTAAAAGATAACAAAAGAAGCTTACATGAACGCTCTGTTCCTGTAAATATGCCTTATACTGATGAATTAAAAAAGACTCTTTTGGATATGATTGAATACTTAAAAAATTCACAAAATGCGGAATGGTCTGAAAAGAACCAAGTTCGAGCAGGCGTTGGATTAAGTGCGCCACAAATTGGCGTTAATCAAGATTTTTTAGCTATATATTATTTAGATGAAAATGAAAAAGTTCATCAATACGCTTTTATTAACCCTGTAATTATTAGTGAATCAGTCCGTTATTGTGCTCTTGAAAGCGGAGAAGGTTGCTTATCTGTTGATAAAGAACACCCAGGTTACGTTCATCGTCCATATAAAATAACATTTAAAGCCTTTAATGTTTTAACAAATAAAGATGAAACTCATACCTTTACTGGTTATGAATCTATCGTCTTTCAACATGAACTAGATCATCTTAAAGGAATCTTATTCTATAATCATATAGATAAAAAAGATCCGTTTAAAAAAATACCTGATGCGTTGTATATAAATTAAGAAGTTCTCAATTGAACTTCTTTTTTTAAGTATAAAAAAAGTTGGAAAGCGAACTCTCCAACATTTATTTTGAATTAAAAACTTCTGCTACTAAAGTCTTCTCTTCTCTAAGTTAGCCTTGTCCAGAGTGTTTCACTGGCGACACAAGTATCTAAATGTCATCTATCAAGCATTGGCACCAACAAACAAAGTATAAATCATTCAGGTTGCCGAAGGACTCATGAGCTTGCCTCTAATCCTTACTCTTTATGACAACTAGAACTATATACTACATTAAAATGATTGTCAAATGAAAACGCTACCAATTTTCAAAACGCTTATTTACTAGCCGTTGGCGTATTTCCTGTCGTCTTTTCAAACTCAGATTTATCAATCTCGCCAGCTTTAGTTAAAGCCACCTTTGTAATAACTGGACCAGCAAGTTCATAGACAATTGTTGCTGATAAGACAATAGGAAGAATCATTGAACCATACTTTTGCATTAATGCATCGCCTGTTGCAAGCAATTGTGAGCTTGCGCTT
>JBAYXD010000045.1:0-9604 GCA_041673725.1 Bacilli bacterium | reverse complement strand
GACACGGCGAAGCAGAATGGAATAAATTAAATTTATTTACTGGTTGGACTGATGTTGATTTAAGCAATAAAGGTGTAGAAGAAGCGAAACAAGCAGGCTTACTCTTAAAGAAAGATGGTTATCATTTTGATATTGCCTATACTTCATACTTAAGACGTGCTATTCATACTCTAAATTATGTTCTTGAAGGTATGGAAGAAGAGTTTATTCCAGTATATAAATCATGGAAATTAAATGAGAAGCATTATGGTGCTCTTCAAGGATTAAATAAAGCTGATACTGCTGCTAAATATGGTGATGAACAAGTTAAAGTTTGGAGACGGAGCTATGATGTTCCAGCTCCAGCCGTTGCTGAAGATGATCCACGTAATCCAGCGTTACAAGCTCCTTATAGAGATGTTGATAAGAAACTTTTACCACGTACTGAATGTTTAAAAGATACGGTTGAAAGAGTTGTTCCTTATTTCGAAGAAACAATTAAACCACAAATTAAAGCTGGAAAGAGAGTTGTTATTGCTGCTCATGGTAATAGTTTAAGAGCTTTAGTTAAATATCTTGAACACATTAGTGATAACGATATTGTTAGTTTAAATATTCCTACTGGTGTCCCCCTAGTTTATGAGTTAGATGAAAAATTTAATGTCATTTCAAAGAAATATTTAGGCGATCAAGAAGCTATCAAAGCTGCAATGAATGCTGTTGCTAATCAAGGCAAAGCTAAGAAGTAGTAGTTTTATAGTATAATATAGGTATAGCGTTGAGCTATACCTTTTTATATAGAGAGAAGAAAATTTATGGAAAATAAAATTATTTTAACCAATATGTGTATGGTTTATGACAATAATGGCAACATTCTTGTTCAAGATAGAGTTTCTAAAGATTGGCCAGGAATTAATTTCCCTGGTGGACATGTTGAATATAATGAATCTCTTGAAGAGTCTTGTATTCGCGAAATGAAAGAAGAAACAGGACTAGAGCTTAAAAATCTTGAATTTGTTGGTGTTTATGAGTGGAATATTATTAAAGATCATATAAGACATTTAGCTATCCTATATAAAACCAAGGATTATAGTGGTGAACTTATTTCGTCAAACGAAGGTAAAATGCTTTGGATTAAACCTGAAAATGTAAATAAATATAAACAATCTACTGATTTTGATAAGATTTTAGAATTGATGCTGAAATAATAAATAATATATTATATCGAAAGAATTCTTTTTTAGCATGTATGCTTTTTGTTTAATTGTAAATAAAATGTAAAGTTTATATTGCAATGTAAGGGCTTACAATTTATAATTGAAAATAGATTTCAAACATTAATGATAGACAATTTATCGTTTTTTGTTTAAACATGTTAAGGAGGGAATTTATGAAACATGTTTCACGTTTAATGATGTTAAGTGCTGCGATGTTGATGGCAATGAGTCTTACTGCTTGTGGTAATACCAATACCGATGATGGTGGCGATATTACTGATACGATTTATAAGGATGCTTCTGGTTATAGTATTGATACCAGCACCTTTGAATCAGATAAGAAGTTAACAGTTTATGGTGGTTGTGAAGAGCCTTATTTAAAGGCTGTTACTGCTGCTTTTGCTAAGAAGTTTGGTGTCACTTGCAACTACATTCGTTTAAGTAGTGGCGAAATTGAAACTAAGATTAAGGAAGAAAATGGAAATCCATCAGCTGATGTCCTCTTTGGTGGAACTACTGATCCTTATAATGCATTAAAGACTGCTAATTTACTTGAAAAATATGAAGCTCAACGTGCAAGCCACATTAAAGAATCATATTTCAAAGATAGCGATCACTATTGGCATGGAATTTATAAAGGTATTTTAGGTTTCATGTATAACAAGAAGAGAGTCAGTGAATTAAATCTTGATGTCCCACAAGATTGGGATGATTTAATTAAAGATGAGTATAAAGGAAAGATTACCTGGAGTAATCCTTCAACAGCTGGTACCGCTAAACTTGTTATTAACACAGTTGTACAAATGAAAGCTGCTGGTAAGAAAGTTGGTGGAAAGTATGATGATACTGCTGCTATGGAATACTTTAAGAAACTTGATGCAAATACTGTTGAATATACAAAGTCAGGTTCTGGTGCTTCTAAACAAGTAGGAAAAGGTGAATGTGTTATTGGTATTGGTTTCTTACATGATGCAATTTATCAAATGGTTGATCAAGGTTATGATCAAGAAATCGGTATTGTTTCTCCAAGTAGTGGAACTGCATTTGAAGTCGGTGCTACAGCTATCTTAAAGGGTGCAAAACATCCAAATATTGCCAAAGCATTCGAAGAATTTGCTTTATCACCAGAATGTGTTGAGATGGGTGCAAATAATGGTTCCTATCAATTCCTCGTTCTTGATGATGCAAAACAACCACAAGTCGCTATTAATGCTGGTTTAAGCACAATTAAGACAATCGATTATGATTTCGATGATGCTAAAACTAATACTACAAATTACGTTCAAGACTTCTTAAAGAACGTTAATCAAGATGATCGTTTCAAGACTGCTTAATCTAAGTTTTTAATTAGCTTTGTTAAAGGGGGAGAAATTCCCCCTTTTAAAGAAATGGAGGTCATTATGGCAAGTAGTGTTCAAGCCAAATCATTGGATCGAAAAAAGTTTTTTTCTGATCCATTTATGGTTTTTGTAATCTTCTTCTTAATAATTTTCTTTACACTTTTTATTGTCTATCCACTAGTAATATTGCTTAAAGATGGATTTGCAAGCTCAACTGAAAGTTTTACTTTCTCATCTTTTGCGTATGTCTTTAGTGCCTATAGCGGTTTCTTAAAAGCGATGGAAAATTCTATTATCATTGGGTTAGCAGTTGGTGTTGGAGCCGCAATCCTAGGATTACTTTTTGCTTATGTTGATGTTTATGTGAAATTAAAAACAAAATTTTTAAGAATTTTGTTTAAAATAGTTTCATTTTTACCCGTTGTATCGCCACCTTTTGTTATATCAATATCTTTGATATTGCTTTTTGGTGATACTGGATTTATCACGCACGATTTATTACACATCATTGATGCACAACATGCATTCTATGGATTCCCTGGAATTATCATGGTTGAAATTGTTACTTTTTTCCCAGTTGCATACTTGATGCTTAAAGGATTACTTAAAAATATTGATCCTTCACTTGAAGAAGCAGCTAGAGATATGGGTGCTGGAAGATGGAAAGTTTTTACAACAGTTACTTTGCCTTTAATGCTTCCTGGAATTGGAAATGCATTCTTAGTTACCTTTGTTGAGTCAGTTGCAGATTTTGCTAACCCAATGATTATTGGTGGATCACTAGAAACTATGTCTACTTGTATTTATAACCAAATTATGGGTAGTAATGGTCCTGATGCTCAATATCAAGCAGCAGCAATGTCTTGCATATTATTACTTATTTCAATGTCAATTTTCATTGTTCAAAAGTATGCTCTTGAAAGAAAGACTGTTTCGACTTTATCAGGAAAAGCAACTCGTCAAAGAATGCTTATCACCGATAAGAGTGTAACAATTCCATTAACGATAATTTGTTTATTAATTTCAATATTTGTTATTAGTTTATATGTTTTAGTTATTTGTTGTTCATTCTGGAAAAATCTTGTTAACTATAGTTTCACTTGGAAACATTATGAGACAATATTTAAAGATGGAGGTATGTCTGCCTTTGGTCCGACACTGACGATGTCAGCAATAGCGGCACCAATTACAGCAATTATGTCGATGATTATCGCCTATATTATTGTTAAAAAGAAATTCCATGGAAAAGGAGCAATTGAATTTGTTTCGATGCTTGCCATGGCAGTTCCAGGAACTATTCTTGGTGTTGGATTTATTCGTGGGTATGTCCAAGGTGTATTCCATACTGGATTCCTCCAACAAATTTATAACACGATGTGGATTATTATCATTGTCTTTATCGTTCGTTCATTGCCAGTTGGTGTTAGAAGTGGTGTGAGTGCCTTAAGGCAAATTGATAAGTCTATTGAAGAATCGGCTTATGATTTAGGTGGTAATAGTTTCCATGTATTTGGTACGGTTACTCTTCCATTAATTAGTGATTCATTCTTCTCCTCACTTGTTACTTCATTTGTTCGTTCTATTACAGCAATTAGTGCAGTCATTATGCTTGTTACTCCTGAACTTCAACTTGTTACATGTCAAATTAATGAGTTTGCAGGAAAAGGCGATTATTGTACCGCAACCGCTTACGCAACAATGCTTATTATTATCGCAAGTTTAGCTGTTGGTATTATGAATTTAGTTATGAAGTTAATTGGTCGAGGAACCAAACTTAAAGAGGAGGCTTAAGATTTATGAATGAAAATAAAAAGAATAAAAATAGTGAAGTTAAAGATAAAAAAGGTGTAAGACTCGAACATATTTCAAAAATTTATGTTGATCCAAAAACTAAGAAAGAGTTCTATGCAGTAAAAGATTTATCAGTCAATATTAAACCAGGAAGTTTTGTTACTTTACTTGGACCTTCTGGTTGTGGAAAAACTACAACTTTAAGAATGGTTGCTGGCTTTGAATCACCAGATGAAGGCGAAATTTATTTAGGTGAAGAGAAAATTAATGAGTTACCACCAAATAAACGTGATACCGCAATGGTTTTCCAAAGTTACGCTTTGTTACCTCATTATAATGTTTATGATAATGTTGCTTATGGTTTAAAGATTAGACATATTCCAAAAGATGAAATTCATAAGAGAGTTTTAGATATTTTAAAACTTGTTCAACTTGATGGAATGGAAGATCGTATGACTAACCAACTTAGTGGTGGTCAACAACAACGTGTCGCATTAGCGAGAGCTCTTGTTGTTAAGCCTGGAGTCTTATTATTTGATGAACCACTAAGTAATCTTGATGCTAAACTTCGTGTCTCAATGCGTACAGAAATTCGTCGTATTCAACAACAAATTGGTATTACAGCAATTTATGTTACTCATGATCAAGCTGAAGCTATGGCAATAAGTGATCAAATTATTATTATGAATAAGGGTGTTGTTGCTCAAGTAGGAACACCAAAAGAAATTTATTATCAACCAAAGAATGAATTTGTTGCTGACTTCATTGGTGAAGTTAATTTCCTTGATGCTAAGGTTGTTGAAAAACAAAAAGATAAGATTATTACCGAAGTTTATGGTGTTAAGATTCCTGTTTATTCAGGTGAAGGTAAGGTTGGTGATGATGTTCGTTTAGTTATTCGTCCAGAGTCATTACATCTTGCTGATGATGGGGAATTAAAAGGCAAAGTTGTTGTTTCAACTTTTATGGGTTCCTATCAGCTTTATCACATTATGGTCGGAACTACTTTAGTTAAGATTACTGAATATAATCCAAAAGGTAAGAAGATTTATAATGTTGATGATAATGTTGCTCTTGATTTTGATCCAAAAGATTGCCACATCATTCCAAAAGAAATTGTGAAACCTGAAGATGTTAAGGTTGAAGAAAAACCTGTTCAAGAAAAGAAGCATCATTGCTTGTTTAAAAAGAATAAGTAATAAAAATAATCCGTAAATCAACATAATGATTTGCGGACTTTTTATTTGAGATAAATTATTTTGCTAAGTTCTTTTATATGGCATCAACCCATGCACCAAGTAAATAGTCAACCTTTGCACAATAGGCAGGTTCTTCAATTACCAGTTTTCCGCCATTTTCTTGATTAATCCACCAATCATAACCACGATCGTTTTTACAATCGTAAACACTAACGCCATCAACGTAGCCATCTTTACTATGGTCAGTATTAGTTTTGGTATCGGAACAATATCCACCAATATCTTTGCCCCAAGGTTTAAAACCATATTGAGTGGTGGAGATAAAATCAATTAATGCACATGAGGTCCATGGGAATGGAGAAGTTTTGAGAATTTGTAGATAATGTTTGTACATGTACCCACCAATTCCTATATAACCATCTTGATATGCTGCAATTGTAATATTTTTACTTGATATACCCTCATCATTTTCACGTATATTTCTTAACTTAGAATAAACCAAAAGTCCTGATTCATTGGTAGAATCCTTAGTTGCTAGATGATTACAAATAGGAGCATCATCTAAATATGTACGTGTATCAGCTTGATGTTTAAATCTTTTAATGAATGCTAATGAATATTTAGCATTTTCATTTTCTAGACCTAAACCAATAACTTCTGAAGATAAACTATCGATATCTTCTTGAATTGAAGCCTTATCGTCACCAGTATATTTATTAAATGCATCTTCCATAATGGATGAATAATGTTCATTGGTTAACATGTAAAAGAAATTCTTGCCAACAGGTTCACTTTGAATATTCATAAAATAGAATTTCGAGTTTTCGTTTACAAAATCCCAAACATTTTTGTATTCTTTTGTTCCTTGGTTATTAAATTCAAAAACTTTATTAAGAGATTGAAGAGCAAATGGATTGCCATTTGTTTGATAAGCACCTTCCCAATCTTTTGGAACATAATTTAGTAAATAATTAGTATTAATCATTTTCGATTGAATTTGGTTTCCATCTTGAATTAAAACCATTGAAATCTTATGTGAAGAACTACGAATATCACTCGATACAAACGAGAATATTTTATTATTTATTGGTTGATTAAATTCAATCGTACCATCAAAGTTTGGATTAAAATATTTAAATTCGCTTTGAACTTCAGTAGAAGCTTCAAATTCTTTAGTTGTTTCGTTAAATTTATTACCTTTTAGGTAATTTATAAAATATTCTTTAGCAGTAGTTAAACGTGAAGAATTACCAATAAAATACATGGTTTTCCCTTCAAGTTCTTCCATAGCCTTCTTATATAAATCTTCTCGAGACATTTTTTGAGCTTCATCAATTACATTCTTTACATAATCATCGCTAGTTGTGCTGCATGAAGAAAGAGAAATAAGAGTGAAGGCAAGAGTTAAAAAAGTTAATGAACAAACTATTTTTCTATTCATAATTCCTATTATATTTATAAATTGTAAATAATTCATTACAATTTTGATTAATTTCAAGATATAATTCTTATATATGAATGATTATTTAATTTGTTCGATTGAAGATGACAAAGATATTGCTCACATAATTAACCTTTCATTATCTAAACAAGGTTATCGTGTTGAGACTTTTTATGATGGTGAAAGTTTCTTAAAGTTTTTTAAGAATAATAAGCCAAATATGATTCTCCTTGATATGATGCTTCCTGGCATTCAAGGGAAAGAAATTTTAACTCAAATCAGAAGCAATAAAAATAACAATGATATTGAGATTATTATCATTAGTGCGAATCGTTTAGTTATCGATAAAGTTGATGGTTTAGATTTAGGCGCAGATGATTATATTGAAAAACCATTTGATGTTATGGAGCTAATTTCTAGAGTTAATTCAAAATATCGTAGATTTAATAAAAACGGTGAAATAAAAGCTGGAAATATTAGACTTGATTTAGGAAATCATGTTTTATATAAAGATGATAAAGA
Source organism: Bacilli bacterium (assembly GCA_041673725.1). Lineage (GTDB taxonomy): Bacteria > Bacillota_I > Bacilli_A > RFN20 > CAG-826 > Onthovivens. The sequence goes on along the minus strand of JBAYXD010000045.1, from coordinate 2,115 downwards.
GATTTCTTTAACTAAAAAAGAATTAGATATTCTTGAAATATTAGCGAAAAACGAAGGCAAAGTAGTGGAAAGAAGCCAATTAACCAATGCTGGGCCACAATCAAGAGCTTTAGATATGCACATTAAAGATATTCGTAAAAAAATTGGTGATGAAAAACAAAATATTATCGAATCTATATATGGTGTAGGTTATAAAATGAAATAATGGATAAAAAAAGGACGATTTTTCAAAATATCATTTTTATGGTGTTGAGTGTAATTATATTCCTCGCATCTTTTATTACTGTTCTTAATATGAACGAGAATAGCACTGCCGTAACCCTTGAAAGTTATAGTAAGCAAGTTAGCAGCGAACTTATTAGTGAACGAAATGCTGATGATGTCATCATTGAATTTTCATTGATTGATGACTTAAGAGTATCAATTTATGAAAAGAATAATGATTTTCCAATTGCCGATACTCGTCCTTTTCCACAAGTAGAAGGTGGCTTTGCCGAAATCACAAACAATATTGATAAAACTTATTTTTCTTATAGCGATACAATTGGAACTGAAATGATGTATCACGTGATTTATGATACTGATAGTGAGCTATATATTCGTGTAGGTTTTCCAAGATCACAAGCACAAAAAGCCTCGACCTATACTTTATATTTTGCTTTAATGGGTTTCTCTTTACTTGATATATTGTTTATTGCATATTCGTTCTTTAATTTCAAGAAATCAATTGAACCTCTTAAACTTGCAACTGTTAGATTACAAGGCATTGTTAATAAGAAACCAGATAATAAGAAAAAGGAAGATGATATCAAAGTTCTTAGTGATTCTATTGACGAAGTAGGTATTGAATTTAAGCGTCAACTTGAAGAAAGTATTGAATCAAAACAAAAACTAGATTTTATTATTAACTCTTTATCGCAAGGAATCATGGTTGTTGATGGTGATTTGAGAATAATTTTAATTAATGATAGTGCTGAAAATTTATTATCCGTTGATAAATCAAAAATTATAAACGCTAAGATTGATGAGCTAAATTTTAATCCAAAAGTTTGTGAAGGCATTGTAAATACAGTTAAGAAGGCAAGTTTCCCTCATTTTGATCAAAATATTGATGGGAAAGATTATATGTTTGATTTTGAAACTATCAATTATCCTTGGACAAAAGGGAAATATCATAATGGTTGTCTCGTATTTATTTACGATATCACCTCACAAAAACGAGCTGATGAAATACAAAAAGAATTCTTTGCAAATACTTCTCATGAATTAAAGAGTCCTTTAACATCAATTCTTGGCTACCAAGAATTAATTAAAGAAGGCATTATTAGCAGTAAAAAAGATTTAGATGATGCAAATACTAGAACTCTTGAAGAAGCGCAAAGAATGAGAGAAATTGTTAAGTATATGCTTGAAAATAGTACGATGGTTAATGCAATAAGTGTTAGCGATCACGATGTAAGCAAATATGTTAATACAATTTTAGATTCTTTAAGTTATGAACTAAAGCAAAAGAAGATTAAAGTTAAAAAGCATTTAGACAAGATGATTGTCAGAATTAACCATGATGATTTAGATAAGCTTATTCGAAATCTTTTAATTAATGCTATTAAATATAATAAGGTTAATGGTTCAATAGAAATTACTGTTGATAAGAAAGAAAAGACATTATGCATAAAAGACACAGGCATTGGCATTAATGCGAAAGACCTTCCTTTAATTTTTGATAGATTTTATATGGCTGATAAAGGTCGTAGTAGAGATAACGATTCAAGTGGTATTGGTCTATCAATTGTGAAGAGAGTAGTTGATTATTATAAGTTTAGAATTGATGTAGAAAGTAAAGTTGGAGAGGGAAGTTCCTTTACAATTCATTTTTAATATTGTTTACAATTTTAATATTTATAATTTAATTAAAAAATAGTATTTGTTTCGATTAATACTATTTTTTTGCATATATGCTTCATTAGAATTTGCTTACAAATGTAAGAAAATTGTAAATTATTCTTGAAATGTAAGGGCTTACATTGTATTATTTAGTCAGTAATATTGAAAAGAAGATTTAATTCGTTTATGAATATTCTCCTTTTCAAATTGTTTACAACATGTAAGGAGGAA
>JBAYXD010000044.1:0-9676 GCA_041673725.1 Bacilli bacterium | reverse complement strand
TTTAATTAGACTAAAACTTATTAATAAAACTGACGTGATGATTAATGAAATCTTAAAACAACCTTTAAGATTCCCAAGATCTACCGAGATTAATGATATCTTACAAGCTTTTAAACGCTCTAAGACCCATTTTGCAATTGTCCTTGATGAATATGGTGGAGTTGAAGGAATCGTAACCATGGAAGATATTCTCGAAGAAATTGTTGGTGAAATCTGGGATGAAGAAGATGATGTTGATGAACCAATCAACCAAATTGGTAAAAATACCTATATCGTTGATGGAATGATGAATTTAACGGATTTCTTTGAAACATTTAATATAGATCCAGACTCGATTGATACAGATTACGTAACAATTGGTGGCTTTTGTATCGAGCTATTAGATGATAGATTTGCAAAAATTAATGATGTTATCCAATTTAAAAATTTAATGATGACAGTTATTGCCGTTGATGATAATAATACGATTGAAAAGTTAAGAGTCCACGTTAAAAACATCAAAAAATAAAATCCTAAGTTAGGATTTTATTTTACTTAAATAGAGAAAATAGATAGTATCAGCAAGTTCTTTTATGGATAAGCTTGAAGAATCAATTACGAAGTCTACTTCGTTTTCAATGTCTTTTGTGAAGACGAGTTTATCGTTTTCGAGTCGTTTTTCTATATCTAGAGGATTGTCTTTTCTTTCTTCCATGCGTTTTTTACGAACATCTTCCTTACATTCTATATAGAAAGTAACGATTCTTTTATCATGCATCTTAAGGTAACTTAATAGACCAAGAGGTTCAAGGATAATAACTTTTTTATCACCAATCTCTTTTTTCTCGCTACCATAATAATTATTAGCGTAAGTAACGTACTCAATGAATTCATCATTTTTGATTTTATTATTAAATTCTTCTTTAGTTACAAAATGATAATCAACATTTTGTACTTCATTTATTCGCATGTCTCTAGTGGTTGTTGTAACAAACTTACAAAAACCATAAGTCTCGATGAGTTCTTTACAAATTGCAGTTTTTCCACTGGCTGATGCACCTACTAATATAATCATATATTTACTATAAACAAAAAAATTTTAAAAATAAATCATAATATTTCATAATTCCCTCCCATTACCTAGTGAGTGGAGGTAATTATGATTATTAAATTAGTTTTATTAGCAAGTTTATTTACGTTATCAATGGGTAATAGTTTAATAGATCGGAATCAAAATCTTGTCTATAAACCTTATTATGGGAGCAAGACTCAAGTAAATGAGTATAAAGTTAAATATACGCAAGGTTTATTTAAAGTTAATGATTTTGCTTTTGGTTATATTGGGCAAGAAGCCAGCCAAGATTATCATTTAAGTTATGTAATTTATGATAATTTCTATACTTATGATATCTCATTAAGTTATTCGGATTCGTCAGGTGACGATATTGATATTTATGAAAACTATTATGATACCGGATTTGCGGTTGAAAATATGACCGAAAATATTGATTTTACGTTAGAGGCAGATACCCTTGAAAGACCTTATGTTAGTTTTGATTTTAGAATCAATGTAATTGACTATAGTAAGAGCATGATTCAAGGGACAATTGTAAGCCGTCAAAGAATCAATTTTTACTTAACAAATTATATGACAGAGGTACGTGCATCAAGTGCTGAAATAAGGCTTCCGTATTATATAGAATATGATGGTGATTTAAAGACTGGAACTATCTATTATGATTCGTTAACTTTTAGAGAATTTAACTCTACAATTAATGAACTAATTTACTTTAGAATTAAACCAAGTAATTTTACTTTAGAATGTGGTGGAACGCCTCTAGTAACAGACGTAAAATTTGTCATTAAAAACAATAATGGAAGTTTCGATGATGTAATCACAAAAACCCAAAATAACGAAGATTATTTTTTGTTAGTCCCGAGCGAAACGGGGATAGAGAATGTTTATAAACTAGACTATAAATCAATAAGAAATGGGGGAGATAAAAATCTATATTTAGATCCTTATAGTATGAATATGAGAGCTTCCAAAACAAGTAGTGACCTCTATGAAGTGACCAATTTTTATCTCCCTAGAGAAAAGGATAAAATCTATGATTATCTAGATTGTTCACTAATAATTAATGGATATGGTAGTAATTCAGTAGTTATTAAGTGGAACTTTAAAATCACTTTTGACAAGACTTATATTGAAGATTATTACTATCCTTCAATGGATTTAAATAAAGTAAAAGACAATAGTGCGTCAAATGAGGTACTTATTCCATGAGCATAACAATCTTCTATTTTATCAACGTTATTTTTCTAACTATATGTTCTTCATTCTTTGTTGGAACTAAAGGAATGTATATAAGAAGAACAATCGTAAATATTCCCTTAAGTTTATTTAATGATGCGGTAATTCCTATTAATCGAAACGAAGAAATTGATCCTCATTTCGATTTATATAGAGTTGAAGAAAACGTGAATAATTATTTAATAAAATCGCTTAAAAATTCATGTGACAAATATCTTATAGATTTCTTCCCATATAAGGAAGAAATCGTTGATGATAAAACTAATTATTATATAGATTTAAGTGACGAAATTAAAAACATCCAAATTCATTTTAATTGTAACTATTTTGTGACCTTTAATATTGATACTTATGTCAGGGTTTCGATTAACCAAAAAGGAGTAATAAAAGATGAATTCTAATTTAATTTCTTATATTGAAAATGGCTTCTTATCTCCATTAATTAAGAACTCAAATATAACTGATATTTCTTATAATGGGAAAGACCTATTTTATCAAGATAATTTAAAAGGTAGAAACAAGAGTGAAATATCTATTTCACCAAAAGAAGCTTATGATTTTGTTCGGCAAATTTCTAACTTAAGTGATTCCTTATTTAGTTACTCTAACCCTATATTAGATGTTAGTTGTGGACGATATAGAATTAATGCCACTCATTATGCGATTAGTCGAAAAGATAGAGAAAAAGCAATTAACTTCTCGATTCGTATTGGTTTTGAGAAATTAAGAATTATAAATGATGGTTCATTTATTCCAACTAAAGTTTTAGATTTAGTAAAAGTATTTATTCAAAAGAAAGAATCTATCGTTATTAGTGGCGTTACTGGAAGTGGAAAAACTGAACTTCAAAAGTTTTTAATATCATTATTTAGACCAAATACTCGTATTTTAATTATTGATAATGTTGATGAACTTGAAACAGATTACTTTTTAGAAAATATCGATAGCCAAACTTGGTTATTAAATAATGGAATTAATTTAGATTTCGATGGCTTAATCAAAAATGCTCTTAGAGTTAATCCTGATTGGATTATTGTAAGCGAAGCGCGTGGTGGCGAAATGCTATCTTTACTTAATAGCGCAATGACTGGTCATCCAACAATTTCTACCATCCATTCAAAAGATATTGAGTTTGATTATTCGCGTATGACAAGAATGTGCATGATTAAAAATCCAAATTTAAAATATGATGAAACAATCATTGATGTTTTTGATCACTTTAAATTATTAATACATGTCAAAAAAGAAATTTGTGTGGATGGAACGATTAAAAGATATGTAGAGAAAGTGGCGACAAATATAGATAACAAAACTTATGTGCTTTATTCATATCCAAATAAATATAGTTTATTGCCATATCAATTAAAGATTGAACTCGGTTTATCTGATGATGAATTTGGCGTTTTGAAAGGGGGATTTAAAAATGATTAAAAGAAGTATAATTTATTCAATTCTTAGCTTAATATTTGGCGCATTATTTTATTACTTGTCTAATAATTTAATCTTTTCAATTTTAGTGCTTTTGCTTTATCTTGCATTTTTCTTTCTATTTTACGAAAGAAAATACCGAACTTATAAATTAATTATTAATAAAACTCGCGAATGTATCGCGTTTATCAATAATTTCATCATTACTATAAGTATTAATAAATCAGTTAATTCAACCTTTGATTCTTTATCAAATAGTTTTAGTGATAGCTTGGTTGAACAAATTAATTCAATTAATCATCTTAGTGATGAAGAAAAAGTAATGTATTTAGATAACTATTTTCAATCGCCTTTATATTCAGCTTTCTTAAAGATATTAAAACAAAACTTATATGAAGGCGGAAATATTATTGATAGTGCACATTTACTTATTTTTGATACTAGAATTGTTGAAGAAAATTTAAACCAATTTTTATCTATATCTTATAAGAAGGTCTTTCAATTTTGTTTGATGTGGGGCTTTTGTTTTCTAATTTTAATCATTATGCGTATCTTTTTAGGATCTTATTATGTCCAAATTCAAAACATGACTTATTTTCCATATAGTTTGTTTGCTTTCTTCTTTGTGTTCTTAGTTTGTTTATGGTTAATTCTTAGCCATTTCCTAGATTTACGATTTATTAATGAGGAGATTAAAAATGAAAAAAATAAGAAAGAAAATTGAAGATTTAGGGCTTAGTTATAAGCGCGAGATGATGATTTTCATCATTGGTCTTGTTTTGATTTTGTTTATTAGTGCTGCGCTTGTTATTTTCTTAAAGAAAGCAATTTATTTATTGCTTGGGGTCTTCCTTTTATTAATTTTTGTTTTTCTATTTATATTTAGATACAAAACAAAAGAAGAAGAAAATAATCGAAGAAATATTAATGATTTTATTAATTATTTTAGTTTCTTTAGAATCTATATCTCAAATGGAGAAAGTGTTTATTCAGCGTTTAACAACACTATTGATTTTGCTAGTGATAGTTTAAAGCCGTTAATCGAAGGTTTACTTGCAGAAATTAATAATGATAAATCTATTACGCCATTTTTAAGATTAGCCGCAAACTTTAATACCAAACTTGTAGAAGAAATTATGATTAGTGTTTTTGAGATGGTTGATAACGGGAACAATTTAAATTACATTAATCAATTTACAAGTTTATTCGAAAATTTTAAAAGAAGAATTAATGAAGAAAATAGCGAAAAAAGAATTTCACGTTTTGATTCCTATATTACGACAAGTTTAGCTGGCAGTGGACTTATTATGGTTATTCTTGTTTTTGGTATCGTTAATTTAATTGGAGAAATTATATGAGCGCAAAGCTTGGAACAATTCTTGGAATATTCTTTATCTTTATTGCGTTTTTATTTGGGGTAGATCTTGTAATGATGCAATACGTTTATACAGATTTAGATTCGTTTTCAATTAAGGTAACTTATGACATAAGTAAAAATGGATATTTAAGCGATGAGCTTAAGACTAATTACAAAACTAATTATGGAATTAATGCTTATCCAATCGAAGAAAATAAATTAGCGCAAAGCTATGAGGAGGGATATTTATATGGCTACATATTGGAAAAAGATTACTCACCAATCGTCATTTCCAATAGCACAATTAATTTAAAAGTTAAAAGATTTGCTGTGATTAATGCTTATGAATAAAAAGGAGAAAAATTAAATATGTCTGAGATTAAAGGTCAATTATTAGGGATTGTTTTGGTTGTTGCTGTTTTTGGTATCGTTTCTACAGCTCTTGTTACTGCTTTTACTAATGCTTCTAAATCTATTAGTGAGCAAGTAGAGAATGTAACAATTCCAAAAGAAGGAACTGCTGCAAGTAATGAGCTTATTCTTGATGGAGAACTCTTAAAATTCTAAACTAAAAAACTTCATAAATTCATGTTGCCTACAGGGAGCGATATTATATCGCTCTTTTTATTTGAATTTGATATAATAGGAAAGAATTGTGAGGATAATAAATATGGCTGAAGATAAAAATAAAGTTGTTGAAGATTTGATTAAGGAACGTTTAAAGATTGAGACAGTTGATCGTAAAGCAACTCTTGATACTTATGGTCTAGATAGTCTCGATGTCATGGAATTTTTACTTGATTTAGAGGATCGTTTGGGAATTAAATTTGAGAGTGATGAAATCAAAGATTTAAAGACTGTTGGTGCTCTTATGGATGTTATCGAAGCAAAGATTAAATAAATACACTTTTAATATTGATTTAAAGTCGTATTTTATGATATATTATTTAAGCGTTTAAAAACGCATGCGCTGACTTAGCTCAATGGTAGAGCAATCGGCTGTTAACCGATCGGTTGTAGGTTCGAGCCCTATAGTCAGCGCCATTTTAATCGGCCTGTTGGAGAAGTGGCTTAACTCATATGCCTTTCACGCATACATTCATGGGTTCGAATCCCGTACAGGTCACCAAATGAAAATAACATCGATGTAATCGATGTTTTTTTGTTCTTAGATTCTAAAAAAGTGTATCAACTGTATCAGGATTAACTTTTTTAATTCTATCTTTAATGATTATTGTAAATGCTTTAGAAGAACGATGTAGGTTAAAGTTATAAAAAAGTTGCAACACATTGATTTAATATTAAAAACAAATATGAATGCAACTATGTAATAATATTACCTAGAATTTATCTCTTCTTCTAGTTCTTTAAGATAATCCATTACCTCTTCGAATGAAGGAGCATTTTTATAAATCATTTCCTTCATATTTAAGTAATCTGATTTTAGATCTGGATACCGATAGGATGGAGGAAGTAGTTTAAGAGTGTTAGGATAAGCTTCATCATATTTAGCCCAATTTCTAGGATAGAATTTCTTCTTAAACATGGCAACTTTCTTTAATAAATCTAAATTATTAATAGCTAAATCTTTATATTTAGAATGACCGATGCAATATACATCATAATAATGTCTTGAATATCTAGATGGCATAAAGGATTTTTTTGGTCTATTTGCTTCTTGATGCAATATTGTGACTTTTTCCCAAAATGTTCTTATTGGACTAACTGTTTCAATAGAAGTGGCTTTCAGAGTTAGTATTGGAAGATTTAAATCTACAATCATTGGAGAAATTGTAGTGAATTCAGTGGGAGTAAGAGCTGCTAAAGGCCCAATTTCTAGTTTAATGTATTGTAATATTCCAGCCTCATTTGCATTGTATAGTCTAGGATAAGAGAATTTGACAGTTTGCGGTTCGGTTGGATCAACTTCAAGTTTAAAGTCATCAGTAATAAAATTCTTTAAATCATTGATTAATGTTGGAACGAATTTTTCTTTTAAAAAAGTTGCGGTCAATTTGTTTATATTTTTATTATATTTTAGCTGCTTAGCATTTGATCTTTCATTATTTGGGTTATCTTCAGTTATATAATTCCACTTCAATATTAAATCGATATCTTCCGAGAATCGATTAATTAAGCTATAACACTTTGATAAACTTGTCCCACCTTTGAAAATAAAGTAATCCTTAAATATAGATTTATGAAACAAGTAATCAAGTAAGAATGTGACCCAAAAATCTTTTTCCACAATTACTTTGTTCACACCATATTGGAATTCATAAGAAGAAAATAAAGAATCTCGGTCTTTATTAGATAACTTCGAAACATTGAACATTAGTTATTTCCTCCTATGATTTCTTTTAATAAATCATATATCCATGCGGTAATTTTGATGCTATTATGTCGTAATTCGTAAATATCTTCATTATCAAGAAAATGAGCGATTTGAGATTTGATTTTATCTGTGATATTATCTCTCCCAAGTGATTTAATAGCTTGAATAGCAATTAAATTCTTATATCTTAAGCCATTAATCTCTTTAGAAGTTGCGTGTTTAAACTTAATAATGGTTTTACCAATTTGATATTCATTATATGGGCCATCTGTAATGTAAGTATAAGACGCAGGAACTTGAGTAGAAATTCCAATAAGATTCAATGCGTAGTTAGAGGAAGGGATAATGTTGAAGTTATATTGTCTTGCAATTGCTCTTGCTATTTCATCGATGTTTGGTGGTTCTGCAATTCCAAGCAACTCGTTTTGCTTAGCTAAATAATATATTCCACGTTTGGCACGATGAATAAGGTTATTATCTTCAAGAGTTTCTAGTGCTTTACTGACATTTTTGTAATTATCTAAGTCTAAAAAATCGCTTGAAGTATAAGCCTTGTAAGAAGATTTGTTTATTCTATCATAGACTAAAGATTTTGTACTCATAAATATTACCCTTTCGCAATTATCATATAATATTTGCGAAAAAATATCAATTGTTAAGACAAAAATTCGCAAATAATATATAAGATTTGCGAAAAATGTAAATTTGTAACTCATCTGCTTAATAAAAATGGTGGGCAAAGTAAATTTTCATAAACATTAAAATTGTATTTTTAATAGGTTAGCAATCAAAAAAATACATTTTTTTATAATAATATTTCGAATTTGAGAGAAAATAGTAACGAAAAGTCATATTTAATTGATTCAAGCGAAGGAATATGAGTTTAAATTTCGCAAATTCTTGTAGTAAGTAGGCATTAATTTAACTTCATGATTCACCATAATATTATTGTTTTGAAATAAACTAGTTGAAACTAACAATCTATATTTTTTGAACAAGATTTTTAATTACTAATAATTTTTAACGATTTACACTTTAATTTATCAAATATTTCACCACATATATCTTGTTTTGCTTTCTTTTATGATTGAACAAAGAGTTAAAAACATAAAAATGTTCAATGGGATGTTTGCAAGATTAGTGTAATAGATACTAAAATAGAATAGAAAAGGAATTAATATTTATGGAATACAGTAAACTTGGAAAGTCCGATTTGTATGTTTCTAAAATTTGTCTTGGTGGAATGAGTTTTGGTGATAAAACAAAAGGCAATCAAGCTTGGATTTTAGATCAAGAAGGAACTGATAAAATTGTTAAGCGAGCTCTTGATTTAGGAATAAACTTCTTTGACACAGCAAATTGTTATGCCGAAGGCACAAGTGAAATATATTTAGGAAATGCTTTAAAAAAGTATGCAAAAAGAAAAGATGTAATCATTGCGACTAAAGTTTATTTTAATGAAGGTCATTTATCTCATAATGCCATTATTAGAGAAGTTAATGGTTCGCTTAAAAGACTTGGGGTTGATTATATAGATTTACTCATTATTCATCGCTATGATTATGAAACTCCAGTGGAAGAAACAATGTCAGCATTAAATGAATTAATAAACGAAGGGAAAGTAAGGTATATTGGTGCAAGTGCCATGTATGCTTATCAATTTTTAAGGTTACAAGAATGCGCTAGAGCGCATGGTTATCATGAATTTGTTTCTATGCAAAATCATTACAATATGATCTATAGAGAAGATGAAAGAGAACTATATCCTTTACTTAAAGAAGAAGGAGTTTCTTCAACTCCATATTCATCTTTAGCAGCGGGAAGATTATCACGACCTTGGGATAGCAATAGTGAACGTAGTAAATTAGACTTTATTGCTAGTAAAAAATATGATTCTACAAAAGATGAAGATATGCCAATTATTCTTCGCGAAATGGAAATTGCTAAAAAGTATAATGTTACCCAAACCGAAGTTGCTTTATCTTGGCTTTTTAGTAATCCAGTAGTTGCAAGTACGATTGTTGGTATTACTAAAGAAAAATATCTAGATGATGCAGTTAATGCAATAAATTTAAAATTAACTAAAGAGGATGTAGAATATTTAAATGAATTATATTTACCTCACAAAGCAATGGGTGCACGTAGTTCAAATTAAGGAGCAAAGTATGTTAATTGATTTTAAAAATATAAAAGAAGATGTTCTTAAAAATTTTCATGGTGGAGATAAAGAAGTTATGTGTCGTGCTTTTAATGATGAATATAA
>JBAYXD010000043.1:0-9851 GCA_041673725.1 Bacilli bacterium | reverse complement strand
GATCGTTTTAGAGCAGTCCGTCATATGAATCGTGAATTATTCCTTATTTTTAACGAAAATAATGTTAATGTTCCATTCAATCAAATTGTTGTTTCTCAACGTGAAGAAACTAAGAAGTAACTTTCTCACTAATATAAAAAATAAAGGATTCCATCAAAGGAATCCTTTTTTGTATGGGCTTATGCCCATGTTTTTAGTTTTGATTATTAAAGTAAAATGACTGTGCCATCTTCTTTTACTTCAATATCTTCATCAGTCTTAATAGTATCTAAGAATTTTTTACCTAATCTATCGATAACAACGATATTACTATTTTCCCAAACTTTAGCTAAAACGACTCCAGCTGCAGCCAAACTATCGATGCTTTCGCTAAAAAGTAAACAAGCGGGGTTAATTTTCATTGAACAAACAACTTGTAAAACCATTCCACCAGTAGTGGAACCAATGGTTTGCGGTAAAGCAAGAGCTATGCCAGTGAGATTTTTATTATAGATATCTTTATTATTTTGATCAGAACAAATAACTTTCTTCTTGCCTGCTAAAACTGAACTTTGAAAAGTAGCTAAGGTATTTACACCTTGATGTGAAACAATAACTTTTCCTTTATATGTTCCACTTGCGAGAACTCGACCTTTAAATTGTGTCATTTTCGTTTCCTCCTTATTTACAAAGCTTATCTACAAGATCATCAGTCTTATAGAATCTAGCTAAAGAATATGTTCTTAATTTATTTGAACAAGTCATTAATCTACGACCATGAGTTAATGGATTTGAAGTATACATTAAAGGACAAATGCAAGTTAAAGTAGCACCAGTTCCAAGTAATTCTTGGTATTTTGGTGTCTTAACAAATTCTTCTTTAACTTTTGGAGCAGTACATAAAACAGTTTTAATATTAACTTTTTTCTTACCACTTGCTTTTAAAGCATTAACTAAAGTATCAGTCCAACCATTAAGTTGCGCTAAAGATAAGTGTGGGCAACCAATAAAAGCAAGTTGACCTTCTTTATCTTTATGTTTCCACATAACTGGATAAGATTTATAAATTCTATCCATTTCAGCATCATCGATAACATATTCTTTATAGTCTTTTTTAAGTAGTTTAGTACCTAACTCTTTGGCTTCTGGAGTTAAGTTTTCAACGTGATAAAGACCAACGGCACCATTACTTGCGGTAGCAGCGCCCATATCTTTTAAGTAAGAAGAGACATCATCTGTTAATTCTTTTCCTAAGAATTTATCTAGCCCAACAATATAAGGAACGTCTTCCATAACCTTAATTCCAATAACACTTCCTAAGATTTGTGGTTCTGGTTTCTTACTTGTTTTAATTATTATTTTCCAAGAAGCTTTACGACCTTCATCAGTTAATAAACCAAATAGTGGAACATAACCTAAAATCGAACCCATAACATCAATCATACCTGAGTTACGATTACATCTAGCTCCTAAAACACTATTTGCATAGTTGACAGCGCTACTTTCAGCCCACGAAAGAATATCGCCTTTCTTTGGAATATTGCCGACACTTTTAAAGTAGCAAGCGCAAGTAAATGCGTCTTTATTAATTAAACCAACTTTTTTAAGTTGTTCTTCATAACGGTCTTGTGCACCATAAAGAATTTTCTTATTAATTAATTTATCAATTGGTGAATAAGGAACATTTTCAAAATCGAGTGGTCTTGGATCCATTGTAAATCCATCTTTAACTTTAAGATTTGCTTTAATAATCTCATCCATAACTCGATAGACTGGTTTTAAAAGCGATAAGCCGAAAGATGTGACAAGGTGTCCTTCACCATGGGTTACTTTTACAAGTTTTGGAGCATCGAAGATATCGCCATATCTTACGATGGTTTCCATGATTTTAGCTTTTGTTTCGCCTTCTTTTCCATTCAAAATATCGAGTTGTTCTTTCGTCAACTTCATTTTTGGTTCATACATAAATATGCCCTCCTATTTTTATAATTTATCGATATTAATTTGCAATTCGTTAAGGAATTTAGAAATTTGATAACCATCAACTAATCTATGATTTGCTTGAACTTCATAATTTAAAGTTTTTTGACCATTTGTAGAGATAATCTTTCCCCAGAATATATGAGGTATAGAATCGTTTTTATCAAAACCATGAGCTTCATCAATACTAGTAATAGCAATTAATGGTAAGCAAGAGACAAATACAAGTTGATCTTTATCACATCCAGTTTTATTAGTATAAAAATCTTTATGAGAATCAGCCATTTTTTTAACACTCTTACAAAAATCAATCATCGATTCATCTTTTTTGAGTTCCGTTCCAGTAATAAATAAATCGTTATCATCCTCATAATCAGTAAATAGCGGAACTAATTCATCATAATAATAAAGACCATCTTCTCTAAGTTTATAATGGAATTCTTCAACCGATTCCATTGTCTTTATTGATAGATAAATTAATGCGTAATAAAAAGATATTCCATTAATTTCTGTATAAGTAGCAAGTTTTGTTACGTTTAATGGTGAAACGATGGTAAAGCAAGGTTCATCAAGTCTTGCAAAATAATCAGAAACTTCTTTTCGTTTCCATTTATTTTCATTGATTTTTTTAGGTTTATTCATATTTTTATTCCTTTGCTGTTTATAAATATTATAGGTTATATTTCTTAAAGAATATAGATAAAATTTTACCTATTTTTAGTGTTAATAATCGTTGATATTGCTTTTTAGAAACTAGAGTTAGGGATATAATAAAGAAAATTTCAAAAGGAGAAATTTTATGAAAGCAAAGGACTATCGTAAAATTGGTGCTGATAAAGCAAAACCAATTTCAGGGAGATTAGCGCTTATTTTGTTTTTGTATTTTTTGATTAGTGTTGCCTTAGGTTCGATTACAGGCTTTGTTGCTTTTATTCAAGATAAGACGATAGGTGGAGCAATAACGACAATTGGAGGTCTTGCTTCAATATTTATTGAACCTATTTTTGTTCTTAGTTTCGTTACTATTTATCGTATGGCATATCAAAATAGTGAACCAGGAGTCCCAGTTTTATTTAGTGGATTTAAGACAAATTATTGGAAGACAATTGGTCTTACATTATTGATTTCATTATATCTCGTGTTGTGGGGTTTCTGGTCATTAGGAATTGGGTCTTTAATTAAGGGCTACTCTTACTCAATGTCTTTCCATGTTCTTGAAGAACATCCAGAGATGGGAGTTAATGAATGCATAACTAAATCAAAAGAGATGATGCATGGTCATAAGTGGAATTTATTCTGCCTTGAATTTAGTTATATTGGTTGGTGTATTTTGTGTGCTATAACTTGTGGCATACTTGCTCTTTGGGTTGTTCCAAAGATGAATATTGCTTATTACGCCTTCTATAATGATGTTAAAGGCGCACCAAAAAAAGTTGAAGTTGTTCAAGAAAAGAAGTAGTTTCTAACATAAAAAATAAAGGCTTGGATTAGCGTCCAAGCCTTTTGCATATATGCAACTCATTTTTATGAACTAAAAATAATGTGATTAAACGTGGTAAAATAAGATGTATTTAAAAATTGGAGAAATTTTATGAGTTGCATATATGCAATTGAGAATGGTTATTTAAAAGTTTCGGTTAATAGTTTTGGTGGTTGTTTAACGTCTATTATAGATAAGAAAAATAATGATAAAGAATTACTTTATCAAGTTGATGAAAGAAGTTGGCATAGTCAAGATGTCGTAATTTTTCCATTGGTTGGAAGAATTCGTGATGGAAAGTATTCTGTTGATGGAAAATTTTATTCGCTAAAGAGTCATGGTGTTGCTAGATATAGTGAATTCGAGGTTAAAGAGAAATCAAAAGAAGAAATAACCTTATCTTTAATTTATAGCGAAGAATCATTACTTTCTTATCCATTTAAATTTGAATTAAATATTACATATTCTGTAAAGAATAACGTTCTTAATGTTATAAGAACTGTGAAGAATTTAGATGATAAAGATATTTACTTTTATATTGGATCGCATCCTGCTTTAAAAGTTAGCGGGAAAGAAAATAAAGAAGAGTTTGTTTTTAATAATGTTTATTTAGATTTTGAGAAAGATATCGATACTGAGCAATATTTATTAAATAAAGACGGTAATTTATTAACTGGAGAAGAAGAAAAAGTTAAATTAAACAAAATTTTATTAACGAAAGATTTAATAAATAAATATCAAACTATTATTTATAATGCAAAAGATATAAATAAAGTTCGGTTAATAACGAAAGATTATGATTTTATGTTTTATTTACTTAATGATTCTTATTTAGCTGTTTGGTCAAAACCAGGATTAGGCGATTTTGTTTGTGTTGAGCCTTGGAGCGGCGTGACTGATAGTGAAAAAGCGCCTTATGAAATCTCTCAAAAACCATTTATTAACAAACTTCCAATAAACTCCATTCATAAGAGTGGTTATTCACTCGAAATTAATAAAAAATAAGACGTTTTTCTTTAATATTTTTAACATTTTACAGTGTCTACAAAAATCGTGAAATAATTACCGATTAAATATTTTTTTATTGTATAAAATATGCTATCATTAGTTCGATTTTTGAAATTTTTTAGGACAGGGTAGACGTTAATCCTCTTGATATTAAAAATATCAAGAAAAATAGGAAATCTCACGAATTGTCTATTTTATAAAAGGGAGAGATTTTATGGGTGTTAAAATTGTTGAAACATCATTAAGAGATGGTCATCAATCACTATTTGCAACCCGTATGACTACACCAGAAATATTGAGTGCACTTCAATATCTTGATGATGCAGGATATTACGCGATTGAAATTTGGGGTGGTGCGACTTTTGATGCATGTTTACGTTTCTTGAATGAAGATCCATGGGAAAGACTTAGAGCTGTTAGAAAAGTTTGTAAAAAAACTAAACTACAAATGCTATTCCGTGGGCAAAACATTTTGGGTTATCACCATTATGCGGATGATGTTGTTGATATGTTTGTTAAGAAGTCTATTGAAAATGGAATTGATATTATTCGTGTTTTCGATGCATTAAATGATGTAAGAAATCTTGAACAAGCAGTAAAATCAACCAAAAAATATGGTGGAATTTGTCAAATAGCTTTAAGTTATACGACATCTCCAGTTCATACAGTTGATTACTATTGTAAACTTGCTAAACAAGTTGAAAAGATGGGTGTTGATTCAATTTGTATTAAAGATATGGCTGGAGTTTTACTTCCAGAAACAGCTTTTGAATTAATCACTAAATTAAAGAAAACAGTTAAGGTTCCAATTGAACTTCATAGTCATTGTACTGGTGGAATTTGTGAAATGACATATGCTAAAGCAATTGAAGCTGGTGTTGATATTATAGATACAAGTTTAAGTCCAATAAGTAATGGTACTGCTCAACCAAGTACCCAAGCTTTTAATTACGCTTATCGTGGAACTAAATATGATCCAAAACTTAATGAAGATTGTTTAAATAAAGCCAGTGCAGCTTTAGAAATTGTTAAAGATAAATACTTAAAGAATGGATTACTTAATCCAAAAGTATTATCGGTTAATCCAAATATTTTGAAGTATCAAGTTCCTGGTGGAATGCTTAGTAATTTGATGAATCAACTTAAAAAGCAAAATGCGATGGATAAATATGATGAAGTCCTTAAAGAAGTTCCTCGTGTGAGAAAAGATTTAGGATATCCACCTCTTGTTACGCCACTTTCACAAATGGTTGGTACTCAAGCAGTACTTAACGTAATTACTGGCGAAAGATACAAGATTGTCCCTCAAGAAATTAAGGAATATCTCCATGGTTTATATGGAAAAGCACCAGCACCAGTTGATCCAGAAGTTCAACATAAGATTATTGGTGATGATGAAGTTATTACTTATCGACCAGCAGATAAAATTGCTCCTCAATTTGAAGCTTTTAAGGAAAAGTATAAAGATTTAGCTCGTTGCGATGAAGATGTTTTATCTTTAGCGTTATTTGAAGATGTTGCGGCTAAATTCTTAACTGAAAAATATAATCCAAAGAAGGAAGAAGACACTGTTGAAGATTTCAACATTGTTTACTAGGGAGAAAATATGTTAAACACAATTATTGCAACACAAATCAGTGTTGGTGATGCAGCAATTTACTCGTTATTATCAATCGTTCTTGTCTTCGCGATTTTATTAATCTTAATTGGAGTAACAGCATTACTCTTCAAATGGATTAATATGATTGATGCGCGAAAAGGCAAAGTATTAGTTGCTAAAGATGGTAAAGAAGATGCAGTTATTGAGAATAAACCTGTTGAGATTAAAGATGATGATATGATGGTCGCCGTTTTAGTTGCTTCAATTGATTATCGTGAAGAAATTAAAAAGGATGTAAAACTTGTAAGTGTTAAGGAAATTAAATAGGAGAAACTTATGAAAAAATACAATGTTAAAGTTAATGGAAAATTATATGAAGTTGAGCTTGAATCAGTTGAGAGTGTTAATGGAAGCGTAAGCGCTCCTACTAAACCAGCAACAAATAGTGTTGCTCCTGTAGCAGCAACTGCTCCAGTTGGTGGTAAAAGTGTTTTAGCTCCAATCGGTGGAAACGTTGTTAAAGTCAATGTTAAAGTTGGTGATGCAGTTAAAAAAGGTCAAACTCTTGTAGTTATTGAAGCAATGAAACTTGAAAATGAAGTTGTTGCTCCAGTTGATGGA
This sequence comes from Bacilli bacterium, assembly GCA_041673725.1. Classification (GTDB taxonomy): domain Bacteria; phylum Bacillota_I; class Bacilli_A; order RFN20; family CAG-826; genus Onthovivens. The sequence goes on along the minus strand of JBAYXD010000043.1, from coordinate 3,183 downwards.
ACTGTTACATCAGTTAGTGTTTCTAAAGGTAATTCAGTTAATACTAAAGATTTATTAGTTGTTATAGGTTAGTGATATGTGGGATACGATTGTTGAAGTTATAACCGAAATCCTCGCGCAATCTGGTTTTGCAAGTTTTTTCATTGGAGATGGATGGAAAAACCTTATTATGATTATTATTGCTTGTGTCTTGCTATTCTTAGCAATTAAAAAGCAATATGAACCATATTTATTAATTCCAATTGCTGCTGGGATGTTACTCGTTAATTTATATCCAGGAATAATGGTCGGATACGATGCAGAAACTGGAGCCTTTAATGGAACACCTGGATTATTTGATTACCTTTACTTTGGTGTTCGTTATGAGATTTATCCTTGTTTAATTTTCTTAGGCATTGGTGCGACAACTGATTTTGGACCATTAATTGCTAATAAGAAAACAATGCTCCTTGGTGGAGCAGCTCAAATTGGTATTTTCATTACCTTCATTGGAGCAATTGGTTTATTTGGGATGAGCTACGAAGAAGCAGCTTCGATTGGTATTATTGGTGGAGCTGATGGACCAACTGCTATTTTAGTTACAACTAAACTTGCTCCTAAATTATTAGGCGCAATTGCCGTTGCAGCATATTCATATATGGCTCTTGTTCCTATTATTCAGCCTCCAATAATTAGATTATTAACTACTAAAAAAGAACGTGCAATTAAGATGGATCAATTAAGACCAGTTTCTAAAAAAGAAAAGATCTTATTTCCAATAATTGTTACGATTATTACAGTATTAATCGTTCCAGCATGTGCGCCTTTAATTGGTATGTTAATGCTTGGAAACTTAATTAAAGAAAGTGGAGTTGTTCCAAATCTTGTTCATACCGCAGCGAACGCTTTACTATATATTGTTACAATTTTACTTGGTTTAAGTGTTGGTGCAACCGCTACTGGAAGTACCTTCTTAACCTTACAAACAATTGAAATATTTGCTCTAGGTATCTTTGCTTTTGCTATTTCAACAGCGGCAGGAGTACTTGGTGGTAAAGTGATGTGCTGGGCAACGCATGGTAAAGTTAATCCTATGATTGGTGCAGCTGGCGTTAGTGCCGTTCCAATGGCGGCCCGTGTTGTTCAAAAAGAAGGACAACGTGCTGATCCAGAGAACTTCTTACTTATGCATGCGATGGGACCTAATGTTGCAGGAGTTATTGGTAGCGCAATTGCTGCTGGAATTCTTCTTACACTTGCAGGGTTATTATAGTTATGACAAAGAATCAAAAAATAATTAGAAGCATTGCTAAAATGGCGATGCTTCTCGCTTTACTTATAGTTTGTAGTTATATAAATATTAGTGTTGGTTTATTAAAGTTTACTCTTCAATTACTTGTCGTATTTTTAATTGGCTTATACGCTAATTTATATGAAGGAATGATAATTATCTTTAGTTATATATTCCTTGGTTTAGTTGGAGTTCCAGTATTTGCAAATTTTGGTGGAGGAATAGCCTATCTAGTTAGTCCTACATTTGGATTTGTATATGGATTTATTCCTGGAATATTAATAATGAATCTTATTAGATTCTTATTTAGAAATGTAGCTAAATTTAAAGTCTTTCAATATATATTAAGTTGTGTAAGTTGTTTATTAATTGTCTATATTGTTGGATTTGTTCATGGTTATTTCATATTAAATTATTATCTTGGTAAGTCTTATGATTTTGTAAGTTTACTTGGATTATTTATACTTCCTTATATTCCTTATGATTGTATTAAGCTTGGAGTAGCGGTAGTATCTAAATTAGCAATTGATAAAGTATATGCAGTTAAAGCGTCTAGAGTTTGATGAAATAGATTCAACAAATCTATATTTAAAAGAACACTATAAAGAGTTACCTGATTGGACAGTTGTTAGTGCAAACTATCAAAGTCAAGGTCGTGGTCGTTTTAATCGTACGTTTGAAGTTGAAAAAGGTCTTGGATCAATATGCTCAATTTTATTAAAAGAAGATTTTGCACTTAATAATTTTGAACTTTTGTCTATTCTAACAGGTGTTGCAGTTGCTAAAACACTTGAAGAATATCGTTTAGAACCAATGATTAAGTGGCCAAACGATGTTTTACTTAATGGTAAAAAAGTTTCTGGAATTCTTTTAGAAGGAGTTTCGATTGATAAGATGGAGGCTTTAATTGTTGGAGTTGGGATAAACGTAAATCAAACAAGTTTTGATAGCGAATTAAGTAATGCTACTTCGATGCAAATTGCTTCAAATAAAAGATATTGCGTAAGTGCAGTTAGAGAAGATTTTATAATTAACTTTTGTTGCATATATGAGGATTTTAAAAAAGGCTCAAAAGAGTTTTTAGCATATATGCGAGATCACAATTATTTTAAAAATAAAGAAGTCTATGCTTTAGTTAATAATGAGAAAAGAAAAATTAAAGTTTTAGATGTTCTTGATAATGGTCATTTATTAATTGAGGATAATGGTAAAAAAATAGAGATGAATAGTGGTGAATTAACTTTTCATAATGTGCAATAAATAAAGAAACTTTACTTCAATAGATGTAGAATATTTTTAAAAGAGGTAAAGATACAATGATTAACACTATTCGTTCGCACAAAGTAAGATCGATTGTTACTTTAGTTTTGAGTTTATTTAATGTTTTATTTTTCTTTGCGATGAGATGTTTATGGAGTGGAACTGGTAAGGTGCTTAATAGCCAAGCATTACCAGTTGTTTTTTATGTTGTGATAATTGCAATTTTTATAGCTACATTAGTGCTAATAATTCTTAAAAAAGAAGGATGGTATATGTGGTTATTAATGGGATTATCCATATTTTGGATAATTGGAGAACTCGCAATTATCTATCTTGGTGGAAGTGGATATTTAGGTTTTGTATTTAGAAGTTTTGGTTATGAGTTATTAGTTGCGATTTTAATCTATTTTTTGATTTACATGATTTTTTATTATCCAAAATCAAAATTTAAAGATATTAAATGGCTAAAAATTACTTCCTTTAGCGCTATAACTGTTTTAACTTTATATCTTTGCTTAAATATTCACATTAATTATTTTACCTATAAGCCTGTTGTTTATGCTGTTGAAGAGAATTATCAAATTGTCTTTTCGACAAGAAATTATTCAAAAGTTTATGTAACGGTTGGTAACGAGAATTATTACGATACTTAT
>JBAYXD010000042.1:0-10183 GCA_041673725.1 Bacilli bacterium | reverse complement strand
TTACGTAATCTGTATCAATCGAGTCTGGATCAATATTAAAGGTCTCAAAGAAATCTGATAAATTCATCATTCCATCAACAATATAGGTATTTTTACCAATTTGGTTGATTGGTTCATCAACATCATCTTCTTCATCCCAGATTTCACCAACTATTTCTTCAAGGATATCCTCCATCGTTACAATTCCTTCAACTCCACCATATTCATCAAGGACAATTGCAAAGTGAGTCTTAGAGCGTTTAAAAGCTTGTAAGATATCATTAATCTCGGTAGATCTTGGGAATCTTAAAGGTTGTTTTAAGATTTCATTAATCATCACGTCAGTTTTATTAATAAGTTTTAGTCTAATTAAATCTTTAACAGTAACAAAACCAATAATATTATCGATAGTGTCTTCGTATACTGGAATACGTGAATGGATATAAACTCTTTCGTCTTCAAGAATAGTATTAAGCGAATCTTCAATATCAATTGCAAAAATATCTACACGTGGAGTCATAATCTCATATGCCTCAGTTGAAGCATAATCGATTGTGCCTCTTAAAATATCCGCATTATCTTTATCAACAACGCCTTCTTTTTCAATAACATCGACCATTTCTTCAAGTTCTTCATCGGTAACATCGGGTTTATTAATCTTCTTTTTGTGTATTGGAAGAAGGATTAATTTACCAATTGCATTCGCGACATAGGCCACAGGCATGAATGCATAATAGCAAACATTAATGATAGGCGCGTATGCTAAAGCACATTTAAATGAAATATTCTTTGTTAATGACTTTGGTAAAATTTCGCCAAAAATAATAACAATTAATAAAGTAATAACTGACCCTACAACTGAACCAGTTGTTGGATTTAATCCATTAATACTAAATAAAAGATAACCAAGTAAAGCACTTAAGGTTTCGCTAGCAACATTAACTAAGTCATTTAAGAATAAAATAACTGAGATTGTAAAATCATATTTGGTTACAAGTTTTAAAGTTGTTTTTGATCTATAGTTCTTTTTAGAATTATTGTATTTCTTTATTCTTAATAAACTAACACTTCCATAAGCCATATCAGCACTACTAAAGAAAGCGCTAAACACGATAAGGATAGCGATTGAAACTGAATAAATAATAATTAAGGTATCGTTATTCATTTTCGTTCTCCTTAATTATCTTTATTGATGTCGTGTTCTTTTCATTTATATCACCAACTAATTCTTCAAGAACGTCTTCCATCGTAATCATGCCTACTAGTTTATTCTTAGCATCATAAACAAGCGCGACATGGGTCTTTTCATCATTAAACTTTCTAAAAATATCATCAACTTTATCAGTTTCTTTAACTTTTAAAGGTGGAACAATAACGCTTCTTAAATCTAAATGATTATCATTTATATATTCTTTAAAGTAACTACGTATTGTTAATATTCCAATAATGTTATCTTTCTTTCCATCATAAATTGGAATACGTGAATAATTAACTTTTAAAAGAATTTTATTAAGTTTAGGAACAGTTAAAGTCTTAATATCCAGTGAAAAAATATTTTCTTTTAAAGTTAAAACTTGTTTAACACTAATTTTATCAAAAACAAATGCCCTATTTAAAATTCGCTTTTCATCATCTTCTAAGACTTTATCTTCTGCTTCATCAGCTTTATCGATAAATTCTTCTTGGGTAATAGCAATATCAGCTTTATTATGACTAATCTTTTTAATAAAACGTAAAAACATACGAAATATAAAGATTATTGGAAAGAAAATTATATAAAAGACAAAGATTGGATAAGAGATGAATTCCGCCATCTTGTCTGGATAATTCTTACTAATTATTTTTGGTAAGAAGTCACCAAATAGATAAAGAACTAAAGTAACAATAATTGTTGATACAATTGATTCAACTCCATCTCCCCAACTATATATTCCGGATAAATATAAAAAGAAGATAGCACTTACGTTACTTAAGATAGCTTGAGCTAAATTATTACCAACTAAAACTGTAACAAGAGAATCATCAAAGTTTTTAGCCATTTTATAAACAAGTTTAGCGGTAATTTTATTATCATCCGCTAAGACTTTATAGTGATATATATTACAATTGGAGTAGCTATTCTCTGCGCAAGTAAATATAAATGAAGCAACAAGACATAATATTGCTATAACTAATACTAGATACCACGGCATACTGTCCATAGAATAACGTTTTCCTCCATACGAATGATTATATATTATAAGAAAACTAGAAATTTTTCCATATTTATCTATATATACTTAAAAGAACCACAATTATTTTTCGTGGTTCTTATAAGTTATTTGTATTTTTAATTAATTATGCTTAATAGCGTGACAATGTCGGCAACGAGGTTCGTAAGATTCTTCGGCACCAACAAGAATTGTTGGATCACTTTCACTAGCTGGTTCACCATTAATTAATCTTTGAGTCATTGTGGCTTCGCGACCACAACAAGGACAAATAGCGGTTAATTTCGTAACTTGTTCGGCTTTACAAAGTAAAGTTCCCATTGAACCAAAAGGTTCACCACGGAAATCTTGATCAAGACCAGCAACAATTACTCTTAACCCACGATTAGCTAAAACATCCACTACATCAACAATTGATTCATCAAAGAAATTTGCTTCATCAATACAAACAACGTCGAGATTTGGCGTAATGTATTTTAAAATATCGGTCCCCTTTTTAACGTTAATTGCTTTTTCACTATGTTTTTGATGACTAACAACTGCATCATTACTATATCGATTATCAATTTCTGGCTTAAAAACTAGATACTTCTTTTTTGCATATTTAAGTCGATTAATACGACGTAATAATTCTTCACTTTTTCCAGCAAACATTGGTCCTGTAATGACCTCTATCCAACCAACATTATCATGTCTTTCTTCCATAAAATTCTCCCAAATTATTCTTGCTAACTAAAACTAATGATTATTATATCATGATAAATTTAAAAAACACTAGTATTTATCGACTAAATTTTTACTATTTATATACTACGGAACAATAAGAAAACCCATGGATTTTTTATCCTGGGTTTCTGTGAGAAATAGGGATTTCTCGTAAGTTTTAGCAAATGATTTGCTAATATAAGTGTCCAATTCTGGACTGTGTAATTCTTGGTAGAATTACTATTACTTTTATTATTATAATTTAGACTTTGATTGTCAAGGAAAGATAAGTAAATGATACCGTTTCGAATTTGTGGGCAACATATAAAAAAGAGAAGCTTTATAATTAGTGTACTGAAAAAATTAAAGGAGCTTCCCTATGATTATTATAAACTATTACAAAACTGATTTTGAAAAAATTTTAGAAACTATAAAAACAAAATAAAAGAAAATGTTATAAAAGCGCTAGAAACCCTTGATCAATCGATGGGTGGATAAATTAATAAAAAGAGATTTAGAAACAAGGGATATAAACAAAGAACAACCGCTTTAATGAAATATTTTTTAAAAATTATTGAATAAAAATTATTTCGTTTTTTGATCAGCTTCATCATTTTCTGTGTCATAATCATTCAAATTAATCAATTTTAGATACTCTTCAAAGCTAGTAACACCCTCAAGAACAAGTTCTCTACATGACTTGTCAATTGTGACAAAGCCTTCCTTATTTACTAAATTATAAAGTTGTTCATTTGAAATATGTTTAATATCAATCTTTTCTTTAATGCTTTCACTTAAAGTTAAAATTTCAAATACTGCACGACGACCAAGGTAACCAGTATTGTTGCAATAGGCGCAACCACCAGGTTCATAAACTTTTGTTCCTTCCTTGACATTAAGCAAGTTAGCTTCAACTCTATTTAATAAATGCTCTTTTTTGCAATGTGGGCAAAGTTGTTTGACTAAACGTTGCGAAATAGAACCGATCATCGAATCAATAACAAGATAAGGTTCAACACCCATATCAATTAGACGGGTAATCGTAGTTATTGCATCATTAGTGTGAATAGTTGACAAAACAAGGTGACCCGTAATAGCGGCTTGAACCGCAATATGAGCCGTTTCTTCATCACGAATTTCACCAATCATAATAACGTTTGGATCTTGACGAAGAATGCTTCTTAAAGCTTTACTAAAAGTTAAACCTACTTTAGGGTTAACTTGCAATTGGTTAATTCCATTAATTTGATTTTCAACTGGATCTTCAACAGTTTGAATGTTAATTCCTTCTTTGTTTAATTCTTTTAAGAAAGCATATAAAGTTGTTGTTTTACCGCTACCAGTTGGACCTGTTAAGAAAATAATTCCATGAGGAGCTTCAATCATTTGATGAATAATTTTCTTTTCACGATTGTTATTAGCAATATCATCAATTAATAATTGTTTCCCTTCAGTCGAGAAAATACGAATAACAATCTTCTCACCATATACATTAGGTAACGTTGAAATACGGAAATCATAATTTTTCCCCGCAATATTTTTTGAGATTTTCCCATCTTGTGGTATACGACGTTCCGAGATATCAAGATTAGCCATAATCTTATAACGAGCGAGTAAAGCTGGATAAAGTTTTGAATCAACCGTTGTATGATTAAGCAACGCACCATCAATTCTAAAACGAATACGAACGGTATTCATCATTGGTTCAATATGAATATCACTAGCATTATTGCTAACACCTTCAAGTAAAAGATTATCTGCAAATACAATTGCTGGAACATTTAAATAATCATCTAAAGTATAATCAACTTCTTTATTCTTCTTGCTATCTTTATCAGTTTCTTTTTCAAGTTCAATATTAGCTTTCACACGTTTTTGCTTACTTGTAATATTGCCAATTAATAAATCCATATTACTCTTAGTGATAAGATAGATTTTATAATCTTCACTAAAATAATAATTTAATAAATAAATATGAGACAAGGAACGAATTTCATCAATTACGACAACTAATTTATTATTTTCTCTTAATAAGGGAATAATTCGATTTTCGACAATAAAAGATAAAGATACTTTAGTATTCACTTTATCATCAATATTAAAAGTATTGTAACTTGTAAGTTTAATACCAGTCACTTCACTTATTGTTTCATAAAGTTCTTTTTCGCTAATTAATCCATTATTCATGAATAAAGTTAAAAGAGGCTTTTTATCTTTAAAAGAAATAAATTTAAGATTTTCGAGTGTTTCTAAAGAAATATTTTTTTCTTCAACAAATTTCTTAATTAAATAATCATTTAAATACATTTTATATATCTCCTATCGTAGTATTCATTCGTAACATTGGTAGTAAAACCGCAAGAACGACAATTCCTACTAAAACACCCATAATGACAATAACAATTGGCTCCAATAAAGAGGTGGCTTTAACAATCGATTGATCAAGATTATCTTGATAATAATCACCCATTACTTTCAAAACCTTATCAATTGAAGAAGTATTTTCCCCAACTTTAATGACTTGAATCAATGATTTTGGAAAATAATTCATCGTTTCCAATGAACGATAAATACTTTTCCCTTTATTAACGTCTTCAATAACTGGAACAAATTTCTTTGTAAAATATGCATTATCAATAATTGGTGGGATTTGGTTCATGGCATCAACAATTGACATCCCAGAACTCGTTAAAATACCAAAAGCTAAACAAAAACGGGCACTAATAAGATTTTTTGTTATCCCATTAAAAACTGGTAGTTTATAGCCAAGCATACTAGTAAAATATTTGCCTATCTTAGTTTTATTAAAAAGAAAAATTAATAGAACAAAGGCCGCAATCCCGATTACTATATAAAGTACATTCTTAACAAGGAAATTTGAAACATCCATAACAACAAGAGTTAATTGAGGCATTTCACCATGAAATTCAGCAATAATATCGCCAAATGTTGGTACAACAAAAAGCATCAAAAATAAACAAACGACTAAAGTAACAACAAATAAAAATGTTGGATAAACCATTGCTGAACGGACTTTTTTCTTAATATTGACATCGTTTGAATAATATTTGCTTGCTTTTCTTAAGGTTTCACTTAAATTTCCAGCCATCTCTCCCACTTTTACTAGCGAACAAAAATATTTAGGAAAAATCTTTTTGTGTTCAAGTAAAGCTTCACTAAAATATTTGCCTTCAAGAACACTTTCATAAACTTTACTTATTGTATTACTAAATACCGTACTAAAGTTTTGATTACGCAAAACATCAAGCGAATCACAAATTGATACTCCACTATCCATCATAATTGAAAATTGTTCGCAAAAAGAAACAAATTCGCTTGGTTTAACTCGACTAGAAACAGCAAAGAAATCATTTCTTCTTTTTTCTTTAGTTTCTTTTTGAGTCAATAAAGTAATCCCACGATTTTTAAGAATAACTCTTAAGTCGTTTAGATCATTTGCGTTGATGGTGCTTTTAATTCGCTTGCCATCAAGATCAATCCCTGTGTATTTAAAAATTGGCATACTTTTCCCCTTTTAAATTATAAAAAAACTTATTAAAGAAGTATTGATAATATCAAAAACAAATAAGGTTATAATTCCAGACACGGCTATATATGGCCCAAACGGGAATTCTTTTCTCTCTTTTAATTTACTTGCTTTAATCCCTTCTATTATAGAAGCTGACAAACTGCTTAATAGTATAAATAATAAAGAACCAAAAATGCCAAAAATAAGAGCCAATATCGATATTATTATAACATCTCCTAAACCTATTAGTTCTTTATGAACAACAAACTCACCAATAAAGAAAATACTTAAAAATACTAAGAGAACTACAACAAAAGTTAAAAAATTTGTTAAAACAAAATTTTTTTCATAAATACACTTAGTAACATAATAAAGAACTGCACCAAATCCTAAAACAATATCAAGCGATAATGGAATAGTCATTATTTCTTTATCAATTAAAAGAACATTAATAAGTGCGAATATTGCAAGACAAAAGGCAATAACATATAAAAGATTCTGAACACTAAAAATATAATTAAAGTTATTCAAAAAATAAAAATATTCAAAATAGATGAGTAAAAATAATATCGACATTGAAAATTCAATTAATGGATAACGAATCGATATTTTTTCGTGACAATATCGACATCTACCACCAAGAAAAACATAAGAAAATAATGGGATATTATCATACCACTTAAGTTCATGCTTACATTTTGGACAAAAACTTCTTTTTACTTTAAAAATAGAAATATTATTGATCATTCGATAACTATAACAAGTTGTAAATGAACCAAGTACAAGACCAAATATGAAAATTAGTATTGGAATAAAAATCTGAAAAAACATAATTATTCTTCCTCCATATTTTGAATTATTAAACTCTTAAAATTAAAAGGTTTAAATTCAATTAAGCGATAAGTTTCAAAAGATAATTCTGGATTTATATTGGTTGTTGTTTGTTTTCTTAATTTGTAAGATCCTTCGTAATTAGTTCCAACATCTTTACCTAAATACGAAAATAAATAATTAATTGTTATTTTTACTTGATTATCGCCTTCAATAAAAGAATCGGGAGTAAAAGTCGAATTAATCGTTACCTTTTCACCATTACTCACATCTTCAATTACCAAATTTTCTTGTTTTTTAGCATAAAATCCACCAAATTTCTCGCTAATAATAAAAGAATTTATTGCCCCCTTATATAAATCATTCTCTAAATCAACAACTGGATGAAAATAGTAATCTGGATTATTAAATGTTAAATCATAAATAATTTCGTTCGCCCTTGATTCTATTTCAACATTACGATAAATATAATTCTTCTCATTCTTTATTACCTTAAGTGAATTATTAAAATAAGCGGCTGATCCACCAAGAACCCCGAAAATAACCGCAATTGAAACAGTTGTAATTAATAGGACACTACCTTTACTAATTCTCTTTTTCATTATTTTTGGCTAACCTTTACAAAATCCATATTTATCTCATAAGTATTGTAACTACTTAAATTTGTTATCTTTGTTATAGTTAAGGTATCCTTTAAGCAATATGGAGCAGTTATCTCATTAAAATCATACAAAACACGATATGCATAATCATCGAGAGTATCCGTATAAACTAAATTACTTGTTAAATAATACTCTTCACCATCAAAACTAGGTGGAAGAAGTAAAGAATCCGTTGTTTTTACACTATATTCACTAGCAACATTACCAATGTAATTATTCACTTTACGGTAATCATTAGCATAATAATTACTTTTTTCAAGTTTCCCAACAATAGTAAATACTGTTCCAAGCGCAAGAGAAAAGACTGCTAATGCTACTACAACTTCGAGCAAAGTATCACCCTTAATTAATTGTGATAAGCGAAAAGTTTTAAGATTTTTAATTCTTGAATAATTCGCTTCATCAAATCGTTCAATAAGTTCTAAACCAAGAACATTAATAAAGGAGATTTGCTTAAACAAATCTTCATTTTTTGAAACGAAATATACTTTATTAATCTCTTTATCATCGTTAACTAAGTGCTTGCCTTCTTTTAGTGAGATAATCGTAGAATAAATTGCGTGAGACACATCACCATCAATATCTTTCTTAAATATAAAATAAGAATCCACAAGTAAGCCACTAATAAATACTAAAAAATAAAAATAGGAAGAACCTTCTTCTATCAAAATTGAATTTGAATTTCCTACGATGCCTTGATAAGAATTTATTAAAGCTAAAGGGCGGATAGAAATTGCAGATACTCTAAGTTTTAAAAAATAACCAATAGTTTTAATATTTTTTAAATCGATTTTATTAAGTAAATATATTAGATTGTTATCGTTATATTTGTTGATCCTATTTTTTATTTCAGTTGTTGAATAATCCCGTTTATAATCTTTACCAAAGACATCTGTTAATGAATTATAGATATTATCTTTTTTCTTAAAGATACTCTTTGGGCTTAAAACTGCATAATTAAATAAATTAGACGAATAGACTAAAACTAAAGATAATTTAACTTGAGGAATGTTATTGCTAACAAGGAATTCGTTATAATCTTTTTTAAGTTTCTCGCCATTTTTTAAATCAACTTGAGTCATGAATAAAGCTTTTTTATTAATCCCAAAACTAAAGATAAAATTTAAATCTATTTCATCTTTATAATTGAAATACTCAATAATTAATGTCCAAACACTCTTTTTCATAATTAACCTACCTTATAAATATTTAGTAATATATATTCATTAATCGTTCCATAGCGAAACGAGAATTTATATAAATCTTTAGCTTCATTCAAGCTCTCAATGCCAAGAATAAAATCATATCGAGAATTATAAAGAACTTCCTCACTAGTTTTAAATTCACTGCCTTTATAACTGTAGGTAGTTTCAATATCATTTACTTTTGTAACAAAACATCTTTGATTATCGGGACCATAATTGCTATTAACACTTAAAAAGGTTCCATTATTATTATCAACAAATTGTCGAAGATAATTCTTTAATCCGTTAAGATTATTTGTAACTACTGTTTTTTTACTAAAAGAAAAACTAGCACTATATGCAAATATGGATAATGCGGTAACTGATGATAAAACAATAGTTGTCACCGCCATTGCTACAACTAACTCAATAAGAGTAGTTCCCCTAGTAAATTTCTTCCCCATAAAACCTCTATATATATAATAAAACAAAAAAGTCACCTTGAGGTGACTTTTTTGTTATTATCTAGTTATTTTGAGGTTGCTTTGCTTTTATTTTTGTTATTGCCTATCAATTTCTTAATTAGTAATGCAATAAGGCAAACTTCAGAAGCTCCTAGAATTACAAAAGTTATAATAAACAATGTTTGCATTTCTATACCTCCTACTTGATATATGCTGACATGCCATTGGCTAATTCATTAAAGTAAGCAACAACAGCAGCATCATTTTTATTATCTGTATAATCACTAGCTAAATCTGGATCAGCAATAACTAAAGTGCTAGATGCAAGATTTACAAATGAATTATTGCTAAATTTCATCTTTGATTTTAAAACATCAAGAGTAACTCTAGATTTAATCTCAGCTAATGCTGCAGAACTACCAGCATATTCTTCTTTTGTTAATTTTGAGTGTAAGGTCAATGCAGCATTACCCGTATCAATCTTATTATTTGAAATTGAAATAGATTCAATACTTGAAAGATATGTTGATGAAGCAGCTAATTGGAAAGCATTAGATTTACTTTCATTGTATAATCTCATCTCATTATTGGTAATTGTAACCGTTTTTAATTGATTATA
>JBAYXD010000041.1:0-10259 GCA_041673725.1 Bacilli bacterium | reverse complement strand
TGTTATGAAGCGGCTGGACAAAGCGTTAAACATTTTCATGTTCACGTTATTCCTCGTTATGATGCGCCAGATGGTTTAAAACTTGAAATGAATAAATATGGAAATGTAAATCTTCCATCAGTTGCTGATAAATTAAAAAATAGTCTTAAAAAGTAAAAAACTCTAGACCATATTTTAGGGAAAAAATATCCTGTCTCGTAATTGAGACAGGATTTTTATTAATGTTTATGAGGTTTATAGAATGTTCGTCCATCAAGAGCGAAGATTCTATCGGTTGTTTCGCCTTCCGCCACATCTTTATAAGCTTTATCTAAAACCATCATCTTGCTATCCATTTCGTCAATCATCGAAAGGAGCAAGGCTTCTCTAGTTTCTGGTAAAACTGGCGAGCCAAATTCTTGTTTTCCATGATGAGATAAAATCATATGTTCAAGAAGTAATGGTACTTCACTATCAATTTTATTTTCATCAGCAATTTCTTTTACAATCGACATACCAATAGAAATATGACCAAGTAAATTCCCTTCAAGAGTATATTTTGTTGCAATTGGACCAGTAAATTCAACAACTTTACCAATATCATGTAATAAACATCCGCTAATTAAAATATCATAGTCTACATCGGGATAATTCTTATAAACCGCAGCAGCTAAATTACACATTGAAACAGTATGATAAATTAATCCATGATAAAAATCATGGTGACAAGTTACTGCAGCTGGGTAATCAATAAATGGTTTATAGTATTTTTTAAAAACTGCATCAAGAATCTTTTTGCAATCTTCATTTTTTACACTATCTTTATAAAATGTAAATTGCTTTAAAAGGTCTTCTAAAGGAATTGGCGAATCAATAATTAAAGTTGAGACATCAATCTCGTTTGGATCTACAGAAAAAGCATCAAGCACTTTAACTTGTAATTTATCTCTATATAAATAAGCATTCCCATCTATGCGAAGGACAGTTCCTGGAACAAATTTCTCAAAATCTTCTTGAGAAGCATCCCACTTTTTAGCATCGATTGTGCCACTCTTATCTTGTAAGACAATATTTAAATAAGCATTGGCGCTCGATGAAGAAGAAACTCCTCTTACGCAATTCTTAATTAGATAAACTCCACTCGCATTAGCCCCATCTTTTAAATCTTTAATCATCTTCAATTTCTCCTTTCTCGTCTTTAGAAATAACATTCTTTATATCGTCATAGTTATAACCTTCTGAAACCAAATGACTGATAATTTTATCAGTCCTAATCTTAGGATTACTACTAACATCTTTATATTTATTTTTTGCTCTAATATAAGACTTAATCAAAGCTTTTTCTTCTCGTTCTGGATTAACAACAATTGAATTTATGAGATCAAGAGTCATAGTCGCATCAAAGCCACGCTTCAATAATGACTCATAAATCTTCTTTTTTTGTTTAGCAACATTATTAGAAACATACTTGTTTTTAATTAAGTTAAAATAACTTTCTGCTTTTTCTTTTTCAACTTTTTCATCAAAGACTAATTTAGAAACAATCTTTGGATCAATCTTCTTTAAATTAAAGTAATTAATAATGTAATATTTACCATAACAACCGCTAAGGAAATATTCCATATATTGGTTAACATATTCAGTGTCATTTATGCAACCATCACGTTTTAACTCGCTAATTGCATTAGTTATTGCGCTTTTATCAAAATCATCAAATTTTTTATTAAGCTTATTTAAAATATCGCTTTCGCAATAATTATGCTTATTTGCTTTATTAACAACATAACGAATTACTTCGTTTTTTTCATTCATCAACAAGCATTTTTTTAAAAATTCTTTGTCGTATTCTCTTCCAATATAAAACTTAAATTCTTCATATGTCTCAGGAAGAATTTTGAGTTTAAAGGTTGAAAAATCAAGGATAACATTATCCCCTTTAACAACAAAACCCCTTAAGGTTTGGCTTTTACCAATTTCTTCTAATTGCTCTTTCATATACATTAATTATATTGTCGTAAAAATTCTTTTCACTAAATTTATCAATAGATTTAAATGCTTGATTTTCAATCTCAGTCATTTTAGTTTTATCTAACGATAAAATATAGTGTAATTTTTCCGCAAATTCATTATCCTCCATAAAGAAAAATCCAGTCGTGTTATTCTCGATAATCCCAACAAGATTGTTATCGAATCTACAAAAAATTGGAACATAAGATGCCATAGCTTCCATAAAAGTCAAACCTTGAGTCTCGCTAATTGAAGCACTTAAAAATAAATTACTACAATGATAATAATATTGAGTTTCATTAACGCTTACTTTTCCCGTAAAACGAATACGACTATCAATATTTAACTTCTTGGCTAACTCTTTTAAACTTTCAAGTTGTGGACCATCGCCTACAAATAGCATCATCGATTCTTTTTCAGGATATTTATCGAGATAGGTCGCATATCCTCTTAAAATTACATCAAAACTTTTTTCTTTTGCAACACGTCCTAAACAAAGAAGAACCTTTTTATCATCAGCAATGTCATATTTCTTTTTAATCTCTAAAACATGAGGGTCATTTTCTTTAACATTTTTAAATCGGCTAAAATCAAAACCCGTTGGAACTACATTAATGTATTTCTTAATATTAATACTTCTTAAATAGTTCATGGTTTTATCACTTGGAGCGATAATCTCGGTAGATCTTTCCAAATCAGTTCTTGAAAATTCACGAATTGTCCATTTAGAAAATCTATCAAAATAACCTTTGGTTGCGTAATAAGTATAATCTTCAAGCATTGTGTGATACGTATAAACAACTGGTATCCCTAGTTTTGACGCCACCGTAAAACCAAATTGACCAATTGAAAATGGGGTATTTATATGAATTACATCAATCTTTAATCCTTCGATAATCTTAAAAGCGTCTTGGTTAAATAATGGGGTCATTCGATATCCGTAAAGTTTTTTAAGTTCCAAGCCTTTAATACGTAAAATATGGTCTTTATATCCAGCGTTTGTCTCGTCGCCTGTTGTAACTAGGTATACGTTTTGCCCTCGCTTTTTAAGCGATTCAAAAAGTGACGAAACACTCGTTGCTACACCATTTACTTCTGGAATGTAAGTATCAGAAAAAATACAAATGTTCATTTTTTGTCTTTATCTCCTTTACTATTCTTATCGTTAGGAATTTCATCTTTTTTACTATTTTTATCAAATATTTTTTTCGCTAAGTCT
Organism: Bacilli bacterium; assembly: GCA_041673725.1. Lineage (GTDB taxonomy): Bacteria > Bacillota_I > Bacilli_A > RFN20 > CAG-826 > Onthovivens. Next base: position 7,054 of record JBAYXD010000041.1, on the reverse strand, counting down.
TCTTGACGACCAATCATACTTGTTTTATATTTCATATCACTTGTGGCTTTACGTTCATCATAAGTTTCCATTTGAATAGTATAATAGGTCTTTTTATCAGTAGGCATAATACGATCTTCTTTAGGAATACCACGAGTCTTATAAGTAGCTGAAACAATTCCACAAATTAAGAATGGAATATGGAAAGTCATGAAACGCCAAAGTAACATTACTGCGTTAATACCACCTTCAGTAGCAAAGTTAGCGGCATTAAAATAACTACCAAATAGTTTTACGAAGATATATTCACTAATACCACTTGAACCAGGAAGAGGAATAAGTCCAGTTATCATCTGATGGAAGTTAGTATAAACAACTGATAAGAAAATTTTATCAACCGTTTCTCCTACAGTCTTAAATGATTCAAAACCATTTAAAGCTAGACCACAAAAGAATGGATAAGCATCAGTAATTATTAAAGAAACAAAAGTTAAAATTGAGACAAGAATTGTAAATGGAATATTTGATTGAAGACGTCTAAATTCAACACGGAAGTTTTCAACTTGAGTTTGAACATTTAATCTTGTTTCATCTGGATGTTTTACAATGTGAATCTTTGCTAAAAAGTTAATCCCTTTTCCACAAATAAACGATTGGAAACGATTTGAAGTTGACATAAACATAAGTAAAACAATAACCATTAAATTAAGCGTAAAACCTAGGACAATAAAAATTGTGATTGGAATAGGAATAACTGCCCCATTAATAGTAATATCAATAGTTTGAAAACTTAAGAAGTCTTTAGCGTGCGTTGCAACACTAATAATTCCCATAATAATTAAGCAAGATTGATAAACAATATAAGACATAACCATAACACTAGCAGCATTACTGATTGTTACGCCTTGTTTTTTAAATGTATAAATCTGAGCAACTTGACCACCACTTGATCCCGGAGTTACCCCATTATAAAAAGTACCAATTGCTTGATTTGCCATCGCTTGATGGTATCTATAATGTTTGCTATAAAGCTTCACATATAACCATAAAATAAATGAGCAAAGACCAAAATTAAAGACTATTGCAATACAAAGAAGCGTAAAATATTTCCAATTCATTTCTTGGAATAATACATAGATTTGTTCGGCGGTATTTCCTTGAGTTAAAGAGACAGCTAAAACAACACCAGTAACAATTAAGATAAATGCGAGATAAAAAAAGTATTTCCAACTCTTATTTTTCTTTTCTTTTGGAGTTTCTTTAGGTTCTTCTTTTTTATCGTCTTCTTTTAAAGTATAGATATCTTTTTCACTAACGTTTTTGTCATCTAATTTCATGTAAATATAATATCATAAATAAAACTCTTATCATATTTACTTTAATCCTTATTTTGATAAAATATAGATTATGACGAAATTTAACAAAGCAATGAAAGTTTATTTGAAAGGATGCAAGTTCTTATATTTTTCATACTTTGTAATTTTACTTTTTACCGTCTTCGTTTCTTTGCTCTCAACTTATGGTAGCAAGGTCTTAATTGATATATTGACTACTCAAAATAAAAATGGCTTAACTTATAATTCACCAATTACAATGGAAATGCTCGTTGCTTCAAATGGAGCAAATAACATCATTGAGGAATGGTTTATTAATACCTTTGGTGGAATTAATTTCTTATCATCTAATATTTGGGTTTTTGCCATTATTTTATTATGTTTTACGCTTGTTAATATGCTTTTCTTAATGACTCGTTTAATTATGAGAAGTTATTTTAGCAGTAAATTTAGTAAGAATATGCAATCGGAATTATTCTTCCATATTGAGCGACTTCCATATAACGTAATTAAATCAATGCCAACGGGCGATATCTTACAAGCCGCAACTCGTGATGAAGAAGTCTTTAGAAGATTCATTGCTCAAGATATGCATATGATTATGTATACGGTCTACATCGTTACTTTCTCATTCATATTACTTTCAATAACAAACATAAAAATTGCTTTGATGTCACTCGCACTTATGCCTCTTATGTTTATATACTCTTTCTTCCTTATTAAAGAAGTTAGAAGAAGATACAAGATTACCGATGATAGCGAATCTGATATGTCTGGCAAAATCGAAGAAAATTTAGGCTCTGTACGTTTAGTAAAAGCTTTCAATAATGAAAAATTCGAAATAGAAGATTTTGAAAAATACATTACCGATTATCGTGATAAATATATGCACTGGCGTAAACTTAGTGCTTTCTTCTATTCTAGCAGTGATATTTTTGTTTTTAGTCAAATTGCATTAACGACAATTTATGGTTTCTATCTTTATTATTTAGGCAGTAAGGGAGACCCAAGTGGAATCTCGCTTGGTACCTTCTATGTATCTTTTACCTTTACTAATATGATGGTTTGGCCAATTCGTGACTTAGCAACTATTTTGTCTAATCTCGCACGTGCGAATGCATCCCTTGAAAGAATTAACATGATTTTAGATGAACCAATGGAAGATTTATATACTGGAATTACGCCTGAAATTAAGGGCGATGTTGAATTTAAAAATGTTTCTTTTATGTTCTGTGATGCCAAAGAACCAATGCTTAAAAACATTAGTTTTAAAGTAAAAGCTGGTCAAACTGTTGCAATTATGGGTAAGACTGGTTGTGGAAAAACTACCCTTGCTTACTTATTAACCAGGCTTTATGATTGTTCCTCTGGAGAAATCTTACTTGATGGTTATAACATTAAGGAACTTCAAAGACATTACTTACGAAGTCAAGTTTCTACTGTCTTACAAGATCCATTCCTTTTTAGTAAAACAATCGAAGATAATATTAAAATTGCTAAACCACAAGCAACTACTGATGATGTCGAATATGCTTCTAGAATAAGTCACATTCATGATAATATTCTTCAATTTAAAAATGGTTACAAAACACCAGTTGGTGAAAGAGGAACTACTTTGTCAGGTGGTCAAAAACAACGTGTCGCAATTGCGCGAACAATTATTACTGGTGCTCCAGTTATTGTTTTTGATGATAGCTTAAGTGCAGTTGATACAGAAACTGATTATCAAATAAGACAATCCTTACAGGAAGCAAAAAAGAAGTCCACTACATTTATTATTACTCATAGAATCTCTACTGCTCGTGATGCCGATTTAATTATCGTATTAGAAAATGGTGTCATTAGTGAAATGGGTAAGCATGATGATTTAGTTAAACAAGATGGACTCTATAAACGAATATATGATATTCAAACAAAAATGGTGTAAATTATGGGAACCGAAGCATTTCAAGAAGAAGATAAAATAGAAAAGGTAAATCTACATGCATGGAAAGATGCATTTAGGTATTTATTACCACATTGGAAATTAATTATATTAATCTTTTTAAGCATGATTGGAACTTCGTTCTTTGATTCCTCTTTTACGCCTTCAATGAATTATGCCTTAACTAATGCAGCTTTTGATTTTGCGATGGAACCATCGGTATTTGATGTAATTCTACACGCTAATATATTAGGAATTCATTTCTCGCTTACGTTCATGAATTTCATTGTCTTGTATGCCTGCATGATTATTTTTAGAAGCATATGTGTTTTTATTACGTTCTTTACAATGAACTATTTTGAAATGACAATCATGACTAGTTTAAGACGTGATGCATTTAAGCGAATTCAAGAATTATCCTTTAGTTACTATGATAAAACACCATCTGGTTGGTTAATTGCTCGTCTACAAAACGATGCAGCAAGTATTGGTGATGTTATGTCTTATAGTGTTCTTAGAGTATTTTGGATTTCGATGGATTTACTTTTCACTCTTGTAACAATGTTTGTTACCGATTGGAAATTATCCTTAATCATTCTTGCAACTACACCTATTATTGCTGTTTTAACTTTATTCTTCGAAAAGACAATTTTAAAACATCATAGAATTGCTCGTAATGCTTACAGTAATTTTGTTAGATGGTTAGCTGAATGTATTAATGGTAATAAAACTATTAAAACAATGGCCATTGAAGAAACAATTTATAAAGAATGCGATGATACTACTGAAGACGTTCGTAAAAAGAGATTTAAAGCAGGGAACGTAAGTGCTCCATACTATCCTTCCATTAACTTCTTAAGTACCTTAACTACCGCAATTATTATTATTGTATTTCCACTATTTGGAGTAAAAGATAGCGTTACATATAATATAGGAACATTTATTATCTTCTTAGGATTTGTTGGCAGTATTTATAATCCTATTAGCGAATTTAGTGAAATTATTAGTGATTTAATGGCCACTCAAGCTAGCGTAGAAAAAATATTTAGTTTAATTAATACAAAACCAAGTCTTGTTGATACTCCAGAAGTCATAAATAAATATGGTGATATCTTCCATAATAAAACTGAAAATTTTGAAAAGCTCGAAGGTAACATAACATTTGATCATGTTTGCTTCTCATATAATAATGGTTTAGAAGTAATTCATGATATGAATCTTGATATTAAAAAAGGTACATCTTGCGCAATTGTTGGTGAAACCGGTTCTGGAAAATCCACTACTGTTAACTTACTTTGTAGATTCTACGAACCAACAACAGGCAAGATTTTAATAGATGGCGTTAATTATAAAGAAAGATCAGTTGGTTGGATTAGAAGCAATATTGGTTACGTTCAACAAAGTCCATTCATTTTTAAAGGTAGCGTAAAAGATAACATTAAATATGGTAAACATGATGCTACTGATGAAGAGATAATTGACGTTTGTAAAAAACTAGATGTCCATAACTTCATTATGACTTTAAAAGATGGCTATAACACTATCTTAAAAGATTCAGGTGATGAATTATCTCAAGGACAAAAACAATTAATATCCTTTGCTCGTGCACTTGTTCGTAATCCAGCAATTTTAATTCTTGATGAAGCAACTTCTTCAATCGATACCGAAACTGAAGCTGTAATTCAAAAGTCAGTTAATAAGATGCTTGCTGGAAGAACTTCAATTATCATTGCTCATAGATTATCTACGATTGTTGATTGTGACCGTATCATTGTCATGAAAGATGGTAAGATTATTGAAGATGGTAATCACGTTAACTTGATGAATAAAAAAGGTTATTATTACGAACTCTATATGAATCAATTCAAAGAGCTTGATGTTGATTCACAAATATCTACTTATAAGAGTCAAATTGAAGATAAAAAGATTAAACTTTAAAAAATAACACGTGTCGCATATATGCAACACGTGTTTTTAATTGTCTATTTTTAGTATTCCACTTGGTAAAATAACCATTTATTGAGAAATACGAGAAAGTATACCAATTAAATATAAGAAAATAACAATAGATGAAATTATGATCCCAGCAATAGCAAACCCACTTGCTTTGCTACCTTCTTTCTTGCTCTTACTAATTTCAACAATTGAAAAAATTAACCCAAGTATTGGAAATATAAATGAAAAAATAAAACCGGAAACAGAATAATTATTTGCACTTTTATTCTTTTCGTTATTAAAAACATTTGAATTAGCATCGTTATTATTAACATAAGGATGCTCGTCACTTACAGGATAAATATCGTCTTCTTTTTTATTATCGTTAGAAACATCTTCTCCACAATAAGGACAAAACTTTGCATCATCAGGAATTTGCTTTCCGCATTTATGACAATACATATTATTTACCCTCACCCTTCACAAATTGATAAGCAATTCTATCTTCGCCATTATCAATTTTAATTATTCCACAACGTTTAAAACCAACCGATAATAATTTCTTATTCATAGAAATATTAGTATCTTTTGTATCAATTCTAATATTATTTGTTTTTGTTAAGCAAAAATTTAAAGCCGCTTCTAAAATTCCTCTTGCTTCGCTAACTTTAGCTAATCTATGAATTGTTCCATATTGTTCATCATTAAGCCAAGCTCCATCAATCTTTAAATAAGTATGATCAACACCTAAAATAAAAGCAAAGACCCCAACAATTTCATCTTTATCTTTAACAACATATAATTCTTTCTTTTTAATCTCAGCTTTAACCATTTTAAAACCAGGATATCCAGCATGCCATTGATGATTATGTTCACTTTCCATAAACTTCTTGGCGCTTTCATATATCTTGAGTATTCGATTAATATTCTTTGATGTTGCTAATAATATTTCCATATTTATAATTCTATTCTAAATTCCTAAAATATAAAGAAAAATATAGAGACCACTGAAGGTCTCTATATTTAGTAATTTTATAAAACGATTTATCTTTCGCCAACTTCGTAAGGTATGCCTTCTGCTTTCGGACACCCTGACTTCTTTCTTGTAAGAATAAGAACAATAAGAACAATAACATAAGGAAGCATATTATAGAAATACATTGGTAATGGAAGCGAAGCAAGAATAGGAATTGTTGTATAGATAACACTTAAACACTTTAAGAAACCAAACAAAAGTGAACCAAGAGCAATCCATAATGGGTTCCAATTGCCAAAAATCATAATTGCTAAAGCCAAGAATCCAAGCCCACCAACGCTAGATTCCGCTTCGGTTCCAGTTTGTGTAGCAATATAAATAAATCCACCTAAACCAGCTAAAGCTCCAGATAATGTCGCACCTAAATATCTCATCTTTGAAACATTGATACCAACACTTGCAGAAGCTTGTGGATATTCACCACAAGATCTCATATGAGTGCCAATCTTTGATTTATATAACCAAATGGCTAAGAAGATAAATAAGGCAATAACAATATATGTTGAAATATAGACTTCATTGAAGAAAAAGCCTAAGAAACTATTATTTTTTACAGCATTTGCAAACGCTTCATTTCCATACGATGAATATGAAAGTTGGAATGAAGCACGAGAGACAATACGTTCACTATTGAAGAACATAAGACCAAAGGTTGAAACAAGAGCAGGAGCTAACATATTAATAGCGGTCCCACTAATTGTTTGGTTAGCCTTCATATTGATAGAAGCAAACGATAGTAATAGCGAGAATATTGCGCCTGCTATCGCCGAAATAATCATTGCGATTATAAATAACCATTGTGAATTCGCAGTTTCTGCGCCAAATACATTACCGTTGATCATGGCT
>JBAYXD010000040.1:0-10539 GCA_041673725.1 Bacilli bacterium | reverse complement strand
ACGTTGCTCAAGTTGAGTAGCGATTTGTTCGCTAACAATCTTGGCATCTAAACTAGGATTCTTGACTTCAACAACATCAATTTTGATGTTTGATTTGTGACAAATCTTGCTGATAGCTTTTCTTAAAACTTCGATATTAGCACCTTTTTCACCAATAACGATACCTGGACGAGCAACAAAGATTTGAACATTAACGTTATAACCTTTATCAGTCTTCTTTCGCTCGATATCGATATGACTTAATAAGGCACTCTTATCAATAGTCTTTTCAATATACTTACGTGTATTATCATCTTCAATTAAGAAAGTAGAAAAATCTTTTTTGTCAGCAAACCAACGACTGGACCAGTCTTTATTAAGACCAATTCTCATTCCAACTGGATTAACTTTTTGACCCATATTTTTCTCCTTTCCCTAATTTCTTTCTTTCACAGTGACATAGATATTTGCATATCTTTTCACCATACTACTAGCACTACCTTTAGCACGTGGTAAGAATCTTTCCATCTTGATGCTATCGCTTGTCATAATGCTTGCGACATAGAGCTTATCTTCGTTCATATTGAAGTTATTAACCGCATTTGCTTTCGCACTTGCGATAACTTTACTAACGATACGACTTGCTTTATCTCGACCAGTATTAGCAAGGATTCCAAGAGCTTCATCAACATCTTTTCCTCTAATAGAATCGATAACATATCTTGCCTTACGTGGAGTAAGTTTAACGTTTAAGGCACTAGCTTTAGCTTCAGTAACCGTAGGTTTTTTAACCTCAACTGGTTTCTTGTCTTCTTTCTTGCTTGCCTTAACTTCTTTGACTTCTTTAGCTTTTGGAGATGCTTTATCTTCGACTTTAGCTTCCTTTTTAGGAGCTACTTTCTTAGGAGCAGCTTTCTTAGCTGGGGCCTTTGTGGCTTCAACTTCCTTAGCTACTGGTTTCTTAATTTCTTTTTCTGCCATAACTTATCTCCTATTTCTTATCAGCTGATGCAGCGGCTGGAGCAGCTGTTGGTTTAACCCCAGCAGCAGCCATATTAGCGGCTTTATCATCAGCGTTATTTCCAAAGTGACCTTTAAAGGTTCTTGTTGGAGCAAATTCACCTAATTTATGACCAACCATATCTTGGGTGACATAAACTGTAATAAAGGTGTGACCATTATAAACAGCAAAGGTGTGTTCTACAAAATCTGGAAAAATTGTACTTCTACGACTCCAAGTTTTGATAATGGCTTTTTTGTTAGCTTTATTTAAGGCTTGGACTTTTTTCATTAAGGATGCATCAATGAATGGACCCTTTTTAAGACTTCTTGACATATTTATTTCTCCTTTCCTTTACTATTTATCATTGACTCTATGAATCATAAGCTTGGTTGAAGCTTTCTTAATCTTACGAGTCTTGAGACCAAGAGCTTTCTTGCCCCATGGAGTACGTGGTGCATCATGTCCAACTGGACACTTTCCTTCACCACCACCATGTGGGTGATCAGGTGGGTTCATCGCACTACCACGAACGGTAGGTCGAATTCCATACCATCTATTTTTACCAGCCTTACCTAAATTGATAAGGGCGAAATCTTCATTACCAACTGCACCAACTGTAGCTCGGCAAGTAGCAAGGATTTTTCTCATTTCACCGCTTTGAAGACGGACAATGACATATTTTCCTTCTCTTCCTAAGACTTGTGCGCTGCACCCAGCGGCACGGCAGAGTTGACCACCTTTTCCAGGTTTTAACTCAACACAATTGACGACGGTACCTTCAGGGATGTTTTCAAGTTTTAAACAATTTCCAGTAACGATATCACAATTATCATCACTAACAATCTTGTCACCAACTTTAAGTCCTTTTGGTTGAATAATGTATCGTTTTTCTCCATCAACATAATTGATGAGAGCGATGTAAGCATTACGATTTGGATCGTATTCGATAGCACTAACTTTTCCAGGGACACCCTTCTTATCTCGCTTAAAATCAATTAAACGATATTTCTTTTTGTTACCACCACCGATGTGACGTGTTGTAATAACACCTTGGTTATTACGTCCACCAGTTTTCTTTAAAGTAACAAGTAAGGATTTCTCAGGAGTGCTTTTTGTAACTTCTTCAAAAGTGACGTTTGACATCTCTCTTCTTGAAGGAGTATATGGTCTATAATTTTTGATTGGCATATTTATTTTCTCCTATATATATAAGGATTAGAGGATTACTCTTTGAAAAGGTCGATAGCTTGTCCATTTTCAATACGGACAACGGCCTTCTTGAATCCACTAATCGTTCCATGGAATCTGCTTCCACGAGTTGTAGCCTTAGCTATAACGTTTACAGTTTTAACACTTAAGACTTTAACACCATAAATTCTTTGAATAGCATTTTTGATTTCAGTCTTATTAGCACCATTCTTTACTTTGAATGTAGCCTTGTTTTCAGTTTGGGACATGCTCATGGTCTTTTCAGTAATGATTGGTTCAATGATTACTTCGTGATCATGCATAGTTGCTTTACTAAATTTAGTAACAGTAGCTTTCTTTTCAGGAGCACTGACCTTAACTTCTTTTTTAGTAGTCTTTTTAGCTGCAGGTTTCTTAACTTCTTTAACTTCAGCAGTCTTTGCGACTTTCTTTTCGGTAGCCATTAGTCAAGTTCCTCCTCTAATTTCTTAAGATCTTCTTTTGTAATAACAAGTTTTTCAGTATTTAATAAATCATAAACGCTGACATTGTTGTAACTTCTATTTAAGACTGATGGAATATTGCTTGTTCCTTGTAATACTTTATCGTCTTCGCTAACAAGTAAAACCTTGTTATCGTTAAGCTTTAAAGCAGTTAAGACTTTAACAATATCTTTTGTCTTGCCTTCAACTTTAAGCGAATCAAGAACGACAATATCTTTTACAAGAAGTGTTAATGCACTCTTTAAAGCGATAAGATGTTCTTTCTTGTTTTGTTTAATCTTGAAGTTTTGAACACCAGCAGGACCAAAGACTGTTCCACCGCCAACCCATAATGGGGAACGGATTGAACCAGCTCTTGCTCTTCCAGTACCTTTTTGTCTCCATGGTTTTTTACCACCACCACTGACTTCATGTCTCTTTTTAGTTTTAGCGGTTCCTTGTCTTGTATTTGAACGATAGACAAGAACGGCGTTATACATCGCAGAGGATGAAGCATCAGCTTCGAATCCAAAGACGTCTTTACTAACCGCAATAGTAGATGCTTCGGAACCATCTTGTTTATATACTTTTAAATTAATTGTATTTGCCATAAATGTTTCTCCTTTCTACTATTTCTTATCTGAACCATCAGCTGGTTTAGTTTCAGCAGGTTGTTCAGTAGCAACTTGATCTTGACTCTTAGCAGCTTCTTCAGCAGCTTTCTTTGCTTCTTCAGCGGCACGAGCTTCATCAGCGGCACGTTGTTCAGCAATTCTCTTCTCTTCAGCAGCTTTCTTTTCAGCTTCGAGCTTTGCTTTTTCTTCAGCTTTCTTAGCTTCCTTAGCGGCAGCTTCTTGAGCTAACTTTTCAGCAATAGCAGCATCGTAAGCAGCTCTGTTCATTAATGGTTTGATTGCAACTGGATGCTTTAAACCTTTAACAGCTGTACGAATTGTAATAATACTTAATTTGCTTCCTGGAACTCCACCACTAATGAGGATGTAATTCTTAGTTGCATCAACGCCGATTACACGTGCGTTGAGGATAGTTGCTTGATCATTTCCCATGTGTCCAGACATCTTCTTACCTGGAATAACACGGTTGTTGCAACGTCCGTTATTAGCAAATGAACCTTGTTGTCTATGATATCCACTACCATGACCTTTTGGTCCAATAATATGATGCCATCTCTTAATAACACCACTGAATCCTCTTCCTTTACTATGGCCGATGACATCAACGACATCACCAACTTTGAAGAGATCAGCTTTAATTTCTTGCCCAACTTCATAGTTTGCAAGTTCGTCACCCTTTAATTCATATAAATGTTGTTTTGGAGCAACTTTAGCTTTGGTGTAAATTCCCATTTGAGGTTTATTGACGTTCTTTTCTTTCTTATCTTCATATCCGACTTGAAGAGCGACATAACCATCTTTTTCTAAAGTTTTCTTTTGAGTAACGACGTTTGGTAAGACTTCAACGACAGTGACAGCGTACATTGTGCCATCTTCTGCGTAGACTTCGGTCATACCGATTTTTCTACCGATGATACTTTTCATTGTGCCCTACCTCCTATAATTTGATATCGATATCAACACCACTTGGAAGATCTAATTTACGTAGAGCCTCTATTGTTGAATTGTTTGGATTAGTGATATCGATAATTCTCTTATGAGTTCTAATCTCAAATTGTTCACGAGTGTCCTTGTATTTAAAGACAGCTCTTAAAATTGTGTAGACTTGTTTTTCCGTTGGAAGTGGAATAGGTCCGACTACACCAGCACCTGTTTTTTGAATTGCAGTTACAATCTTTCCGACCGCTAAATCTAAGACTTTGTGGTCATAAGCTTGTAAACGAACTCTAATCTTCTTGACTTTTGCCATGAATATTCTCCTTTCAAATGACAGGCTTTCTTAATGTTCATTACGAGTTACCTGATAACCATCCATGACAACGCCTGTTGGTGTATCAGCAATCTCGCAAATCAATACATTCGTCAGCGTTTAAAATTATAATATTATATATACCTGAAAGTCAACAAAATAATGAAAAAATCCGATACTTTTTTAATTATCAAAAATATCCGATTGTTCCACTATTTTTACTAAAAAATTTAAGTTTTATTCTTTTTGTAGAGTCGAAATTCTTTCAATTATTGTATGAATTTCTGCTTCATTGAGGGAGCAAATGCCAACCCTAATTAAGTCTTTTCTTAATGGCGATAAGAAGATATGTTCATTCATTAATTCGTGACAAATCTCATAAGCATCCTTTTTAACAATAATCGTAACAAAAAATCCAGCTTCATATGGAAGGTATTTAATGCCAAATTCCTTCAATGCATCCTTCATTTTCGCTTCTCGATTAGTCAAAATATTATAGTAATAATGAATTTCTTTTCGTATATGGTCACAAGCCGCAGGATTTGTTAAAACTTCGCTTACTGGGCCAATTGCTTGATGATTTGGAGCGCTAACTGTACCCCTAGTTATAGTTTCAATTTGGTCTTTTAGCTTTAACGCTTCATCTTTAGATGAAGCAAAACAAAGAAGCGCACCACAACGTATTCCATAAACTCCTAATGATTTAGAAGCGCTATAAGCAAGATAAATTGAATAATTGTGTTTTTTATTTATAAAGTTAAAGAAATATGGTCGTCGTTCAGCATAATCTATATAAGCAATATCTAAGAGTAAATCAACAGTATTGCCATCTTTATTATATTTTTCTAATAGACTAAATAACTTTTTATATTCTTCATCAGAAAAGCAATATCCAATAGGATTTTCACATGGATCATTGATTGCAATCATTAAATGAGTATGAGTTTTTAAAATCTCTACAATGTTTTCTTCTAATCCAGCAAAATTAAATTTGCCATTTTTTATAATTTCAAATTTATAAACATCATTACCAATACCACGAGTAATACCAAAATAATTTGGCCAAATAATATCAGGAATAATTAAGGGAGCATCGCAATTTTTCATATATTTAAAACACGAAAAAATGGCACCAGTTCCACCCATTGTAGCAGCAAAGAAATAATTATCTTGCTTCAAAATTTTATCTGCTTCTTCATTAAATAACCAAGTAGTTACCCCTACTTTAAATTTTTCTATCCCAAGTAATGGTGAATAATCAAGATAAGAATAAGCACTATCTTGTAAAGCTTTTTTAACTTCGGTAAAAGTTAAAAGAGTATGATCATCATCTCTTAAAGTTCCTACACAACCATTAATAATGGTGTGACCCGCTAAAACATCTCTTTTTGCACGTGCATTAATCGCCAATATATCAAATTCTGAAGCCATAATTTAAACCTCACAAAAAGAGTATAATCTAAAAATATTTTTTTGCACTTAATTCGAAGCATCTTTATCATAATCTTTACAAAATTTCTTAAGATTAATCATTTCGTCTTTATTTAAACTAATGTCTTCTTTGACTAATTTATCTAAACCAGCGTCAATTACCGCTTTTTCCCAAGGAGTATTTTTATAGCAAACATGTTTTTTTATGATTTTTATTTCTTTTTCGACTTCCATATTTATTTTAAACTTATCTCTTTTTTTATCGTTTTTCATATAAATATAGTAAAAAGCAATCACCTTTCGAATAAAACTCGAGAAAGTGTAAATCTTTCCTGCTTTTTCATTTCCATAAAGACTTGCAGCATAAACTTTGCAAAAACCTAAAGCATTTAATGCATTTTGGGTACTATCATAGAATTCCCAAGTTAAACTTATCGAATCCTTATGAATTACATAATAATAAGTTCGTTTTTGCATCCAATATATCTTTTTAGAATTTAAAAAAGCCATTGTTGAAAAAGTAATATCTTCAAGCATGTATTTAATTGATGGAAACTTAACATTTTGAATAACACTTCGTTTAAAAAACTTATACCAAACATAACCACGAATAATGAGATCATTATTCATAAAACGAATAGCGTTTTTTGCTTTTATATATCCTTTATAAGAAATGAAAGATAAGCCATGTTTATATCGCTTACCATTATCATAAATATAGTAATTTCCTATGACTACATCCGCATCTTTTTCAATTGCAGTATTGTAAAAAGTAGATAAGTAATTGCCTGCGACAAAATCATCTCCATCAACAAAAGCTACATAATCACCTTTAGCAATACTTAAACCATCATTTCTTGTAAAAGATAAGTTACGATTTTTTACATCTAATCGAACAAATTTATTAGGATATGCTTTTATATAATCATCAATAATTTCAGGTGAATTATCATTTGCTGAATCGCTCACACAAATTACTTCATAAGGCCACAAAAAATCTTGTTTAGCTAAAGAATCTAAACATTTTGGTAAATATTTTCCAACTCCATGAATTGGAACAATGACACTTATTTTAATATCGCTCATTATTCTTCCTTATTACTAAATTCGCAACCACAATATTCTTGTCTGTATATATCATAAACTTTAGATAGTTCTACACCAATATCTTGTCCACCATTCTTTTTAAAATCGTTAACAAAATAAGTTATTCCTTTATATTTTTTCTCAAGAGCTTTTCCAGTTAGATTTAAATAATTAACATCTTTATTTCTAGAAATTGACATAACTGTAGTAACTAAATTAAAGTCATGCATAGATGCATATTGAAAGAGTCTATCGAGTCTTTTAGCAATGCATATATGACAACGGTCACTATTTTCAGGTTCATCTTTATAAGGCAATAAAGCCTTTTTAAATTCATCATAATTATATTCGTCTTCAATGATACATATATGCTCATTAAACTTTTTATTGACTATATCAACATATTTTTTAAGATTGTCTAAACGTTTATCATATTCATTTTTTGGATAGATATTTGAATTAGAAAATAAGATTGTTACGTCAAACAAATCATGCAAAAAAATTAAAGGATAACAAGAACAAGCCCCACAGCATACGTGCAATAAAAGTTTTGGCTTTTTATTTCCGTTTTGTTCACGAAGTTCTTTGTATTGCTTTAATGACTCGTTGTAATAATTAATTTTTGGTATAGTCGTATTTCCCATAAATGAACATTGCATCTCCAAAGCTAAAAAATCTATACTTTGAGTCTACAGCATGTTTATAACAATTTAAAGTAAACTCACGTCCCATGAATGCACTTACAAGCATCACAAGCGTTGATTTTGGTAAATGGAAGTTAGTAATTAAAGCATCAACTGCTTTATATTCGTAACCTGGTTGAATAAAGATTTTAGTATCTTCAGCACATTCTTTAAATGTTCCATATTTAGAATAAACCGCTTCAAGAGTACGAACACTAGTCGTTCCACAAGCTACAATTCTACGTCCTTCTTTTTTTGCAAGGTTTAGAGTATCCGCAGCTTCTTGACTCATTTCAAAAAACTCCGAATGCATAATATGATCTTTAGTATCCTTTACTTTAACTGGTCTAAAAGTACCTAAACCAACATTTAGGGTTATATCGACAATAATCACACCTTTTTTCTTTAATTTTTCTAATAATTCATTAGTAAAATGGAACCCAGCCGTTGGAGCAGCGGCACTACCTTCAACTTTTGCATAAACTGTTTGATAATCGTTATTATTGCTGCATTGTTTATGAATATATGGTGGTAATGGCATTAAACCAATCTTGTCTAAATCTTCTAAAAAGATTCCACTATATTTAAATTTAATGTGACGGATTCCTTCATCAAAAACTTCAACACAAGTTCCAATTAAAATATCATCTTTAAAATGAAGGACAGTTCCTACTTTTATAGTCTTTGCGTTTCCGCATAAACATTCATAAGTATCATCACCTAAATCTTTTAAAAGTAAAACCTCGACTTTTGCACCAGTTTCTTCTTTAGTTGCAAAAAGACGAGCAGGAATAACTTTTGTATTATTTCTAACGAGAACATCGCCTTTATTTAAATAATCATAAATATCATAAAAGTGTTTGTCTTCATAAGTTTTAGTTTCTCGATTTACAACAAGCATTCGGCATTCATCACGTTTTTCACATGGTGTTTGTGCAATTAATTCTTCTGGTAAATCATAATCAAATAATTCAATATCCATATCTAAAAGCCTCTTTTGTCCCCATATTTTCTTAAAACTTCATCTTTATATTCAAGGAATCTATCCTCTTTAATCGCTTCTCTAGCACCTTCCATAACCGAAATTAAAAATCTCAAATTATGAATACTTAATAATCTTGCTCCAAAAGCTTCATCAGCAACATATAAATGTCTTAAATATGCTTTTGTATAGTTTTTACAAGTATAGCAATCGCATTCTGGATCAAGCGGAGTAAAATCTTCCTTATATTCTTCACGTTTAATATTTACTCGACCATTATGCGTCATAAGTGTTCCATGTCGAGCAATACGAGTTGGTAAAACGCAATCCATCATATCTACACCTTTTGCAACTCCCTCAAGCATATAGTCAAGCGAACCAACACCCATTAAATAACGAGGTTTATCACTTGGAAGATACTTAATTGCATAGTCAATCATCTCAAAACATTTATCTTTTGGTTCGCCAATTGATGTTCCACCAATTGAGTAACCATCAAAATCCATTTTAACTAATTCTTTAGCACACATCTCTCTTAAATCTTGATAATCTCCACCTTGAACAATCCCAAATAAAGCTTGTCCTGGTTTTTTATGTACATCTTTTCCTCTTTTTGCCCATCTTAAAGTTCTTAAAGTAGAATCTTCGGCATATTTTCTTGTAGTTGGATAAGGAATACATTCATCAAACGACATGATAATATCGGCACCAATTTTTTCTTCAATTCCAATAACAATCTCAGGAGAAAAGAAAATTTTATCACCATTTAAATGCGATTTAAAAGTAACGCCTTCTTCTTTTATATCACGAGCTTTAGCAAGCGAAAATACTTGGAAACCACCGCTATCAGTAAGCATTGGTCCTTTATAATTCATAAACTTTTGAATACCACCAGCTTTATCAACAATATCTTCCCCTGGTCGTAAATGAACGTGATATGTATTTGCTAAAACTACACCAGCATGCATTGCATAAAGTTCTTCTGGCGAAATTGTTTTAACACTTGCAACTGTGCCAACAGGCATAAACATTGGCACTTCAACATTTCCATGTGGAGTATGCAAGATTCCATATCTTGCTCCACAATTTTTATCAACATGTAATATCTCTAAATAAAATTCTTTACTCATAATTTGTTATTCTACCATTATTAAACGCGGAATACTAAAAAATAAGTCAAAAAATAGTTACCATTTGAAACCGATATTTTGTGTGGCATTTATGAGACTATAAAAATTCTTATATTTTTTGCTAATTAATAAAATTAATGGATAGCCAATTAATGTACAAACAATCAATTCTCCTAGACCCACCCACATAAAACTAATCCAATAAAAACTACTTAAATTAACGCTCATATCGTATAAGAAAATTACGATTGGAACAATTGTCGCATTTATGACACATGGAATTAGGCTTGCAAGCAACAAGTTTTTTACAAACTTGCTTTCTGCCCAAATTAATAAACAACTAATTAAAGTTGCTAAAGTTCCAACTACTAAATCAGGCCATCCATAGAGCGAGATTATATTGGTTATTAAACATCCAAGAGTCACTCCAAGAGTATAAACTGGATTAAAAAAGACAAGCAAATTTAAAAGTTCACTTAATCTAAATTGAAGAGAACCACCAACAAAAGCAAGCGGTCCACTAATTAATGACAAAACAACATATAAAGCAGCTATGATTGCATTTATTGCAATCTCTTTGATTGAAAAATATTTCTTCATTGAAGAAACCCCCTGTTATATTTTACGAGTGGTTAGTCATGGGAAGACACTCGAGCATTTATGAGTATAAACTAAACGAGACTATGAATAA
>JBAYXD010000039.1:0-11083 GCA_041673725.1 Bacilli bacterium | reverse complement strand
TATCGCGGGGGTGGAACCGGACATAAATTCTTTCGGGCTTTTTTCGAACACGCAAAAGCTGGTGGCGCGTTGTATTATGCTTTAAATTGCGATAAAGAAAGTTCTCATAGGTTTTGGCTTTCGCTAGGCTTTGCGGATAATGGTGTAGACGATTATGGTGCTCAATTAATGATAAAAAGATAAGCAAATTCCAATTTATAGAGCGTTGTATCAAAGCAATTTTGATGCCTCAAAATTAACAAACCGAAAGAATATTAAAAATAAAAAGTTTTTCGGTTATAGTGTTTGCGGAATAGGCAATTATGATTTGAAAGAAACCATTATTTACAAAAAAATGATAAACTTCACGCTTTTTATTCTAATCATAAGAAGTTTTTTATTAAATATTTTTTAAAGAGTATAATTTTTATATGGAAATTAGAAACAAAGAAGAAATTTTACCGACTATGGGTTGGATATCCTTAATTTTTTTAGTTATTAGTAATCTTGCTCATTTTCCATTTACAATTTACTTTATCGTCGAAGAATTTATTTCTGGATGGGGAGTTGCTACAAACTTAGAAATAGGCGTTTTCTTCCCTTGGGTTATTGAATTTTTGGTTTGCTTACCATCTCTAGTAATTAGTGTGGTTTATTTTTTCTTATTTCCTAATATTAAAAGAAACAAAATTGTTTTAATTATTAATATTAGTTTACTTATATTTCTTGCAGTTCAAATCATGATTTCTAACCTTCTTATTTGGTTATAATAGTTAAGATTAATAATTGTATTCTTTCAAGTTTGCTCTAAAATGTTCTATGGAGGGTGATAAATGGCTCATATTAACGTTAATTTCATAAGTTCTACACTACAGCGTCCTGTAGATTTTGATATTATAATTCCTAGCATTACTGTACCTGAATTAGGCAAATATCAAAATAATGAGTTTAGGTATGAAGGCCAATCAAAATTCCCTGTACTATATTTATTGCATGGTTCTTATAATGATCACCATAGTTGGTTTGCTTATACATCAATTGAAAGATATGCAGAAGAAAGAGGAATCGCCATTGTTTTAATTAGTGGCGAAAATGATTATTTTTTAAATAACCGAAAAAGTCGATATGAAGATTTTTTAGAAAACGAATTACAAGATTATATTAAAGGCACATTCCCGATTAGTAATCGTTGGGAAGATACTTATATTGCCGGATTATCAATGGGTGGCTTTGGTGCACTTTATCATGCATTAAAATATCCTGATAAATATATGGGAGTTGGCGCCTTTTCTCCTGACATAATTCAAGAAACTAAAGGTAATAAAAAAGCCATTAATCTAACTAAAATGCTCGATGAAGATATTAAGGAAGGAATTGATGTTCCTTGGCTTTATATTGCTGTTGGTAATAAAGATTCTTTATTAAGAGAAAATAAAGTCTTCTTTAAAAAAATGAAGTCTTTAAAAGTTGAAGGCTATCAAAAGATAGTTCCAGGATATGATCATGAATGGGCATTCTGGGATATGGAAATAAAGTATTTCTTAGATATGATTCCTAGAACTGATGCTTACGCAAACACAATGGAGAAAATATAATATGTTCAAATTATTAGTAGCCTCAAACAACCAAAATAAGATAAAAGAATATAAGGATATCTTTAAAGGATACGACGTCAAAATTTATTCCTTAAAAGATTTAAATATTGCTATTGATCCTATAGAAAATGGAAAAACATACTACGAAAACGCCTTAATTAAAGCAAATGCATGTAAGCCTTTTTCTTTAATCCCTACTATCTCAGATGATAGTGGCATAGAAATCGATGGTTTAGGGGAACACTATCCTGGTGTTTTTTCACATCGTTATGCTCAACAAAATGGTGGGCAAGAAAACACTAATAAATTCTTAATTAAAGATTATTTAGGTAATAAAGCTGTTTTCCATTGTTCAATTGTTTTGATTAATCTTCCAAACACTCCTGTTGAATTTGTTGGCGAAGTTCATGGAACAATAAGCGGAATTAAACAAGATGGTGGTTTTGGTTATGATCCAGTTTTTAAGATGGATTCTACTGGCAAAACCTATAGTGAATTAACTCCAGAAGAAAAAGACAAGATGTCACATCGATATCTTGCCTCTATAAAACTTCTTGAATATTTAAAGTCTAAAAAATATATTTAATAACTCTTTTTAATTAAATACGTAAATAAGAAATAGCCGCCAGCTGCTAATAATAATGGAATGATTTCACACCAAGCATAAGCGGATACTTTTGTGACAAAATATAAAATTAATAATGTAACAATTGCTACAGTTAAAACTGCATAATAAGCAATTGTTATATGTTTTATTTTTAGAACTTTATTGTTAATTGGAAGTAATGATAAATCGACTTGTGGAGGAACAACCAATCCATAAGTTTCTTTTTTAATTACTTCTTCTTCGCCATTCGTTAATTTAATAACACCAACGCCTTCAACTTTATATTCTTTATTTAAACGATGATGAATACCATTAGTCATTGTTTCAAAATCCTTATTAAACATTTGGTTTTCTTCAACAAAAGATTTATGTTCTTCTTCATCTACAATTGAAAAAGAATCCTTAAAATAATCCATTACTTCTTTAATCTCTTTTATGCCACTGACGTAATAATCAAAATATGTTTTATTAAAAAACACCTCATTTGACGCAATGGAATCTCGACAAACCTTTAAAAATTGCTCAAAAGTATAAACTGCATCTCGAACAAAGCTTAAATAAATAAAAGTGTTTTCAGCGTTTAAAAGAACATCATGTTCTTCAAACATTTTTATAATATTTAAGAATTCTCTTTTATCAATTGTTGAAGCATAAATCTTTGATAAAGATAAACCAACAATCGCTCCAAGATCATTATCCTTTAGCACAAGTGCATATTCATATTCCTCACATGCATCACTATATCTTTGTTTAGAATATAAATCTCGATAAGCATTACTTGTTGCTGCTTTAAATTCTTGTTCTAACTTTTTTTGACCATCAAGAGGATGAAATGGCTCTTGGCATTTCTTACAATAAACACAACCATTTGGTAAAACATCTCGGCTCTCATCAACCTCAAATATTTCCCCACATTTTGGACACATAACTTTTTTCATATATCTATTACCTTAACTCTTTATTATTTTAACCTATCTAGAGATAAAATAAACTATCTTTATATAAAAAAATGAAAGCCCTTCTCGTTTGCGAATATAACGAGAAGGGCCCCTGTTTTGGAGATACAATATCTAGCAATGCATTTTTAAAGAAGTCTCAACTATAGAATCCATAATTTTACTTATTTCTTATTTTTAGCTTTCTTTACATTGCCATTGCTTTTGTTATCAACAATTTCTACTATTTCACCAGATTTTATAACCGCTACACGGTCACAAATTTCTTTAGCAAATTTAATATTGCTTGTGATAAATATAATTGTTAATCCACATTCTTTTTTAACTTTTTTTAATAAAGTTATTGTTTTATCAATAACTTCTTGGTCTTTAGAATTATGCATCTCATCACAAACAAGTAATTTTGTTCCATGCACTAATGCACGTGCAATTTCTAAACAATTAAATTTATAATCGTCTAAATCAATTACTTTATGATCAAGTTCAGTTTGTTTAATGCCAACTAGATTAAGCGCCCATGCAATCTTCGTTTCATCGATTTTGCTTCTATGCATCTCAAATTCAGAAACTAAAACATCGTGAATACTACGATTTGGCTCAATAGTCTTTTTGGTATCCTCAAAAGCTAAATGAATTTCGTTAAGCAAACGATAATCAACATGATTGTTATCATATTTTATTTGCTTAATCTTTTGCTTTTGAATGTTAACAACTTGATTCTTAAAATCTTTAGCTTTTTTAACCTCTAATTTATAGGTTTCTTTGCTAATTTCTTTTTTAGAATATTGTGCTTTTAATTCTTTTAGACGTTCCTTATAACGGACTTTAGTCCATTTAATTTCTTTTTCATTCCAACGACTTCCACAGCCAATTCGATATCCTTTATAGTAAATCGAACCACTTGTGATGTTATAAAAATGGATTAAGTCTCTTGCAATGACAGTTTTTCCACATCCAGACTCGCCAACAAGTCCAAAAACTTCTCCCCTTTTTACAGAAAAAGACACGTTATGAACTGCTTTTAATTTGCTACGATTTTTTCCACTTCCAGCAAAAAAGAATTGTTTTAAATGGTTTACACAAAGAATTAATCCTTCATCAACATATTGTTGACGATATTTACAAGAATTTACGATCGAACCAATTTCGGTTTTATAATCGTATTTATCAAGTGGATTATGTTTATCTAACGTATGTTCGTTATCATCGTGTTCATTCTTTTTAATCTGAGAAATGTTGTTTTCAACATTCTCAACATCGCTTTTCTTTAATTTTGCCATATAATTCTCCTTCTTAAATTGTAGCAAACTAATAATCTCTTTTTAAACAAGAAGGTTTATTTTTCTTAGAAAGGGCATCAATTTATAGATGCCCTTCTAAGATTAATCTAATCTAAAATAATATAATTTAAACTAACAACTAGGCTTTTTTGCAATACATGAAATACTTGTAACCAAAGGCGTTATCGTAGAATCCATCCATACTTTCTTTCTTCATATAAACATCAGTATAGTTATAGATTGGGCAAATACCACCAGTGCTCATTAACAAATCTTCAAGTTCATGTAAAATAGCACTACGTTTTGTCTTATCAGTTTCTTTTCTAGAAAGGGTAACTAAAGCATCATAAGATTCACTCCAAGTAAGATTTGATTCACCAGAACCAATCGAACCATCACGGTTTAAATCAGCACTATAGTGTTTAACTGTAGCATTGCTGCCTTTACCATATTGTGAATCGTTATTGCCACTACCAGATGTCCACATATCAAGGAAGTTAATTGCATCATCAAAATCAGCATTCCAACCATTACGGGCAAGTGTATAACCACCAGCTTTACGGGTATTTAAGAAATCTGCCCATTCACTTGTGACTAATTTCATTTCAATTCCATATTGTTTAAATGTGCTTTGTAAATATTCAGCAATTGCGATATGACCACTAGAATTATTTAAAATGTACTCAAATGATGGAACATTAGTAAATTTCTTTGAAGTTTCATCATAAGTAAAACCAGCAGCCTTAATCATTTCAACACCTTTTGCACGATTACTAGCTAAATCTGCAGCTGCAACTGAATAATAACCAGAACCATCGTGTTTTGGACCATTATGGCTAACCCATTTACTCCCATCAGTATCACTAATAGCAGAGCAAACGAAGCCATTCCCTGGAGTTTGACCAGCTTGGCCAATTTCATCACAAATATAGTTACGATCAATTAATAAATTAAGACCATTTCTTAACGATTCACGTTTAGTTTCAGTATCAGCAACAGCATCAAAAACTGGACTGCTAACGTTATAAGAAATGTAATATGTACCAGCAATGCCATCAATAAAGAATTCTTTCGGACTGCTTGCTTGTAAAGTCTTAATTTGATCATTTGGAACAGTATCAATAAAATCGTATGAACCATTTTGATAGTTAGTTAAAATTGAAGCATCATCATCACTTAAAGCGAAGGTAAGTTTATCGCAAGTGACTTTATCAGCATCAAAGTAATTAGGATTCTTTTCATAAACCATATTACTATTTAATGTCCAACTAGATAATTTCATTGGTCCATTAGAGATATAAGTCGAAGGTGAAGTTGCCCAGGTATCTGGATTAGCTTCAACTGCTTTTTGATTAACAGGGAAGAAGGTTGGGAAGGCAAGTAAACCATCAAAATATGGTAAGTAGTTATCAAGTTCAATAGTTAAAGTCATTCCATCACTACTTGCACTAACACCTAACTTTTCAGCGCCAGTTGTATCGGCTGAACAAGCAGCATAATTTTTAATTCCATCAAACATATAGCCATAATCGCTTGCGGTTTTACCACTTGCAGCTCTGTTCCATGAATATACGAAAGCGTTAGCATCATAACTTGTTCCATCACTCCATTTTAAGCCACTCTTTAACTTAACAGTTACTGTGCAACTTCCATCAGCGTTAGTCTTATAAGTTGGCATTTCACTTGCTACATCTGGAACTATTTCAACATCACCAGCTGAATTCTTTTCAAGCTTTAAAAGACCGCTAAACGCGTGAACAATTAAGGTTGCACCATCAACAGCACTATTTAAAGCTGGATCAATAGTATCTGGGTTACTGGCAATACAAACTGTGAATTCATTTTTTGTTTCAACAGGAGTTTCGCCACCACCACAAGAAACTAAACTTGCTACCGCTAACATAGCAGGTATAACAGCGACAAATTTTCTAAATTTTTTCATAATATAATCTCCTTTCAATAAGATTATTTTTTATTTCATTTCCTTTGATTGAGGAAAATGACAAGCAACAAAATGTCCTGGTTTTAACTCTTGAAGAGCTGGACGTTCTTTCGCGCATTTTTCACTTGCGAATCTACATCTAGTTCTAAATGGGCATCCACTTGGAGCATTCAACGGACTTGGTATATCACCTTCTAAAACGATACGCTTGTTCGCTTTAGCTTTCTTTGGGTCAGCTTCTGGAATTGCACTAAGGAGTGAAATAGTGTATGGATGCATTGGTGATGCAAATAACTCATCACTCGTCGCAAGCTCCACAATATGGCCTAAATACATAACAGCAATACGGTCCGATATATGCTTAACAACCAATAGGTTGTGAGCAACAAATAAGTAAGTAAGTCCAAGTTTCTTTTGTAATTCTTCAAAAGTATTAATAACCTGGGCTTGAATCGAAACATCTAGAGCACTGACAGGTTCATCACAAACGATAAATTCTGGATTTAAAGCAAGAGCCCTAGCAATACCAATTCTTTGACGTTGACCACCACTAAATTCGTGGGCGTAACGACTAGCTTGTTCTGGCGATAAACCAACAGTCTTCATTAATTCAAGAACACGCTCATGTCTTTCATCTTTGTTTTTGTATAAATGATAAACATCGAGTGGTTCAGCAATAATATCTTCTACCGTCATACGAGGATCAAGCGAACTATATGGATCTTGGAAGACAACTTGTGCTTTCTTTCTAAATTCTTTAATAGTTTTCTTATCATTAATAAGTTGACCATCGAAGTAGATATTTCCACCAGTAGGCTTATATAAATGTAAGATTGTTCGCCCTAATGTCGTTTTTCCACATCCTGACTCACCAACTAGACCAAGCGTCTCACCTCTTTTAATACGGAAACTAACATCATCTACAGCTTTTAATTCTTTTGTTTTTAGAAATCCTGTATCAATATCAAAATATTCTTTTAAATGATCGACTACCAAGATATCATCTCTTGGAATATCCGTAATTAGAGGGAGTTCTTCACGTTTTTTCATAACTATTTTTCTCCCTTCTTAGTATCTTTAAAAACAATTGAGTTTTCATGAGCCTTATCAATAATGTCTTTTAATTCTTCAGCACTAATCTTTTTTGCTTCATATAAGGAATATATAAACTTGAAGCAGCTAGTATAATGTTTTTCATTAACAACTTCTTCAGGAGGATATTTTTCAAGACATATCTTCATACATTCTTTACATCGAGGCGCAAATGAACAACCTTTTGGAAGAGCAAAGACATCAACTGGATTACCTTCAATTGGTATAAGTGCGGTCTTTTTATTCGTTAATTTAGGTACACTTTGCATTAAACCTTTGGTGTATTCATTTTGAGGATTATAGAAGATTTCATTAACGTCTCCTCTTTCTACAATACGTCCTGCATACATGACACATACATCATCACAGATTTGTGCAACGACTCCTAAATCATGAGTAATAATAATAATCGACATTCCAATTTTGGCTTGAATCTCTTTTAATAATTCAAGAATTTGCGCTTGAATCGTAACATCAAGAGCTGTTGTAGGCTCATCAGCAATTAATAAATCAGGTTCGCATACAAGCGACATCGCTATCATCATTCTTTGAAGCATGCCTCCACTAAACTCAAATGGATATTGTTTCAAACGTTTTTCTGGCTCATTAATTCCAACAAGCTTTAACATCTCTAATGATCTATAATAAGCATATTTTTTAATATGTTTTTCTGGATCTTTAACGTTATATTTTTTTAGCAAATCTAAACATTTTTCTTTCGTCTTTGGGTCTTTATAATCAGTATGAAGATTAATTGCTTCACTTAACTGATTCTTAATCGTATAAACTGGGTTTAAAGATGTCATTGGATCTTGGAAGATAATTGAAATCTTACTTCCTCTAATCTTTCGCATTTCCTTTTCGGGAATTCCAACAAGTTCTTGTCCTTTAAACTTAACAGAACCAGATTTAATCGAGCCATTACTATCAAGAATTTGCATAATTGAATAAGCAGTAACGCTCTTTCCACTTCCCGACTCACCAACAATTCCTAAGACTTTTCCTTTTTCTAGCGAGAAACTCACACCATTTACAGAATGAACTTCACCAGCTGGAATCTTAAACGAGGTATGTAAATCTTTAACTTCTAATAATTTTTCCATTTTTCATACCTCCTATCTTTGTAGTTTTGGATCAAAAGCATCACGTAATCCATCACCGATTAAATTCAAACTAAGAACAATTAAACAAATTGTGAAAGCTGGAATTAATAAACGATAAGGATAGACACTTAACGATGAAATTGCATTGCTGCATAAACTACCTAAGGATGGCATTGGAATACTAACACCTAAACCAATGAAACTAAGGAATGATTCTGTAAAAATTGCGCTTGGAATTTGTAATGCGGCACTTATGATAATTACCGAAATACTATTTGGTAATAAGTGTTTTCTAATTACAAACGCTCCTGATGCTCCACTCGCCTTACTTGCAAGAACAAATTCTTGTTGTTTAATTGATAAGACTTGGCCACGAACAAGTCGTGCCATACCTACCCAATAAAGAAGAGCGAAGACAATAAATATTGAAATCATGCCTGAACCAATTGAAGAAAGTGGTCCATTATCAATCTTGTCACCAATCGTATTACGTAAGATAACTGCGAGCAAAATAATTACTAACATATCAGGTAAACTATAGATAACATCAACAATTCTCATCATAATCATATCGGTCTTCCCGCCAGCATATCCACTTATTGATCCGTAAATACTACCAATAATAAGAACAATCACTGCTGCGAAGAAACCAACGGCTAAACTTACACGTGTGCCATAAATGACACGAATGAAATAATCACGACCACTAGCATCAGTTCCAAATATATGAGGCCAAACAAATTGTCCAGCCGCTATTAATTCTTGTTCCGTTTTACCATATTCAAATGGTGATAAATTGTTATAACTTGCATCACTTACTTCTGTTCCAAGTCCTAACATTTGATCATATTTATATGGATAAAATATTGGAATAAATATAATACCTATCAATATAATTGCAATAATTACAAAACACGTCATCGCCACTGGATTTCTAACAAAACGTCTAACCCCATCTTTGAAGAAATTGCTTCCTGGTCTCATTTTGACTTGAGCAATTTTTTCACTTTTACTAGCCTTACTAAATTCCCTTTCAAAGTCGAGTTGGAAACTTAATGGATTTTTATCACCAATTTTCATAAATTTCCTCCTCCTATTCAAGTTCAACCCTTGGGTTAGCTACTTTATAGAGAATATCGCTTAGCAATATCATGAAGATGACAACAACTGTTAAAAAGATTGTTGTTCCCATAATAAGTGGATAATCTCGACCAGTAATAGCTTTTACAAAGTAACGTCCTAAGCCAGGAATTGAGTATACTTGCTCTACAACAAGTGAACCAGTAATAATACTTGCAAACATTGGTCCGAAATAAGTAATAACAGGAGTCAAACTATTTCTTAAAGCATGTTTGAAGATTATTTTTGGTTGAGAGACACCTTTGGCTTTAGCGGTTCTTATATAATCACTACCTAAAGCATCAAGTGTACTGCTTCTAGCTAATCGAGTAATATATGCGGTTGGATACAAACTTAACGTTATGCATGGAAGGATATAACCCTGAATTGACATACCATTCGCCGGCAACCACTTCAGTAAATTGCAAAATACATATAATAAAACTGTCGCAATAATAAATGATGGAAAGGCAACACTAGCAGTCGAAAATACCATAACCACACGATCAACAACTTTGTTATGATAAACTGCTGCTAAACTACCAAGTGTAGTTCCAACACATAAAGCAATAAAAGCGGCAATTGCTCCAAGTGGTAAAGATGTTTTTAATCCATCCATAATAAGATACATAACCGTAAACCCTTTTTGTTTGATTGAAAAACCATAATCAAACACAAGAGCATATTTTAAATAATTAAAATATTGGATATAAAGCGGTTGATCTAAACCATACTTGGCTTTCATTGCCGCAAGTGTCGCATCGCTAACACCTTTTTCACTTAAAAATGGACCACCAGGGATGGCGTTCATTAAAAAGAAGGTTGCAGTAATAACTACAATTATGGTTACGATTGCCATCAGCAATCGCTTTAAAACGTAAAATAAAGTCTTACTATTCATTCTCCAAAACCACCTTTCGTTTTCTCCAAAACACGATAATCATCAAATAATAAAGATTCGCTTCTTTATAAAGTGATTATGAATTGCGG
Organism: Bacilli bacterium; assembly: GCA_041673725.1. Lineage (GTDB taxonomy): Bacteria > Bacillota_I > Bacilli_A > RFN20 > CAG-826 > Onthovivens. Next base: position 420 of record JBAYXD010000039.1, on the reverse strand, counting down.
ATAATTTTTGTAAATTTATTTTTTTAATGAAAGCGCTTACAATTTTCTTCATATTAAGGGATAAAAAAGCCGCTTGACAGAAAAATATTTTGACTTTAAAATTTAATGTCTATTATCGGCTTTTTCATAGATTCACTTATTTTTTTCGTAAAACCACTATCGAAATCGTTTTATTTTTTCAAAAAATAGTCATTTTTGCATGAATGCCTATATACAAAAAAAGGTGTCGCACAGATGCGACACCTAAAAATAATTATTATTTTTTGATTCGCATAAATGCGACATCAATATTTTGCCCACAAAAAAAGAGCTCATTTCTGAGCTCTTTAAATTTCTTATAATAACTACTTAAGAATTTCAACAACGGTACCAGCACCAACGGTTCTGCCACCTTCACGAATTGAGAACTTTGTTCCCTTT